>NZ_JAKKOM010000002.1:0-383274 GCF_021739525.1 Klebsiella sp. 2019SCSN059 | reverse complement strand
CTGAGCTGGCGGCTGGAATAGCGGAGCGGATAAATGTTTCTGCGGGTTCAGTCGTTGTAGGCCGGATAAGGCGTGAGTCGCCATCCGGCATAAAGGCGGCTTCGTGCCGGCGGTCGTTGCCCGGCGGCGCTGCGCTTGCGCGGGCCTACAGACTGAGCTGGCGGCTGGAATAGCGGAGCGGATAAATGTTTCTGCGGGTTCAGTCGTTGTAGGCCGGATAAGGCGTGAGCCGCCATCCGGCATAAAGGCGGCTTCGTGCCGGCGGTCATTGCCCGGCGGCGCTGCGCTTGCACGGGCCTACGGGGTGTGAGCCTGTGAGAGGAACTTGTAGGCCGGGTAAGGCGCGGCCGCCACCCGGCAACATCACGGGTACTGCGCCTGGCGTCTCGCCCGGCGGCGCTGCGCTTGCACGGGCCTGAACGCCAGCCGGACTGTTTCCTGGAGAGGGGAAGCATTGCCGTGTGGTTGTTTATGTTATCTGTGGCTTCAGCGTAGTTTGCGCTCCCGGTTCGTCTTCTGCGTTATGTCCCTTATGGCGCAGGGAGCGCACAGGGGGCGGCCAGTCGCCGCCGCCCCCTGTACCCCCGGGCTCCGGCCAGCAAAATCGCCACTGCGTGGTGCCTTCGACTTATCCCTGCAGGCTTCGGGTCGGGCCGAGGCAGCGTCCGTGCAAAACACGGCCCTCAGCCCGCATCCATGCGGGCTGCCCCGGCCTTCCGGGAACGTCTCAGCGATTTTGAGGCCGTCAGCACCGGCAGTTTCAGCAACAATGATGAATAAATTAACGACAGGTCGTAAGAACGTAGGCCGGGTAAGGCGCAGCCGCCACCCGGCACAAAGGCGCGCTAGCGTTCCTCCTGATACAGCGGCACTACGGCGCCGCCGATATAGCGACGGCGCAGCCAGGCGGAGAGGGTGTCCATGATCATCACCACCGCCACCAGCAGCAGCGTGATAAACATCACCACATCCCAGTTCCACAGGCGCATATTCTCGGCATAGATAAGCCCGATACCGCCGGCGCCGACGAAGCCCAGCACCGCCGCGGAGCGGGTGTTGGATTCAATCTGGTACAGGCTCAGCGCGAGGAAGGTCGGGAACGACTGGGTAAAAATACCAAAACGATGCTTTTGCAGGCCATTCGCGCCCACGGCGGTCAGCCCGCGCCCGGGGGAGCGGTCCACGGCTTCGTGTCCTTCCGCGTACAGCCGTCCCAGCAGACCGGTGTCCTGCATGATGATCGCCAGCACCCCGGCCAGCGGCCCGAGGCCTACCGCGCGCACGAAAATCAGCCCCCAGATAGCCATGTCGATCCCGCGCAGCACATCAAACAGGCGGCGCATCAGCAGGGCGAGGGTCCCCAGCACCACGCCGCGCATGATGTTGCGGGCGGCGAAGAAGGAGAGCAGCAGCGCCAGCACCGTGGCGGTGAGCGTCCCGGCGAAGACGATAGCCAGGGTAATGCCGATTTGCGTGAAGTAATAGCCGAACGGCCAGTTCCAGAAGTCGTGCCAGACGAACATCCGCGCCAGATAGCGGCCAATCTGCTGCAGGCCGGTGGTCAGCTGTTCGCCGCTGATGCCGAACTGCAGAAAAAACCAGACGTAATAGAGCACGCAGGCCAGCGCCACCAGCCCGACGTAGCGCAGGTAGCGCCCCTGGACCTGATAGAGCTGTTTATGCTGCCGACGGCTGGCGGCGATATCCGGTTGCATGTGCCAGACGCTCATTTCTTACCCTCCAGTACCCACAGGCGCAGACGACCGGACAGCATGTCCAGCGCCGACACCACCAGAATGATCAGCAACAGGGTGATGCTCACCTGATCGTAACGGTCGAGCTTGATGTTGGTCATCAGCTCCTGGCCGATGCCGCCCGCGCCCACCAGCCCGAGAATGGTCGACGAGCGGAAGTTGATTTCAAGCCGCATAAAGCCGTAGGAGAGAAACAGCGGTTTCACCTGCGGCCACAGGGCGAAGCGAATTTTCTGCAGCGGCGATGCGCCGCAGGCCGCCAGGCCGCGTACCGGTTTGTTTTGCGCGCTTTCCACCGCCTCGTAGAACAGTTTGGTCAGACTGCCGACGGTATGCAGCATGAGCGCCAGAAAGCCCGGGATCGCGCCGATGCCGAACGCCATCACAAAGATCACCGCCCACGCTAGCTCGGGCATGGTGCGCAAAAACGCCACCAGCACGCGAATGGCAAAGCGCACCGGCGCCGGGGACCAGGCGTTATTGGCGGCGAGAAACGCGAAAACCGTGGCAATGGCGACCGCCACCAGGGTTGAGGCCAGCGCCAGCTGCAGGGTTTCCCAGATCAGCGGCAGCTGGATCGGCAGGCGATAGCCCCACCAGGCCAGCGACCCTTTGGTCTGCACGTCGGCGAACAGGTTGCCGGCGCTCAGGGGCGGAATAGTCTCTGCCATATAGTCCAGGAAGTGGGGCAGCGAGTGCCAGATAGTCAGCAGATTAAATTCCGCGGCGCTGCCGGCGGCAAAATAGAGCGCCAGCAACAGCAGCGACCAGCAGACGGCATCGCGCTTTTGCCGCGAGCGTACCTGCTGGTAATAGCGTTCAAATTCGATGTGGGTCGTCTTCATGCGTCGGGAATCTTCAACGTAGCGCCGCCGCTCACCTCAGGGCAAGCCGGCGGCGTTGAGGCAGGATTAACGCGCGCTCACCAGCTCGCGTTTCATATCGATAATCTGCTGGAAATCAGCCACGCTGCCCGGGCCGATGTGCTGAGTACCGCCCATCGCTTTGATAAAGCAGGCGTGATCCTCGGTATCCAGTTTTTTCACCGCCGCCACGACCTTCGCCTTAAAGTCCGCCGGCAGCGCATTGCTCACCAGGATCGGGCCGTTCGGGATCAGCGGCGATTGCCAGATAATGCGGATCTGCTTCATCAGATCCGGATGATCCATGCGAATCAGGCGGTTGAACGCGCCGGTGGTGTAGCCGGTGTTGTAATCGCCAACCATCGAGGCCCAGGTCACCGCCCCCGCGAACTGGCCATTCAGCACGCCGAGGATGTCCTGCTCGTGGCCACCGGAGAAGGTGACGCTGGAGAAGGTGTTGTTGTATTTGTTGTCGGCGTTGCCGCCAAATTTTTCTTTAAACGCATGGTTAGGGATCAGATACCCGGAAGTGGAATCCGGGTCGGCGAAGCCAAAGGCTTTGCCTTTTAAATCGTCCAGCGTTTTATACGGGGAGTCGGCTTTGACAATCACCACCGAGTGATAGCCGCGAGACTGATCTTTGTCGTCCACGGCGATGCCGACGATATCCACCGCTTTCGGGTTATTGAGATAAACCGAGGCGTAAGAGGAGGGGGACATGCTCAGCACCACGTCGACTTTACCCCCCAGCAGACCCTGAATCACCCCGGAATAGTCGGAAGAGTTACGCAGTTTGGTATCCACGTTCAGCTCTTTATCGAGGAAGGTCTTCACGCACTGGTTATCGCCGATTTGCTGGGTGGCGTTCTGGCCGCCGAGAATGCCCAGATTCAGCTCTTTCGGCTGCGCCGCCGCTGCCTGCCATGCCATCATCATGCCCGCGACCATTGCGGATAAACGAACTGCGCCAGTCATATATTTTTTCATTATCTTGCCCGTGTGAGTGAAATTAATGCAATTGGCTAACGTCATCGCCGTACAGCTGCTGCAGTACATCCTGCGTCAGCCGGGCGGGGTGATCGTCAAAAATAAGCTGTCCGTTGGCGACGCCGATAACCCGGGTGCAGTAGGTCCTGACCAGCTCCACCGAATGCAGGTTGACCATCACGCTGATGCCCTGCTCGCTAATCTCGCGCAGCACATCCATGATGCGCTGAGTGTTTTTCGGATCCAGCGAGGCGACAGGCTCGTCGGCCAGCAAGATCCCGGGGTTTTGCATCAGCGCCCGGCAGATCGCCACCCGCTGCATCTGCCCGCCGGAGAGGTTCTCCGCCCGCTGCAGCGCGTGCGGCAGCATGTTCATCCATTCAAGCAGCGCAATGGCGCGCGCCCGGTCGGCTGCGGGAAAGATTTTAAACAGCGATTTCAGGGTTGAAGTCTGGCTGAGGCGGCCCAGCAGAACGTTGGTGAGTACGTCGAGGCGCGGCACCAGGCAGAAGTCCTGGAAGATCATCCCGCAGTGGCTGCGCCAGGCGTTGAGCGCGCGGCCTTTCAGCCGGGAGACATCGTGCGGGGTACCGACTTCCGGGTAGCTAAGAATTTCGCCGCCGCTGGCGCTGTGGGTGCCATTGAGAACATGCAGGAGCGTCGATTTACCGGCGCCGGAGCGACCAATAACCCCGACCATTTCACCGGCGTGCAGATCAAAGCTGATGCCGTCCAGCACCTTGTGCTGAGCCTCGTAGGCTTTACTCAGGTTACGCACGCTTAAGACCTTCCGCTGCCGGCCGGCATTGAGATCGGTGAACGGCTGGAAATCAGTTTCGGCCACCGCGGCAAGAGAGCTGTTCATAAGAGTGTCCAGGTTCGTCATTAACTGGCCACTATTAATAGGTCTTTATGTGAAATTTCGATGACGGTATTGCGAACAAACCGTGAACAGGCGGGAAAGGGCGGCGGTGAGCGGTCCACCCGAGCGCGCGTGGCGCGCTGGCGAAGCGCCGAAAAGCGGCTATGCTTTCGGGGGCGCGGAGCCAGGCGCCCCTTGACGGCCGGAACGCTCGTCAATCTTCGCTTAATCTTGCTGATGAGAACTGTTATATCGAATAGATAATGCGTCTGCCTTTGTTTAGCATTCAACATTCCCCAGGTATTAACATATACATAACTATTTTGTGCGGCAGGTTAATCTATTCATGAGTCTTATGTGTTGGTGAATCATCCTGGTTGTTGCTTCTTTTTGGATTTATATTCTTTATTTTTTAATAAATTTGGTTTATTCGACAACTTCATTCTGCCCTGCATTAAGAATATTCCTAACATAATAGGGTGAAGATCCTGGGTAATATAAAATTCAGCTAAGAATCGACGGTAATATTGCCAATAACCTTATGAAAATAAATGTCTTTTTTCTTTCCTCAAAAAAACGATATTTTCAGTTTTTGTAAATATTGACCTGGGCGCGAAATTCATTGCCTTTCCGCATGTTGACACTCTATAGGAAAAAACTTAAATTCAACGCCAAGCAGAAAATAATTATAGTTTAACCCCGCTTATCCAATATTGATAGGTAATGCGTGTCTTATTTAATGGCGATTTATTAAAGGAATGGAATACGCCAGTTAACTTTATAGGCCTGGCAAGCAGTGAAGTTGTAAAAATGATTACTTCAAGGACTATGAGGTTAAAAACTATATGGAATATAAAAGCTGTTCCGATAAGTATATTTGGTCTGCCCATGACTCCTACTTCTATAAAGGATTATCCGAACTGATTGTAGATATCGACGAATTAATTTATCTGTCGCTAGAGAAAATCAGAAGAGATTTCGTGTTTATCAATCTCAATACGGCTTCGTTAAACGAATTTATCAGGCGCGACAGCGAATGGCTATCCGCGGTAAAGGGGAAACAGGTCGTATTAATTGCGGCCAGAAAGTCAGAGGCCTTAGCGAATTACTGGTATTACAATAGCGATATTCGCGGCGTGGTATATGTTGGCCTGAGTCGCGATATTCGAAAAGAGCTGGCCTATGTGATTAATGGCAGGTTTCTCCGTAAAGATATTAAGAAAGATAAAATTACAGACCGGGAAATGAAAATTATCCGCATGACCGCCCAGGGCATGCAGCCGAAATCGATCGCCAGAATTGAAAATTGTAGCGTGAAGACAGTGTATACCCATCGGCGCAATGCTGAGGCCAAGCTGTATTCCAAAATATATAAGTTAGTTCAGTAACACCCAGGCAAGTTAATTTTTGAATGGTTCACCGGGACATCATGTCCTTAATTCAACTCAGGAAGAAAAAGCGATGAAAAAAAAGGTTCTGGCAATAGCTCTGGTAACGGCGTTTACCGGTATGGGTGTGGCGCAGGCTGCTGACGTAACGGCTCAGGCTGTAGCGACCTGGTCTGCGACCGCCAAAAAAGACACCACCAGCAAACTGGTCGTCACCCCGCTCGGCAGCCTGGCGTTCCAGTATGCCGAAGGCGTGAAAGGTTTTAACTCACAGAAAGGTCTGTTTGACGTGGCAATTGAGGGTGACGCAACGGCGACCGCCTTTAAGCTGACCTCGCGTCTTATCACCAACACCTTAACCCAGCTGGATACCTCCGGCTCCACGCTGAGCGTGGGCGTGGATTATAACGGCGCAGCGGTGGAAAAAACCGGTGATACCGTGATGATCGATACCGCCAACAACATTCTGGGCGGCAACCTCAGCGCGCTGGCTAATGGCTACAACGCCAGCGGTCGCACCACCGCGCAGGATGGTTTCACCTTCTCTATCATCAGCGGCACCACTGACGGCACCACCGCCGTGACCGATTACAGCACCCTGCCGGAAGGGATCTGGAGCGGCGACGTTAGCGTCCAGTTCGACGCCACCTGGACCAGCTGATCCTTCTGATGCACCAGCAGGGGGGGCTCCCCCTGCTTTTTTCACGGACGGAATTGTTATGAAAAAGCACCTTCTGGCCCTCGGGCTGCTGCTTGCCGGAGTATCGCCGGCGCAGGCGCTGGATGTCGGCGATATCTCATCTTTTATGAACAGCGGCAGCAGCACGCTGAGCAAAACGATCAAGAACAGCACCGACAGCGGCCGGCTGATCAATATCCATCTCGAACGGCTCTCTTCCCCGCTGGATGACGGACAGGTTATCCCGATGGATAAACCGGATGAGGTGCTGCTCACTCCCGCCAGCCTGCTGTTACCCGCCCAGGCCAGCGATGTGATCCGCTTCTTCTACAAAGGCCCGGCGGATGACAAAGAGCGCTATTACCGCATTGTCTGGTTCGACCAGGCGCTCAGCGATGCCCAGCGCGATAACGCCACCCGCAGCGCGGTGGCCACCGCTTCCGCCCGCATCGGCACCATCCTGGTGGTGGCGCCCCGGCAGGTGAACTACCGCTTTCAGTACGCCAACGGCTCCCTGACCAACACCGGGAACGCGACGCTGCGGATCCTCGCCTACGGCCCTTGCCTGAAGGCCGCCGAGGGAAAGGAGTGTAAAGAGAACTACTACCTGATGCCGGGTAAATCACGCCGTTTTACGCGCGTGGACACGGCGGATAAAAAAGGACGGGTTGCGCTTTGGCAGGGTGAGCAGTTTGTTCCCGTGAAATAGACAGCTGTGCAGATGGATAACGACGATGCCTCTACAACGGATTTCCCCAGGACTGAAAACACGGCTTGCCTTCGGCATGTTTTTTTTGTTCGTTCAGCCCGACGCCAGCGCGGCTGCCCCAGGGGCGCAGCAGATTGGCGGGGTGATTATTCCGCAGGCCTTCAGCCAGGCGCTGCAGGACGGCATGAGCGTTCCGCTCTATATTCATCTTGCCGGCAGCCAGGACACCCGGGACGATCAGCGGATCGGCAGCGCCTTTATCTGGCTGGACGGCGGCCAGCTGCGCGTTCGGCAGATCCGGCTGGAGGACAATGAGGGTAACGCCAGCGTCAGCGAACAGACCCGCCAGCAGCTGACTGGCCTCGCCAACGCCCCGTTCAGCGAGGCGCTCACCATCACGCTGACCGACAGCGCGCAGCTGGATCTCAGCCTGCGCCAGCTGCTGCTGCAGCTGGTGGTCAAGCGCGAGGCGCTGGGCACCGTGCTGCGCTCGCGCAGCGAAGACATCGGCCAGTCGAGCGTCAACGCCCTCAGCAGCAACCTGAGCTATAACCTCGGCGTTTATAACAACCAGATGCGCAACGGCGGGAGCAACACCTCCAGCTATCTGTCGCTGAACAACGTCACGGCGCTGCGTGAGCATCATGTGGTGCTCGACGGCTCACTGTACGGGATCGGCAGCGGTCAGCAGGACAGTGAATTATATAAGGCCATGTATGAACGCGATTTCGCCGGCCACCGCTTTGCCGGCGGGATGCTTGACACCTGGAACCTGCAGTCCCTGGGGCCGATGACCGCTATTTCGGCGGGCAAGATTTACGGCCTTTCCTGGGGGAACCAGGCCAGCTCCACCGTCTTCGACAACAGCCAGTCCGCCACGCCGGTGATCGCCTTTCTGCCGGCGGCGGGCGAGGTGCATCTCACTCGTGACGGCCGGTTGCTGAGCGTCCAGAACTTCGCCATGGGGAACCATGAAGTGGATACCCGCGGCCTGCCGTACGGTATTTACGACGTGGAGGTGGAGGTGATCGTCAACGGGCGGGTGGTCAGCAAACGCACCCAGCGGGTCAATAAGCTGTTCAGCCGGGGACGCGGCGCCGGCGCGCCGCTGGCGTGGCAGGTGTGGGGCGGCAGTTTTCATATGGATCGCTGGTCGGAGAGCGGGAAAAAGACCCGGCCGGCGAAAGAGAGCTGGCTGGCGGGCCTCTCGGCCTCCGGGTCGCTCAGCACCCTGAGCTGGGCGGCAACGGGCTATGGCTACGACAACCAGGCGGTGGGAGAAACCCGCCTGACGCTGCCGCTGGGCGAGTCGATCAACGTTAACCTGCAAAATATGCTGGCCAGCGACAGCTCGTGGAGCAGCGTCGGCAGCATCAGCGCCACGCTGCCGGGGGGCTTTAGTTCAGTGTGGGTCAACCAGGAGAGAACCCGCATTGGCGATCAGTTGCGGCGCAGCGATGCCGACAACCGGGCGATCGGCGGCACCCTCAACCTCAACGCGCTGTGGTCGAAGCTGGGGACGTTCAGCGTCAGCTACAACGATGACCGTCGCTACAACAGCCATTACTACACCGCGGATTACTATCAGACGGTCTACAGCGGCGCCTTTGGATCGCTCGGCCTGCGGGCAGGGATCCAGCGCTATAACAATGGCGACAGCAGCGCCAACACCGGGAAGTATATCGCCCTCGATCTGTCGCTGCCGCTGGGCAACTGGTTCAGCGCCGGGATGACCCATCAGAACGGCTACACCATGGCTAACCTCTCAGCGCGCAAGCAGTTTGATGAAGGCACCATTCGCACCATCGGCGCCAATCTGTCGCGGGCCATCTCCGGCGATACCGGGGATGACAAAACCCTCAGCGGCGGGGCGTATGCCCAGTTCGACGCCCGCTACGCCAGCGGCACGCTGAACGTCAACAGCGCGGCGGACGGCTACGTCAACACCAACCTCACCGCCAGCGGCAGCGTCGGCTGGCAGGGCAAAAACATCGCCGCCAGCGGACGAACCGACGGCAACGCCGGGGTGATCTTCAACACCGGGCTGGAGGATGACGGTCAGATCAGCGCCAGGGTCAACGGGCGGATCTTCCCGCTCAGCGGCAAGCGTAACTATCTGCCGCTCTCACCCTATGGCCGCTATGAGGTGGAGCTGCAAAACAGCAAAAACTCGCTCGACAGTTACGACATCGTCAGCGGGCGCAAGAGTCATCTGACCCTCTATCCCGGCAACGTGGCGGTGATTGAGCCTGAGGTGAAGCAGATGGTCACCGTCTCCGGTCGTATTCGGGCGGAAGACGGCACGCTGCTGGCTAATGCGCGGATTAACAACCATATCGGCCGTACCCGCACCGATGAAAACGGCGAATTTGTCATGGATGTGGATAAGAAATATCCCACGATCGATTTCAGCTACGGCGGCAATAAAACCTGCGAAGTGGCGCTGGAGCTCAGCCAGGCGCGCGGCGCCGTCTGGGTGGGGGATGTGGTTTGCAGCGGCCTCTCGTCGTGGGCGGCGGCGCAGCAGACAGGAGAAGAGAATGAAAGTTAACCCTTTAATCGCCCTGGCGATCCTCGCGCTGCTCTGGCCGGCGGCCGCGCTCAGGGCGGCGGTGTCGAAGACCACCTGGTCGGATGCGCCGGCGCGCGAGTTTGTGTTTGTGGAAAACAACGCCGACGACAACTTTTTCGTCACCCCCGGCGGGGCGCTGGATCCGCGCATGACCGGCGCCAACCGCTGGACCGGCTTAAAATACACCGGCTCCGGGACCATCTATCAGCAGAGTCTCGGCTATATCGATAACGGCTACAATACCGGGCTCAATGCCAACTGGAAGTTTGATATGTGGCTGGAAAACTCGCCGGTTTCGCACCCCTTAACCGGCCTGCGCTGCATCAACTGGTACGCCGGGTGCGATATGGCCACCAGTCTGATCCTGCCGCAAACCACCGACGCCAGCGGGTTCTATGGCGCGACGGTGACCAGCGGCGGCGCGAAATGGATGCACGGTATGATGTCGGACGCCTTCTATCAGTATCTGCAACAGATGCCGGTCGGCGGCAGCTTCACGATGACCATCAATGCCTGCCAGACCTCGGTGAACTACGACGCCAGCAGCGGCGCGCGCTGTAAGGATCAGGCCTCCGGCAACTGGTATGTGCGCAACGTCACCCACACCAAAGCCGCGAGCCTGCGGTTGATAAACACCCACTCGCTGGCGGAGGTGTTTATCAACAGCGATGGCGTGCCGACGCTCGGGGAAGGGAACGCCGACTGCCGGACGCAGACCATCGGCAGCCGCTCAGGATTAAGCTGTAAGATGGTCAACTATACCTTGCAGACCAATGGGTTAAGCAACACCTCGATCCATATTTTCCCGGCGATCGCCAACTCGTCGCTGGCCTCGGCCGTCGGGGCGTACGATATGCAGTTCAGCCTCAACGGCAGCTCATGGAAGCCGGTGAGCAATACCGCCTATTACTACACCTTCAACGAGATGAAGAGCTCAGACGCAATCTATGTGTTCTTCTCCAGCAACTTCTTTAAGCAGATGGTGAATCTCGGGATCAGCGATATCAATACCAAGGATCTGTTCAACTTTCGCTTCCAGAACACCACCTCGCCGGAGTCAGGCTGGTATGAGTTTTCCACCTCCAATACGCTGATTATCAAGCCTCGTGATTTCAGCATCAGCATTATCTCCGACGAATATACCTCGGTGCCGTCGCGGGAGGGGTATGTCGGCAGCGGCGAACCGGCGCTCGATTTCGGCTACATCGTCACCACCAGCGGTAAAACGGCCGCCGACGAAGTGCTGATCAAAGTGACCGGACCGGCGCAGGTGATTGGCGGGCGCTCCTACTGTCTCTTTAGCTCCGATGACGGTACGGCGAAAGTGCCGTTCCCGGCGACGCTCTCTTTTATCACTCGCAGCGGCGCGACGCAGACCTACGACGCCGGGTGCGATGACAGCTGGCGGGATATGACCGATGCGCTGTGGCTGACCACGCCGTGGACCGATATCTCCGGCGAAGTGGGGCAGATGGATAAGACCACGGTGAAATTCTCGATTCCGATGGATAACGCCATTTCGCTGCGGACGGTAGACGATAACGGCTGGTTTGGCGAAGTCAGCGCTTCAGGAGAGATTCATGTCCAGGCGACGTGGCGCAACATTAACTAAGGCCCTGCTGACGGTGGGCTGCCTGATGGTGGCTCCGCTGGCGCAGGCTATCTCGGTCGGCAACCTGACCTTTTCCCTGCCGGCTGAAGCGGATTTCGCCAGCAAACGGGTGGTGAACAACAATAAAAGCGCGCGGCTGTACCGCATCGCCGTCAGCGCCATCGATCGCCCGGGCGGCAGCGAAGTGCGCTCCCGGCCGGTGGATGGCGAGCTGCTGTTCGCCCCCCGTCAGCTGGCGCTGCAGGCCGGGGAGAGCGAATACTTCAAATTTTACTATCATGGCCCGCGGGACAATCGCGAGCGCTATTATCGGGTCTCGTTTCGCGAAATCCCCACCCGCAACCTGACGAGGCGCAGCCCGACCGGCGGCGAGGTCAGCATGGAGCCGGTGGTGGTGATGGATACCATTCTGGTGGTGCGCCCGCGCGAGGTGCAGTTTAAATGGTCTTTCGATAAGGTGGCCGGGACGGTGAGCAATACCGGCAATACCTGGTTTAAGCTGCTGATTAAGCCAGGATGCGATTCGACCGAAGAGGAGGGGGACGCGTGGTATCTGCGTCCCGGGGACGTGGTTCGCCAGCCGGCGCTGCGCCAGCCGGGGAACCACTATCTGGTCTATAACGACAAATTTATTAAGATCAGCGATACCTGCCCGCTGAAGCCCCGCCCTGCGGAGTGAACCTTATCCGGCGGTCGCGCGGCGGGTAAAGCGCCGGCTGGCCAGCAGGCTCAGACCGCAGCACAGCAGGTAGTACACCGCGCCGGTGAAGACGAAGATCGCCAGGGGATAGATCTGCACCCGGTTGTTGACCTGGCCGGCCACGGTGGTCAGCTCCGGGACGTTGACGATAAACGCCAGCGAAGTGTCCTTCAGCAGGCCGATAAAGATCCCCACCAGCGACGGCTGAACGTTGCGCAGCGCCTGCGGGAGCAGCACCAGGCGCAGCGTTTGCCCGGGGGCGAAGCCCTGGGTCAGCGCCGCCTCATACTGACCTTTCGGCAGCGACTGCAGCCCCGCCAGCACCGAGTGCATCACCGAGGCGGCGGTAAACCACGCCAGCGCCAGGGTCACGGTCACCGCGCCGGGCAGATCGCCGCCGGTCAGCATCGGCAGCAGATACCACAGCCAGAAGATGACAAATATCAGCGGGATGCCGCGGATAATTTCCGCCCACAGAAACAGCAGACGCCGCGTCAGCCCGCCGTAGCGCCAGGCCAGGCCCGCCAGCGCAATGCCTCCCGGCAGCGCCAGCAGCGTGGCGCCGATAGCCATCAGCAGGGTCAGGGCCACGCCGCCGGGCTGGCCCTCCGCCAGCCGGCCCCACAGCAGGTAATCAAGGTTATCGGCGATCACCGCCAGATTAGCGTTCATGTTGGGCGCTCCGTTGCAGTTTTCTTCCCGGGCCGAGACGCGTTAGCGCCACGCCCATCGCCACCCCCAGCGCCAGATACAGCGCGGTGCCGACGGCAAAAGCCTCCAGGGCGTGCGCGTTATAGCTCTCAATCTGCCGCACCTGATAGGTCAGTTCCGCAAAGCCGATGCCGCTGGCCAGCGATGAGAGTTTCATCAGGTTGAGATACTGGCCGACAATCGGCTGCCAGGCGTTGGCCAGCCCCTGCGGCAGAAGGATAAAGCGCAGCTCCTGCCACGGCGTAAAGCCCTGCGACAGCGCGGCTTCCCGCTGCCCGTGGCTGACGGCGCGCAGTCCGGAGGCGATCTCTTCCACCAGAAAGGCGGAGGTAAAGACCCCCAGCCCCCACATTGAGCAGAGGAACTCCGGCGTCAGCCACCAGACGTTGCCCGGCAGAATGGACCAGGCGTGCTCGTCGTTCACCACGTTCTTCACCGCCAGCGGCAGCAGGTTCCAGGCGGCAAAGTACCAGAACAGCAGCTGGACCAGCAGCGGGGTGTTGCGAAACAGCGAGACCCACGCGGCCACCAGCCCGCGCCCCGCGCGGCCGCCGCCGAGACGCAGGGCCAGCAGCAGAACCGCCAGCAGGGTGGCGAGCAGGATCCCGGCGACGCTGACCCAGACGGTGGTGAGAAAACCAGAGATAATCCATTGCAACGGCTGTCCGCTCAGGACGCCGTGCCAGTCAAGCATCGGCGTCACTCGAGGCTCTCCTGGTGCAGCGGATCCAGCACCTTCTGCAGAAAACGCCGCGCGCGGGCATGCTGCGGATGGGCGAAAAACTCAGCCGGCGGGGCGACCTCGAGAATGTCGCCGCCGTCGATAAACACCACCCGGTCGGCAATTTCGCGGGCAAACTGCATCTCGTGGGTCACCACCAGCATGGTGATCCCGCTGTGGGCGAGGTTTTTCATCACCTGCAGCACTTCGCCGATCATCTCCGGGTCGAGCGCCGAAGTGGGCTCATCGAACAGGATAATCTGCGGCGAGGAGGCCAGGGCGCGGGCGATCGCCACCCGCTGCTGCTGGCCGCCGGAGAGCTGCGCCGGCATCTGCTGCGCTTTCTCCTCCAGCCCGACCTGACGCAGCAGCGCCAGCGCCCGCTCCTGTGCCGCGCTTTTTCCCCAGCCGTGGACGCGCTCCAGCGCCAGCGTGATGTTCTCCTGCGCCGTCAGGTGGGCGTAAAGGTTGAACTGCTGGAAGACAAAGCCGACACGGCTGCGCAGCTGGCGCAAGGCGCTGCCGCTCAGCCGGCTGGTGGGTTTGCCGTCGATCAGGATCTCGCCGCCGCTTAAGGATTCGAGCTGGTTGATCAGGCGGATCAGCGTCGATTTTCCCGATCCGGAAGGGCCGAGGATCGCCACTACTTCGCCGGGATCGACCTGCAGGTTGATGGCGTTAAGCACCTGATGATCGCCGTAGCGCTTGGCCACCTCACGAAAGGTAATGCTGGCGCGCTGCAGACGTGAAAAATCCGCGGCCGGAGCCGCGGAGTGGGAGAATAAACCCGAGAACATATTATTTCGCTTCTATGGTAAAGGCGCGCGGCTGCGGCGTTTTAGTGGCAGGGCCAAACCAGACATCGTAAATTTTCGCGGCTTCGCCGGTTTTCTCCAGCTTCACCAGCTCATCGTTGACGGCCTTCAGCAGGGCCGGTTCGCCTTTCTTCACCCCCACGCCAATCTCTTCTTTGCTGAGCAGGTCGGGCAGAATTTTAAACTTGGCTTTATCCGGCGCTTCCGCCAGCAGACCGGCAAGGATGGTGCTGTCCTGGGTGATGGCCTGCACGTTGCCGTTGCGCAGGGCGGTCAGGGCCAGCGGAATATCGTCATAGGAGAGGACGCGAGCCTGCGGGAAACGCTGGTGCAGCGCCTGTTCGCCGGTGGTGCCTTTCACCGCGCCGATGCGCGCTTTGCTGTACTCATCAAGCTTATCCGGAGAGCCGGCCGGCACGAGGAACTGCTGGCCGGTGACGAAATACGGCGTTGAGAAATCAATAACCTGGGCCCGCTCCGGGGTGATGGTAATGTCGGCGACGATCAGGTCGGCTTTGCCGGACTGCAGCAGCGGAATACGGTTGGCCGGATTAGTGGCCACCAGTTCGAGTTTGACGCCGAGCGCTTTCGCCAGCGCCTGGGCAAAGTCGACGTCGTAGCCGACGATATGGTGGGTTTTGGCGTCCACGGAGCCGAACGGCGGATTGGCGTCAAAGGTGGCGACTTTCACGACGCCGGCGGCTTTGATGTCAGCCAGCTGGTCGGCCTGCGCCTGCGAGGCGAGCAGCAGCATACCCAGCGCCAGTGCGATTTTTGTGGTTTTGTTGCGCATATTTTTTCCCCTGAATCCCTGTTTTGTTTTGTGGACATCACGCTCCCACACATTCCCCGTCGGCGGCAAAGAAGAAAAAATTCTTATCTATAACGAAAAAGAACTTAACAAACCTGTGGGTATTCTTTATGCGCTGGTAGCGTTTTACCGGCACAGTCACGAGTGCCGGGCGGTCCTCTTTCCCTCCGGAGAGAGGGTGAGGGTGACAGGACCGGGCGTAATATGCGCCAGCCAGGATTGCAAATTCGGAATTAATATTTCCCGCGCCCGGCCAACTGTGGTTGAAATAGACCCAGGCGATTCGCTTCCCGACAGAGGAGAAAACGAAAGTGGCATTGTGGCAACGGTTAACGGGCTGGCTGGCTTTTTTGTCCAACGGTGAAGCCGGACAGCAAGATACTCAACGCGTCATGGAGGCGATCCTGCCGGTGGCCAGCCTCTACGGCGTGGACATTGGCAACGTGGAAACCCGGTGGTTCCGTCATGATAAGACATACTGAGCGACGCAGGACGCGAGAAGCCTACTGGAACGAGGTGTGCTTTGTGTAGCAAGAGACTGCCTGAGGTTGCGGCATCGCAGGAGGCGCCGCCGCAGCCCAGGCAGTTTTAACCACCCTTATCCCCCCAGATACATCCGCTTAATTTCCGGGTTAGTCAGCATCTCCCGCGCCGCGCCTGACAAGGTGATCCGGCCATTCTCCAGGACATACGCCCGATCGGCGATCGCCAGCGCGGCCGTCGCATTCTGCTCCACCAGCAGCACCGTCATATTCTCATCGCGCAGTTGCTTAATGATGCCGAACAGCTCGCCGACAATTTTCGGCGCCAGCCCGAGGCTTGGTTCATCCAGCATCAATAACACCGGCTCGCTCATCAGCGCCCGGGCGATGGCCAGCATCTGCTGCTCGCCGCCGCTCATGGTGCCCGCCATCTGATGGCGCCGCTCCTTGAGCCGTGGAAAAAGGGCGTACATACGATCGCGCAGGCGGGTGTAGCCGGCGAGATTATTGTAAGCGCCCATGCGCAGGTTCTCTTCGATGGTCAGGTTGGTAAAGACCCGGCGTCCCTCCGGCACCAGCGCCAGCCCGCGACGTACGATCTGGTGGGTCTGGCTGCGCGAGATATCGTCGTTGAGGAAGCTGACGCGCCCGCTGGAGCGCACCAGGTTGACGATCCCATTGAGGGTAGAGGTTTTACCGGCGCCATTGCTGCCGATCAGGGTGACGATCTCCCGGTCATAAACATCGATATCGACGCCTTTCAACCCCTGGATCACGCCGTAAAAGACCTTCAGTTCTCTGGCGTTAAGCATAATTGGCTTCTCCCAGATAAGCGGAAATGACGTCCGGATGCTGGATCGCCTCGGCCATCAGGCCGCTGAACAATGGCTTACCATACTCCAGGACCATCACCCGTTCGCACAGACGGTTGACGAAGGGCATATCGTGCTCGATTAACAGGACGCTGAGCTGATAGTCATGGCGCATGCGGAAGATCAGCTCCGCCAGATCCTCGGTCTCCTTCGGGTTCATCCCGGCGGCCGGCTCATCGAGCAGCAGCAGCTTCGGCGAGGTGGCCAGCGCGCGGGCGATCTCCACTTTGCGCTGGTTGCCATAGCTCAGGTTCGTGGCCTGCATATGGGCGAAGTGGGCGATGCCGATGTCTTCCAGAATGGCCATCGCTTTGGCCTTCGCCGCCCGCTCGGCCGGAAAATAGCGGCCAATGTGCAGGGCCGCCTCCAGCAGCGAGTAGCGGCTGGCGCGGTCGAGTCCAACCATCACGTTCTCCAGCACCGTCATCGAGTTAAACAGCCGGATATTCTGGAAGGTGCGGGCGATCCCGGCGTTGACCACCTGGTTGGGCTTTAGCCCCTTCAGCGAGGCGCCCGCGAGGGTGACGCTGCCGCTGGTGGGCTTATAGTTGGCGGTGATGACGTTAAACAGGGTCGTTTTGCCCGCGCCGTTCGGGCCGATAAGGCCAAAGATCTCCGCTTCGTCAACATGGAAGCTGACGTTGTCGATGGCCCGCAGGCCGCCAAACTGCATGGTGACGTCCTGCACCTGCAGGATGATTTTATTTTCCGCCATAGCTGCTGTTCCTTCTTCCCATCTGCCAAATCTCTTTTTTCCCCAGCAGCCCTTCGCGGGCGAAAAGCATGATGATCAGCAGCAGCAGGGAGAAGACCACCATTCTCAGGCCCGGATAGGCGCCGAGATCATGACCGAAGAACTGCAGCGGCTGGTCGAGAAAGCGCAGCCACTCGCCGCTGCCGACCACCAGCACGGTGCCGAGCAGGGCGCCGGTGGTGCTGCCGAGCCCGCCGAGGACGATAATAATCAGCAGCTGGAAGGTGAGCATAAAGTCGAACAGCCCCGGGGAAATGGTGGTCAGCAGCGAAGCCAGCAGACCGCCGCCGATCCCTTCGAAGAAGGCGCTGGTGGCGAAGGCGCAGGTTTTAATGCGGAAGGTGTTGACCCCCATGGCGATCGCCGCATCTTCATCGTCGCGAATGGCTTTCATCATCCGGCCATACTTCGACCACACCAGCTGGAGGATCATGCCGGTAGCCAGCAGGGCGAACAGGCCGCACCAGAACAGGAGATGCGGCTGCTGCGGAATATCGTTCAGCCCGATGGCGCCGTTGGTGATTTGCGGGTTGTTAATGGCGAGGATCTTGATGATAAACCCGAAGCCGAGGGTGACGATGGCCAGGTAGTCGCCGCGCACCCGGAAGACCGGCACGGCGAGGCACACCGCCAGCGCCGCCGCGCACAGGCCGCTTATCAGCAGGGCGGGGAGGAAGCCCGCGTGCAGGCTGAGGATCCACGGGCTGGGGGCGGCCATTTCAAACATGTCTACCTTGCTGTCGCTGGAGAGGATCAGCAGGGCGGTGACGTAGGCGCCCACCGCCACGAAGCCGTTCGGCTCCAGCGACAGCTGGCCGGTCACGCCGTTGATCAGGTTGTAGCTGACCGCGAGGATCATAAAGATAAAAATGGTGCTGATGACGCGAACAATGTAGTCATTGAAAACCACGTTGATTCCGGCCAGCAGCGCGATACAGATGACAATAATGGCCAGGTTGCGCAGCTGCGCCCCGGCGGTGGTCGTCGCGTTGAGCATCAGAAACGGCTCCTTTCCAGACGTTCGTCGCCCATAATGCCGACCGGGCGGAACAAGAGGACCAGAATCAAGAACAGGAAGGCGAAAGCGTCTTTATAGCCGCCCAGTTCGGGGAAGATCGCCACCGCGACCACCTCGGTAAAACCGAGGATAAAGCCGCCCAGCACCGCGCCGGTGACGCTGCCGATCCCGCCCAGCACGGCGGCGGCGAAGGCCTTCAGGCCGATAAGCACGCCCATCAGGGGATCGATCGTCGGGTAGCTGATGGAGTAGAACACGCCGCCGAGCGCCGCGAGGCTGCTGCCGAGGGCGAAGACCAGGGAGATGATCCGGTTGGCGTCAATGCCCATCAGACGCACGGTGTTGACGTCAAAGGCTACCGCGCGGATCGCCATTCCATAGCGGGTGCGGTACAGCAGCCAGAGGATCGCCAGCAGCAGCAGGACGGTGATCAGCGGCACAATCCACGCCACGTTGGTAATGATGACGCTGCCGAAGGCCCGGGTCTGGTTGAAAAAGTCAGGGGCGGAGAAGAAGCGCGAGCTGCCGCCAAACAGCACGTTAAACAGGTTTTCGAGGAAGAAGCTGACGCCGATGGCGGTGATCAGCATGGAAATTTTCGAGGCCTGGCGCAGCGGACGATAGGCGACCCGGTCAATCAGCATGCCAAACAGGCCGCACAGCCCGAGAGTCAGGAAAACGGCTACCCCGAAGGGTAGCCCAACCGAAGAAAATAAAAACAGCGTACTAAACGCGCCGACCATCATCACGTCCGCATGGGCGAAGTTGATCAGCCTTAGCACGCCATAAACCATCGTATAACCGATGGCAATCAGGGCGTACATGCCCCCAAGACTCATTCCATTGACCACTTGCTGGAGAAAAATGGCGCCGTCCATTTTGTAGCCTCGTCACAACTTAAGGGTTAACCACGGTACGAAACGCCAGCTTGCCATCTTTCACTTCGTTGATGACCGCGCTGCGAATGGCGTCGCCGTTCTGTAACGTCAGCGTGCCGGTCACGCCCTGGAAATCTTTGGTGGCGCGGATTTTTTCATTCACGCAGACCCGATCGTGGGGATCGCTGCACTGGTTCATGGCGTTGACGATAACGTTATAGGCGTCCGCCGCCATAGCGCCCCAGGTATGGGTCGGCTGCTGGTATTTGGCTTCCCAGGCTTTGATGAAGGTTTCCCCGGCCGGGGTCTGCTCTTTGGCGTTCGGCGAGTAGTAATCGGTGGTCATATAGCCGTTGACCGCGTCTTTACCCACATCGAAGAAGACCTGATCCGCGGCCAGACCGTCGCCGCCGACCACCGGTTTGTTGAGCCCCAGCTGTTTTGACTGCACGGCAATCAGCGCCCCTTCGGTGTAGTAGATCGGCATATAAATCATGTCGACATTCTTCGCCTTGACGCTCGCCAGCTGGGCTTTAAAGTCCTTGCTGCCGCCCGGGGCCTGTACCTCGATGGGAATGGTGCCGCCGTTTTTCAGGAACTGGGTGCGGAACGCTTTCGCCAGGCCGACGGAGTAATCGTTGCTACTGTCAAACACGATGGCGGCGGTTTTGGCTTTCAGATCGCGGGAGGCCAGATTGGCCCCGACCACCCCCTGGAAGCTGTCCGAGAAGCAGACCCGGCTGACGTACGGATGGTTGCGGGTGACGCGGTCGTTGGTGGCGGTGGAGGAGACCAGCGGCGTTTTGCTGTCGTCGGCGATCTTGGTCATCGCCAGGGTGTTGGAGGAGGTAACTTCCCCGATCACGGCATCCACTTTATCGCTGGAGACCAGCCGCTGCATGGCGTTGGCCGCTTCGACTTTGTCGCTTTTATCATCGATAACGATAAGCTTGATGGTATCGCCATTTTTTAACGTCGGGGTGATGGTCTGAATAATGTCCAGCCCTTTCTGCGACGGCTGACCATAGCCGCTGAGGGCGCCGCTCAGGGGTAATACCACCCCGATTTTAATTTCCGCTGCCTGCGCGCTGCTCGCGCCGGCCAGCGCGGCTACCAGCGTGGCCATTAAAGACGCTTTCCCGGAAAACGATTTCATTGGTATTTCTCCGTCGGTCGATTATTTATCTTTAACCATCAATGACTGCATAACATTGAGGAATAATTCGCCAGCGTATCTGGCGAATTATTGGCTGTTATGTTGAATAGATAACGAGATATATACCCTAAATAATTCGAGTCGCATGAAGGCGGCATGTGAGCGAGTCCCCAGACGCTTGCAGAAGTCAGTGACTGGGGGGAGAGAACGCAGTCAACGCACATGCAACTTAAAGTATGACGGGTATTTTTTAAGGCGCTGAATTACCTTACAACGTCCGTTTCGTTTTTACTCATGCAATATTCTTATTACCTGCAGGCAAGGGCATAAGGCTGGTGACAACACGGCTTTTGATACGCTGAACGTATTTTCCCAGGTGGCGGCTGGCGCCTTATCCGGCCTGGAAAAAAAGCAATATAAACCGGTTGGACGGTTTCCACAGGCTCGCGCCAGCGAAGCGCCGCCGGGCGATTTCAGCGCACCCGAATATAATATTCAGGTGCGCCAGGTAATATTAAAAATCTATTCTTCGGCTCGCGTGACTTATTATTTTAAAGGGGTCAATGGTTTTATTTTTCCATGCAGCGCCGGATTATCGCTTTCATCTTTCAGGCGCACGCCGGTAAGCCGTCGTAAAAAAGCCTGCTCCAGCAGCCAGGCCAGTTTAAAGGCGGCGGCGTCATGGCTCAGCCCTTCCGGGCGAATATTGGAGATACAGTTGCGCTCTGACTCCAGCCGCTGCCGATGGGGCTGCCAGGTGAGGTAGACGCCGAGGCTGTCCGGCGAGGAGAGGCCCGGTCGTTCGCCAATCAGGATCGCCACCGCGCGGGCTTTCAGGGTTTCGCCAATATCATCCCCCAGCGCCACCCGCGACTGATGGGCCAGCACCACCGGCGCCAGGCCGATCCCCAGCGTCTGCAGCCAGGGCAGCAGGGCGCGGATCAACGGCACCGCCTGACGCTCTACCGCCCAGGAAGAGAGGCCGTCGCCGATCACCAGCAGCAGGTCGGCGGGGCGGACGCCGCTGGCGGCGAGGTCGGCGCGACTCTCGTCGGCGAGCTGACGCCCGAGATCCGGGCGCCGCAGATAGGTATGACGGTCCGGCGCGGCGCTGTGCACCGTCAGGGTGTCGAGGCCGAGCGCCGCCAGCGGCGCCACCAGCTGCTGGCTGGCGAACGGCTGATGAATGGCGTCCCGCGCTCTGGCGTGGGCCAGACCAAAGTTAAGGACTTCGCGGGTCGGCAGGCTGGCGCCGCTGCGGCCCAGGGCGATCCGCGCATCGGTAAATTCACGCAGCGGGTTCCAGGCGTCGGGACGGTTCATACGGGGGCTCCTTGCGGCAGAACGGACAGCAGCGGATGGCGGGCATCGGTGAGCCGCAGCGCGCCGAGCGGATCGATAATTTGCATCTTCGCCAGCCAGTCGGCGAACTCCGGGGCATGCTTTAAGCCCAGCAGACGACGGGCGTAGAGCGCATCATGGAACGAGGTGCTCTGGTAATTAAGCATGATATCGTCCGCCCCTGGCACGCCGATCAGGAAGGTGAGCCCGGCGGCGCACAGCAGGGTCAGCAGGGTGTCCATATCATCCTGATCCGCTTCCGCGTGGTTGGTATAGCAGACGTCGCAGCCGATCGGCAGGCCCATCAGCTTGCCGCAGAAGTGATCCTCCAGCCCGGCGCGAATAATCTGCTTACCGTCGTAGAGGTACTCCGGACCGATAAAGCCGACCACCGTATTGACCAGCAGCGGTTCAAAGTGGCGGGCGACGGCGTAGGCCCGCGCCTCGCAGGTCTGCTGGTCGACGCCGTGGTGGGCGTTGGCCGACAGGCAGCTCCCCTGGCCGGTCTCAAAATACATTACATTGTTGCCGAGGGTGCCGCGACCGAGGCTGAGGGCCGCCTCGCGGGCCTCCTGCAGCATGGCAAGGTTGATGCCGAAGCCGCTGTTGGCCGCTTCGGTTCCCGCCACCGACTGAAACACCAGATCCACCGGCGCGCCGCGCTCAATCAGCTGCAGCGTATTGGTGACGTGGGTCAGAATGCAGGACTGGGTGGGAATGGCGAAGCGCTGGATAATATCGTCCAGCATCACGTTCAGCTGCGCCAGCACCGGTAAGCTGTCGCTGGCCGGGTTGATGCCGATCACTGCATCCCCGGCGCCGTACAGCAGTCCGTCGAGCATACTGGCGGCGATGCCTTTCAGGTCATCGGTGGGATGATTGGGCTGCAGGCGCACGCTGAGGTGGCCGGGCAGGCCGATGGTGTTGCGAAAGCGCGTCACCACCTGACACTTGCTGGCGGCGAGGATCAGATCCTGATTGCGCATCAGCTTGCTTACCGCCGCCGCCATCTCCGGGGTGATAGCGCGGGCGACCCGCTGCAGCGTGGCGGTATCGGTGGCATCGTCCAGCAGCCAGTCGCGGAAATCGCCGACCGTCAGGTGACGCAGGGCGGCAAAGCCCTGCGCATCATGGGTGTCGAGGATCAGGCGGGTCACTTCGTCCTGCTCGTAGGGGATAAGCGGGTTGTCGAGAATGTCGGTCAGCGGCACCTCGGCGAGGGTCATTTTCGCCGCCATCCGCTCTTCGGCCGAGTGGGCGATAACGCCCGCCAGGGCGTCGCCGGAGCGGGCCGGCGACGCTTTCGCCATCAGCGTTTTCAGACTATCAAAGCGCCATACCTGGCCCGATAGCGTGGTTTTATACATGCCGCCTCCTCAGGAGACCGTGCGCAGTTGAGGATCCACTGGCGCCCGTTCACGGGCCGCTGCGGTTTTGCGGAACCACAGGTAGCCGCCGAGCATCATCGCCGCGAAAATCAGCGCCAGCAGCAGGTTATACCAGACCATCGCCACCAGGCAGATCACCGCCATGCCGAGGGCAAAGGCCGGCGCCAGCGGGTAGAGCGGCGCGCGGAACGGACGGATCAGCTTCGGCTCGCTACGGCGCAGTTTGAACAGCGCCGCCATGGAAGTGATATACATAACAATAGCCCCAAATACCGACATGGTGACGATGCAGGCGGTCAACGGCATGCCGCTGATGGTGATCAGCGAGTCGGAGAAGATCGCGGCGATACCCACCACGCCGCCGGCGAGGATCGCCAGATGCGGGGTGCGGGTGCGGCGGTTGAGGGAGGCCAGCCCGGCGGGCAGATAGCCGGCGCGGGCGAGGGAGTAGATCTGCCGCGAGTAGCCCATAATGATGCCGTGGAAGGAGGCGACGAGGCCAAACAGCCCCAGCCACACCAGCATATGCAGCCAGCCGCTGCCGTTGCCCACCACCGTTTTCATCGCCTGAGGCAGCGGGTCGTTGATATTGGACAGCGCGCGCCAGTCGCCGACGCCGCCGGCGAAGACCATCACGCCGATCGCCAGCACCGTCAGCGTCAGAATGCCGCCGCCCAGGGCGCGCGGAATGGTGCGCTGCGGATCTTTGGCCTCTTCGGCGGCCATGGAAGCCCCCTCAATGGCGAGAAAAAACCAGATAGCGAACGGAATGGCGGCGAACATCCCCGGTAGCGCCAGGCCGCTAAAGCTTTCCGCGCCCGCCCAGCCGTTGGCGGTGAAGTGGCTCCAGGAGAAGCCGGGGGCGACCACGCCCATAAACACCAGCAGCTCGAAGATGGCCAGCAGGGTGACGATCAGCTCGAAGGTGGCGGCGATACCGACGCCGAGGATATTGAGCGTCATAAAGATCACGTAAGCGCCGCAGGCGACCCACTTCGGATCCAGCGCCGGAAACTGCACGTTGAGGTAGGCGCCGATGGCCATGGCGATGGCCGGCGGGGCGAAGACGAATTCAATCAGAGTGGCAAAACCGGCGATAAAGCCGCCGGTGGGCCCGAAGGCGCGGTAGGCGTAGGCGAAAGGGCCGCCAGCGTGCGGGATGGCGGTGGTCAGCTCGGTAAAGCTGAAAATAAAGGCGCAGTACATGGCGGCGACCGCCAGGGCGACGACCATAAACCCCATCGTGCCCGCCTGCGACCAGCCGTAGCTCCAGCCGAAGTACTCCCCGGATATCACCAGTCCGACGGCGATCCCCCATAAACGAAAACTGCCGAGCGTTCTTTTTAAGGTGGTGGTGTGCTCTGTCATACGTGTTGCCTCGCCAGATAGAAAGGTTCTGAACGACAGGCTGCAAAGAGAGTGCCAGAACGTTGTCCGCCGCGATGAGGCGCCAGCCCGTGGCGCGCTCACCGGCGCTGCGCAAAAATGGGGCAGGCTGCACGCTGTCGGCGCGCGACCTGGTGCAGCGGCTTTGCTTTTTTCGCGGTGGCACGGTATAACACTTCTTCTTTTGGATGTTTAGATGTCTATACGTTTATACGCATCATGGCCCGGGCAAGCGGGCTGGCGTGAGAAAATAAAATGCAAAGCACAACACAACAACAAGGTGGGCAACTGAAGCGCACCATGAAAACGCGCCATCTGATCATGCTGTCGCTCGGCGGCGTGATTGGCACCGGCCTGTTCTTTAATACCGGCTATATCATCTCCACCACCGGCGCGGCCGGAACGCTGCTGGCGTATCTGATTGGCGCCCTGGTGGTCTGGCTGGTGATGCAGTGCCTCGGCGAACTGTCGGTGGCGATGCCGGAGACCGGCGCCTTCCATGTTTACGCGGCGCGCTACCTTGGCCCGGCGACGGGCTATACCGTGGCGTGGCTCTACTGGCTGACGTGGACGGTGGCGCTGGGTTCGAGCTTCACCGCCGCCGGCTTCTGTATGCAGTACTGGTTCCCGCAGGTGCCGGTCTGGATCTGGTGCGTGGTGTTTTGCGCGGTGATTTTCGGTCTTAATATCATTTCGACCCGCTTCTTCGCCGAAGGCGAGTTCTGGTTCTCGCTGGTGAAAGTGATCACCATCATCGCGTTTATTATTCTCGGCGGCGCGGCCATTTTCGGCATCATTCCGATGCAGGATGGCTCCCCGGCGCCGGGCCTGCGCAATCTCACCGCCGAAGGCTGGTTCCCGCACGGCGGCCTGCCGATCCTGATGACCATGGTGGCGGTGAACTTCGCCTTCTCCGGGACGGAGCTTATCGGCATTGCCGCCGGAGAGACGGAAAACCCGCATAAGGTCATTCCGGTCGCCATTCGCACCACCATCGCCCGGCTGATTATTTTCTTTATCGGCACCGTGTTTGTGCTGGCGGCGCTGATCCCGATGCAACAGGCGGGGGTGGAGAAAAGCCCCTTCGTGCTGGTGTTTGAAAAGGTGGGCATCCCTTACGCGGCGGATATTTTCAACTTTGTGATCCTGACGGCGATCCTCTCGGCGGCCAACTCCGGCCTGTACGCTTCCGGGCGGATGCTGTGGTCGCTGTCGAACGAGAAGACGCTGCCGGCCTGCTTTGCCAAAGTCAATAAACGGGGCGTGCCGGTGACCGCGCTGTCGGTGAGTATGCTGGGCGGCGTGCTGGCGCTGTTCTCCAGCGTGGTGGCGCCCGATACGGTGTTTGTGGCGCTGTCGGCGATCTCCGGCTTTGCGGTGGTGGCGGTGTGGTTGAGCATTTGCGCCTCGCACTTTATGTTCCGCCGCCGCCATCTGCAGCAGGGTAAGGCGCTGAGCGATCTGCAGTATCGCGCCCCCTGGTATCCGGTGGTGCCGATTCTGGGCTTTGTGCTGTGCCTGGTGGCCTGCGTGGGCCTCGCTTTTGACCCGAGCCAGAGAATTGCGCTGTGGTGCGGGATCCCCTTTGTGGCCCTGTGCTATGGTGCCTGGTATCTTACTCGTTCACGGAAAATGACTCAGGAGCCACAACATGTCGCAGACTAATCCGTTTACCGCCCTGCTTGCCGCCCAGCCTTTTGTGCTGCTGGACGGCGCCATGGCCACCGAGCTGGAGGCCCGCGGCTGCGATCTGGCTGACAGCCTGTGGTCGGCGAAAGTGCTGCTGGAGAACTCGCAGCTGATCCGCGATGTGCATCTCGACTACTTTCGCGCCGGAGCGCAGGTGGCGATCACCGCCAGCTATCAGGCCACTCCCGCCGGCTTTGCCGCGCGCGGCCTGGATGATGCGCAGTCCCGGGCGCTGATCGGCAAAAGCGTCGAGCTGGCGCGCAAAGCGCGCGAGGCGTACCTCGCCGAGAATCCACACGCCGGCACGCTGCTGGTCGCCGGTTCGGTGGGGCCGTATGGCGCCTTTCTCGCCGACGGCTCGGAGTATCGCGGCGATTATCAGCGCAGCGCGGCAGAGTTCCAGGCCTTCCACCGCCCGCGCGTCGAAGCGCTGCTGGATGCGGGCGCCGACCTGCTGGCCTGTGAAACCCTGCCGTCATTCGCCGAGATCCAGGCCCTGACAGCCCTGCTGCAGGAGTATCCCCGCGCCCGCGCCTGGTACTCCTTCACGCTGCGCGACGCCGAACATCTCAGCGATGGCACGCCGCTGCGCGAGGTGATGGCCGCCCTGGCGGATAACCCGCAGGTGGTGGCGGTGGGCATCAACTGTATCGCGCTGGAAAATACGCCCGCGGCGCTGGCGCATCTGCACAGCCTGACGGCGCTGCCGCTGGTGGTCTATCCTAACTCCGGTGAGCATTATGATGCGGTGAGCAAGACCTGGCACCATCATGGCGAAGCCTGCGCCAGCCTGGCGGATTATCTGCCGCAGTGGCTGGCGGCCGGGGCGAGGCTGATCGGCGGCTGCTGCCGCACCACGCCGAAGGATATCGCTGAGCTTAACGCGAAGCGCTGAGTTTTTTGCCGGGTGGCGCTGCGCTTACCCGGCCTACATATGGCGCGATCTGTAGGCCGGGCAAGGCGTCAACCCTCTGCCGCCAACTCACCGCGCAAAATCAACTATCCTTTCCCGCTTTTGTTCTAAAAACGATTCGCTATTAGCCAGAATTTTTAATTACTTCATCTCCATCCTGATGCCGGAAATACTGCACCTATAACAACTCAGGGGAAGCAGACATTATGGCATTCACATCGCGAATTACTCTTCTGGCGGCGCTGGCCGTCGCCGCCTTCCAGGCGCAGGCGGTCAATGTGACCGTGGCGTATCAAACCTCCGCTGAGCCGGCGAAAGTCGCCCAGGCGGACAACACCTTCGCCAAAACCAGCGGGGCGACCGTCGACTGGCGGAAATTTGACAGCGGCGCCAGCGTGGTGCGCGCCCTGGCCTCCGGCGATGTGCAGATCGGCAATATCGGCTCCAGCCCGCTGGCGGTGGCCGCCAGCCAGCAGGTGCCGATTGAAGTGTTCCTGCTCGCTTCAAAGCTCGGCAACTCCGAAGCGCTGGTGGTGAAGAAAAGCATCACCAAACCGGAAGATCTGATCGGCAAGCGCATCGCCGTGCCGTTTATCTCCACCACCCACTACAGCCTGCTGTCGGCGCTCAAACACTGGGGCATCAAGCCGGGCCAGGTGCAGATTATTAACCTGCAGCCGCCGGCGATTATCGCCGCCTGGCAGCGCGGGGATATCGACGGGGCTTACGTCTGGGCGCCAGCGGTTAACGAACTGGAAAAAGAGGGCAAGGTGCTGACCGATTCCGCGCAGGTCGGGGAGTGGGGCGCACCGACCCTCGACGTCTGGGTGGTCCGTAAGGACTTCGCCGAGCAGCATCCGGAGATCGTCAAAGCGTTTGCTAAAAGCGCCATCGACGCTCAGCAGCCCTACATCGCCAACCCGGATGAGTGGCTGAAGCAGCCGGACAACATCAGCAAGCTGGCACGCCTGAGCGGCGTGCCGGAAGCCGATGTCCCGGGGCTGGTGAAGGGGAACACCTACCTGACCGCCGCTGAGCAGGCGCAGGCGCTGAACGGGCCGGTCAATCAGGCCATCGTCGATACCGCGCGCTTTCTGAAAGAGCAGGGCAAAGTGCCCGCGGCGGGAACCGATTATCGTCAGTATGTTACTGACCGTTTCGTGAAGTAAAGGAGGCGGCGATGCTGCAAATCTCGCATCTTTCCGCCGACTACGGCGGTAAACCGGCGCTGGCGGATATCAACCTGACGCTGGAGAGTGGGGAGCTGCTGGTGGTGCTGGGGCCTTCGGGCTGCGGTAAAACTACCCTGCTGAACCTGATTGCCGGATTCGTGCCCTATCAGCACGGCAGCATCACCCTCGAAGGTCAGCGGGTGACCGGGCCGGGCGCAGAGCGCGGCGTGGTCTTCCAGAACGAAGGCCTGCTGCCATGGCGCAATGTGCAGGATAACGTGGCGCTGGGGCTGCAGCTGGCGGGCGTGGATAAAGCGCAGCGGCGGCAAGCGGCGGCGCAGATGCTGAAAAAGGTTGGCCTCGAAGGGGCGGAAAAGCGCTTTATCTGGCAGCTGTCCGGCGGTCAACGCCAGCGGGTGGGCATCGCCCGGGCGCTGGCGGCGAATCCGCAGCTGTTGCTGCTGGATGAGCCCTTCGGCGCGCTTGACGCCTTTACCCGCGAGCAGATGCAAACGCTGCTGCTGACCCTCTGGCATGAGACCGGCAAACAGGTGCTGCTCATCACCCATGACATTGAAGAGGCCATCTTTATGGCGACCGAGCTGGTGCTGCTGTCGCCGGGGCCGGGGCGGGTGGTGGAGCGGCTGCCGCTGGATTTCAGCCGCCGCTTTGTCGCGGGCGAACCCTGCCGCAGCATCAAATCCGACCCGCGGTTTATTGAACAGCGGGAATACATTCTGAGCCGGGTGTTTGACCAACGGGAGGCTTTCTCATGAGCGTGGTACTGAACGACAAACCGCGTCAACTGACGCTGAAGTGGCGCTGGCCGCTCTCCCGTCAGCTCACCCTCAGCGTGGCGACCCTGGCGGTGTTGCTGGCCGTCTGGTGGGCGGTCGCAGCGCTGCAGCTGATTAGCCCGCTGTTTCTGCCGCCGCCGGGCCAGGTGCTGCAGAAGCTTATCACTATCGCCGGGCCGCAGGGCTTTATGGATGCGACGCTCTGGCAGCACCTGGCGGCGAGCCTGACGCGGATCGTTATCGCTCTGCTGGCGGCGGTGCTGATCGGCGTGCCGGTGGGGATCGCCATGGGGCTCAACTCAACGGTGCGCGGGATCCTCGATCCGCTGATCGAGCTTTATCGGCCGGTGCCGCCGCTGGCCTACTTACCGCTGATGGTGATCTGGTTTGGCATCGGTGAAACGTCGAAGATCCTGCTGATCTACCTGGCGATTTTCGCCCCGGTAGCGATGTCGGCGCTGGCGGGGGTAAAAAGCGCGCAGCAGGTGCGGATTCGCGCCGCCCGTTCGCTGGGCGCCAGCCGGGCGCAGGTGCTGTGGCTGGTGATCCTGCCCGGCGCGCTGCCGGAGATCCTCACCGGGCTGCGCATTGGTCTTGGCGTCGGTTGGTCAACGCTGGTGGCCGCTGAGCTGATCGCCGCCACCCGCGGGTTAGGATTTATGGTGCAGTCCGCCGGCGAGTTTCTCGCCACTGATGTGGTGCTGGCGGGGATCGCGGTGATTGCCATTATCGCCTTTTTACTGGAACTGGGTCTGCGCGCGCTGCAGCGGCGCCTGACGCCCTGGCATGGAGAAGTACAATGAGTGAACGTCTGAGCATTACCCCGCTGGGGCCGTATATTGGCGCGCAGGTGACCGGGGCGGATTTAACCCGTCCGCTGAGCGACAACCAGTTTGAGCAGCTGTATCACGCGGTGCTGCGTCATCAGGTGGTATTCCTGCGCGAGCAAAATATCACCCCGGCGCAACAGCGCGACCTGGCGCTGCGGTTTGGCGACCTGCATATTCATCCGGTCTACCCTCACGCCCCAGGCGTCGAGGAGATTATCGTCCTCGATACCCACAACGATAATCCGCCGGATAATGACAACTGGCATACCGATGTCACCTTTATCGACACGCCGCCCGCCGGCGCTATTCTGGCGGCGAAAGAGTTGCCGACGACCGGCGGGGACACTCTGTGGACCAGCGGTATCGCCGCCTGGGAGGCGCTGTCAGAGCCCTTCCGGCAGCTGCTGAGCGGCCTGCATGCGGAACACGATTTCCGTAAATCGTTCCAGGAGTATAAGTACAACCACACGGAAGCCGAGCATCGGCGCTGGCAGGAGGCGGTGGCGAAGCATCCGCCGCTGCTGCACCCGGTGGTGCGTACCCACCCGGTGACCGGCAAGCAGGCGCTGTTCGTTAACGAAGGCTTTACCACGCGGATTGTCGACGTGACCGAGAAAGAGAGCGCGGCGCTGCTGAGCTTCCTGTTTGCCCATATCACCAAACCGGAGTTTCAGGTGCGCTGGCGCTGGCAGCCGAACGATGTCGCTATCTGGGATAACCGGGTAACCCAGCATTACGCCAACGCCGACTATCTGCCGCAGCGGCGGATCATGCACCGGGCGACGATCCTTGGCGATAAGCCGTATTACCGGGCGGGGTAAGGCTTGTATTAGCCGCGAGCCGCGGAGAAAAGCGGATGCTGCATTGCCCGCTGCTTCCCGGAGGCGGCGCCTGACGCGCCTTTTCCGGGCGACCGAACCGTCGGAAACGGTGAACCGTAGCCCGGCTAAGGCGCAACGCGCCGCAAGCCGGGAAAAAGCGTTTATGCCGATTTTTGCGCACCCAGATGCGCGCCAATATAGCGCTGATAGCGATTCGCCTTCAGGTAGGTGAGATCCACCAGCACCAGACCATCCACGCAGTTATTGAAATCCGGATCGCTGCCGAAATCGATAAACTGCACTCCGCCCGGCTCGCAGACTTCCGAGTACTGCTTATACAGCGGCGGGATTGCGCAGCCGAGATTGCCCAGCAGGGACTTCAGCCGGGCCAGGTCGTCGTTGTAATCCTCCCCGCCAAACTGCGCCAGCACGTCGGGCAGCGACGCCGGATAAGGGCGACGCGACTCCGCCAGCGGATGCGTCGCCGGGAACCACAGCCGGTAGAACGCCACCAGCAGATCGCGAGCGGCGGGCGGCAGCCCGCCAGAAATCGACACCGGGCCAAACAGATAGCGATAGTGCGGATAGCGCGCCAGATAAGCGCCGATGCCGGACCACAGATAGTCCAGCCCGCGTCGACCCCAGTAGCGCGGCTGGATAAAGCTGCGCCCCAGCTCAATGCCGTGCTGCAGGATGTCGTCCATCCGCCCGTCGTAGTGGAAGAGACTGGAGCTGTAGATCCCCTCCAGGCCGCGCTTTGCCAGCTGTATGGCCGTCGGCATAAAGCGGTATGCGCCGACGATTTCCAGATCTTCTTCATCCCACAGGATCAGATGCAGATAGTCGTCATCATACCGGTCGATATCCCGCCGTTTACCGCTGCCTTCCCCGACCGCGCGGAAGGCGATTTCCCGCAGGCGTCCCAGCTCGCGCAGCAGCGGCGCCTCCTCCTGGCCGTTGCGCTGCCAGAGGTAAATCACTTTGCCGTCGGCGGTGCGGCCCAGGCATTCGGCCTTGTGCAGTTCGCGTTTAAGCCGCGCCCGGTCTTCCGGACGGGCGATGGCGCTTTCGGTTTTAAACCGCCCCGGCAGCCCTTTGCGCAGCTGGTCAAGGTGCTGATAGCAGCGGCCGGTAAGCTCGCGAGCGCTGGACTGGGTATCGAACCAGCTCGACCAGGGGATCTGCTGGCCGATGCGCACCGGCAGGCTGCTGTTGCGCCGGCGAAACATCTGTTGCATCAGCAGGAGCAGCGGCAGGTTGTCGGAGACCAGGGTGCTGGCGTAAAACAGGGCGCTGTTGTGGGCGTTAATCCACGCCGGCAGCAGCGGGGCGCGATATTTCGCCGCCAGCTTAATAAAGCCCGAGTGCCATTTTTTATCGCGGATGCCGCGACGGGTTAGGCGGGAGACTTCCCCCGCCGGGAAGAAGATCAGCACCCCGCCGGCCTGCAGCTGCTGGTCCATCTGCTGCAGCGCCGTTTTAGCGGTGCGGCCATGAATATTATCCACCGGGATAAACAGCGAGCTCAGGGGCTCAAGGTGGGTGAGCATGCGGTTGGTGACCACTTTGACATCGCGGCGCACGCGGGATACCGCATACAGGAGCGCCAGGCCGTCGAGGGTGCCGGTGGGGTGGTTGGCGATAATGACCAGCGGGCCATATTCGGGGATTTGTTCGAGATCGTGCGCCGGGATAGCGCAGCGGATATTGAGGTATTCCAGCACCTGTTCGACCGTATCAAGCCCCTTCAGGTGGCGGTGACGGTCGGCAAATTGTTGAAACTCTTCCTCATAAAATAGCTTTTTTAACAGTTTCTTTTGCCAGGGGGCGGGCCTCGCCTGAGGCCACAGGTCATCGAGTACGTTGTCGAGACTAAACATAGTGGCTCCTCCTCCGTCCTGCCCAGACAGTAGAAGGTAGAGATGTCGTTCAGATTACAGTTGGGTGAAGTTTCGCTCGCAGCGGGGGAGGTTTCCCGGATAGCGGCTAACGCCTCATCCGGGCTACGGTTGGCGCCGATTTGTAGCCCCGGTAAGCGTCAGCGCCACCGGGGAGAGGCTATCGGCGTTCACCGCAGCTAAGATCAAAGCTATCGCCAGCCCAATTTGGGGGATATAGCCCGCGCTGGACATCGCGATGAAAGGTTGAAAATGGCCAATTGATCACCCGGGTGACCCAGCCATGCTTAAGTGGATTGATATGGATGTAATCAACGTGTCGGCGGTAATCATCTTCATCGCGTATGGCATGCTCCCAGAAGCGCGGTTGCCAGAGGGGTTGTCGTTTTAACGTTCTGGTAAAACAGCCTTTGATATCTCTCCAGCGTGAAGAAAAATCGTCATCATTATGAGGTAGTGTCCAGATGCAATGCAGATGTTCAGGCAACACCACCCAGGCATCAATAATAAAGGGGCGATGTTGTTTAACAACGGCGACAGAGTAGCGCAATAATTCTATGTTTTCAGTTAGGTGCATGCTTCTACGGTTTTTAAGGTTAACAGTGAAGAACCAGGTTCCCCCCTTAATGTAATAACGTCGATAAGCCACCACAGGATCTCCTGGAATTCGGTATTTATGATGTGGTTTAACACGTTAGAAGGCGAAATCCGGTACGCCAAGGAGAAGGCGCAGAAGGTGGAAAGCGGCGCGCAAAGTTTTAGCTACAGATATTGGTTAGCGCCTGTCCCCGGATAGCGGCGCAAGCGCCTTATCCGGGCTACGGTGTGGTGGTCGCGATAAATACAGCGCACCGGGGATGAGGTTTGGTCGCCCCGGTAAGCGCAGCGCCACCGGGGAGAGGGAGGCTTAACGGAGGATTTTTTTCTCGGCCAGGTCGAGGGCGAAATAGCTGAAGATCAGGTCGGCGCCCGCGCGTTTGATAGCGCCAAGGCTTTCCAGAACCACTTTCTCTTCATCGATAGCGCCCGCCTGGGCGGCGAATTTGATCATCGCGTACTCCCCGCTGACCTGATACGCGCCGAGCGGCAGATCGCTGCGCTCGCGGATATCGCGCAGAATATCCAGGTAGGCGCCGGCCGGTTTCACCATCAGGCAGTCGGCGCCCTGGGCTTCATCGAGCAGCGACTCGCGAATGGCTTCCCGGCGGTTCATCGGGCTCATCTGATAGGTTTTACGATCGCCCTTCAGCGCGGTACCGGCCGCTTCGCGGAACGGGCCGTAGAAGGAAGACGCGAACTTGGTCGAGTAGGACATGATCGCCGTATTGGTGAAGCCGGCAGCGTCCAGCGAGCGGCGAATCGCCTGCACCTGACCATCCATCGCGGCGGAAGGGGCGATGAAGTCCGCGCCGGCGGCGGCGGCGACAACGGCCTGTTTGCCGAGGTTTTCCAGGGTCGCGTCGTTGTCCACCCCGTGGTCGCACAGCACGCCACAGTGGCCGTGGGAGGTGTATTCGCAGAAGCAGGTATCGGACATGACGATCATCTCCGGCACCGTGGACTTACAGATCCGCGACATACGCGCCACCAGACCATTTTCATTCCAGGTATCGCTGCCGGTGGCGTCGGTGTGATGAGAAATGCCAAAGGTCATCACCGAGCGAATGCCGGCATTGGCGATGCGTTCGATCTCACGCGCCAGATATTTTTCCGGAATACGCATCACGCCGGGCATAGCCTCGATCGCTTTGTAATCATCAATTTCTTCTTCAACAAAGATCGGCAACACCAGGTCGTTCAAACTCAGTGTTGTCTCTTCAAACAGGGCGCGCAGCGCAGCGGATTGACGCAGGCGGCGGGGGCGAGTGATTAAATCTGTCATGGTTTGCCTGATTTTGTGAAATGAAAGACGGTAGTGTAACTGAAATGGCAGCGGGATGTTTCGCCAAAACGATCGTTATGTCGCATCGGCGAAACCTCCTCCGGGCTTACTGGCTGGCCGTCTGCATGTTGGGCTGCGCGCCGCTCAGCTCGCTGACCAGGTCGTTGATGCCATCGCTCATATTGTTGAAGCGGGTTAACGGCGAGCGGGTCACCACCACAAAAGCGCCGACGTTAGCCTGCGGATTCATCGCCATATAGGTGATAAACCCGCCGCCGCCGCCGGTTTTCTGAATAATCCCCGGATGGCCATTCTTCGGCTTCATATACACCCAGCCAAGCCCCAGCGCGTCGGCGCGGCCCGGCACGTCCATACCGATCACCCGGGTCAGCTGGTTACGCTGATAAATCAGCGTCTGCATCCGGTCGGCCTGCTGGCCGCGGGTATAGAAATCGGATGACAGGAACTGCTGCATCCAGCGCATCATATCCCCCGGCGTCGAGTAGACTCCGCCGCTGCCGATCGCCGCCAGGGTGTTGTTGCACGGGCTGGCGCCTTTTTCCGGGATCATCAGCCGCTGGCACTGGTCCGGCGACGGGGTAAAGGTGGTGTCCTTCATCCCCAGCGGTCGGGTGATCTGCTCTTCAAATAGCTGCGGATAAGGTTTGCCGGCGGCGGTGGAGAGCGCGTCCGCCAGCAAATCGAAGGCCAGGTTGGAGTAGGCCGCCTGCGAGCCCGGCGCGGTCTTCAGGGTCGCGGTAGAGAGCCAGCTCCAGCGCTGCTGGCGGGTCGGCCAGACAAACACCGGGCGATGGGCGGCGCCGCCAGGCTGTTCGCGCGGCAGGGCGCTGGTATGGGTCGCGAGATTCACCAGGGTGATCGGTTTTCCCTGCCAGTCAGGCACCCGGGCGCCCGGCGGGGCGTATTTGCTCAGCGGATCGTCGAGTTTCACCACCCCCTGGTCGAGCAGCTTCACCAGCATCTCGCTGGTCATCAGTTTGCTGAGGGAGGCGATACGGATCACCGAGTCGAGCTGCGGGTGCTGATTATTCCCGGGGCGGGTTTCGCCAAAGCTGCGAAACACACGCTGATTGCCATCGATCACCACCAGCGCCATGCCGGTGGCGCCGCTGCCGTAGTAGATTTGATTGGCGTAACGATCGACCACATCCGAGGCGAAAACCGGGTCAACGGTGGGCTGTACGGCCTGCGCCGAGGTCCACGACGCCGCGCACAGCGCAGCAAAAATGAGCAAACTACGTTTCAACGGAAATCATCCATTAAATAAATAAAAGAGAAGAGGGTATTTATACTACGAAGTGGCGCAGAACAAAGCGGGATTCACGACATTCCTGCAGGAAAAAGGTAACGGTGCGTAAAAAAGACTTTTTTACGCTTTCGGATATCGGCTTTTTTCGCCGGCGCGTATGATGACCGTTTGGCTGAAGGTTCGCGGGAGAAAACAATGGCGGCTCAACGGGTAGTGATGGTCGTGGATATGCAAAACGGCGTGTTCGCCACGCCGCGTCTGGCGCGCGAGCGCTGCGTCGCGCAAATTAATCGTCTGGTGCGCGCGGCGGATAAGGTCATTTTTATTCAACATGATGAGGCCGGCGGCCTCGAAGCCGGCAGCGAAGGCTTCGCCCTGCTCCCTGAGCTGGAGCAGCCGGCCGGCGCGCTCTATGTCACTAAAACCGCCTGCGACGCCTTCTACCACACCTCGCTGGAGCAGGTGCTGCGGGAACACGACATTCAGCAGTTTGTCATCTGCGGTTGCGCCACCGACTACTGCCTCGACACCACCATTAAAAACGGCGCCAGCCGCGGATACGGCATTATTATCGCGGAAGATGCCCACACCACCGCCAACCGCCCCGCCGCGCAGGCCGCGACGCTCATCGCCCACTACAATGAGGTGTGGCGAACGCTGACCGTTCCTGGCAATCCTTTACAGGTGAAACCCACAGAAACAATTCTGCACGCCTGGCAGCAGAACTAAGCTGTTGATATCCGGTCTTATCATCCGTCTGCCCCGCGAGAACGCTTTCACGCGGCGGCCGACGTATGCGTCGTATACAGCAATAGCAGAACGATAAGAAGTTAGCAGGAGACAATGATGTTTAAATCTTTTTTCCCCAAACCGGGGCCGTTTTTTATTTCTGCCTTTATCTGGTCGCTGCTGGCGGTGATCTTTTGGCAGGCGGGCGGCGGCGACTGGCTGCTGCGGGTCACCGGGGCATCGCAGGATGTGGCGATCAGCGCGGCGCGCTTCTGGTCGCTCAACTATCTGGTGTTCTACGCTTACTATCTGTTTTGCGTCGGCGTGTTTGCGCTGTTCTGGTTTGTCTACTGCCCGCATCGCTGGCAGTACTGGTCGATTCTCGGCACGTCGCTCATCATCTTCGTCACCTGGTTTCTGGTGGAAGTGGGGGTGGCGATCAACGCCTGGTATGCGCCGTTCTATGACCTGATCCAGAGCGCGCTGGCCACCCCGCATAAGGTCAGCATCAACCAGTTTTATCATGAGATCGGCATCTTTCTCGGCATCGCGCTCATCGCGGTGATCATCGGCGTGATGAACAACTTTTTCGTCAGCCACTACGTCTTCCGCTGGCGCACGGCGATGAACGAACACTACATGGCCCACTGGCAGCATCTGCGCCATATCGAAGGCGCCGCGCAGCGTGTGCAGGAAGACACCATGCGCTTTGCCTCCACCCTGGAGGATATGGGCGTGAGCTTTATCAACGCGGTGATGACCCTGATCGCCTTCATGCCGGTGCTGGTGACGCTCTCGCAACACGTTCCCGACCTGCCCATCGTCGGTCACTTGCCGTATGGCCTGGTGATTGCCGCGATCGTCTGGTCGCTGATGGGGACCGGCCTGCTGGCGGTGGTGGGGATTAAGCTGCCGGGTCTGGAGTTTAAAAACCAGCGCGTGGAAGCGGCCTATCGTAAAGAGCTGGTCTACGGCGAGGACGATGAAACCCGCGCCACGCCGCCGACGGTGCGCGAGCTGTTCAGCGCGGTGCGTCGCAACTATTTCCGTCTCTATTTCCACTATATGTATTTCAATATCGCCCGCATTCTCTATCTGCAGGTGGATAACGTTTTCGGCCTTTTCCTGCTGTTTCCGTCGATCGTTGCCGGTACGATTACCCTCGGGCTGATGACGCAAATTACCAACGTTTTCGGCCAGGTGCGCGGTTCGTTCCAGTACCTGATCAGCTCGTGGACGACGCTGGTGGAACTGATGTCCATCTACAAACGTCTGCGCAGCTTTGAGCGCGAACTGGACGGCAAGCCGCTGCAGGAAGCGATCCCGACATTACGTTAATCAAGACAAGGAAGCAGGATGGCCGCACGTTTATCGCGCATTATACCCGGTTCATTGACGCTGCTGGCGGCCGTGGTGCTAAGCGCCTGTACCAGCCAACAGGCGCCGGTGTTGAAAGAGGGCGAGAAGCCCGTTGACGTGGCGTCGGTGGTGCGGCAGAAAATGCCCGCCAGCGTCAAGGACCGGGAGGCCTGGGCGCAAGCCATCGCCACCGCCTTTGACAGCCAGAAGCTGGCGCCGACGGAAGAGAACGTCTGCTCGGTGCTGGCGGTCGCGCAGCAGGAGTCCAATTATCAGTCCGACCCGGTGGTGCCGGGGCTGAATAAAATCGCCTGGCAGGAGATCGACCGCCGGGCGGAAAAAATGCACATTCCGCTGTTTCTGGTCCATACCGCGCTGAAGATCACCTCGCCAAACGGCAAAAGCTACAGCGACCGTCTGGACAACGTGAAGACGGAAAAGCAGCTGAGCGCTATTTTTGATGACTTTATCGGGATGGTGCCGATGGGGCAGAAGCTGTTCGGCTCCCTGAACCCGGTGCACACCGGCGGCCCAATGCAGGTCAGCATCGCCTTTGCCGAGCAGCACACCTCCGGCTACCCGTGGAAAATGAACGGTACGGTGCGCCAGGAGGTCTTCAGCCTGCGCGGCGGCCTGTGGTTTGGCACCTATCATCTGCTGAACTACCCGGCCAGCTACAGCGTGCCGCTGTACCGTTTTGCCGACTTTAACGCCGGCTGGTATGCCAGCCGTAACGCCGCCTTCCAGAACGCGGTGGTGAAAGCCAGCGGGGTGAAACTGGCGCTCGACGGAGACCTTATCCGCTATGACAGCGATGAGCCGGGCAGCACCGAGCTGGCGGTGCGCCGCCTGGCGGGCCAGCTGGGGATGAGCGACAGCGAGATCCATAGCCAGCTGAAAAAGGGCGACAGCCTGGCGTTTGAGAAGACTGACCTCTATCAACAGGTTTTCCGCCTCGCGGATAAAAAAGCGGGCAAAACCCTGCCGCGGGAGATGTTGCCGGGGATCCAGCTTGAGAGTCCGAAAATCACCCGTAATCTGACGACGGCGTGGTTTGCGAAACGGGTCGATGAGCGGCGGGCAAGCTGTATGGCGCGGCGTTAACGGCGCCGACGCCAGCGCACAATGAGCGCCAGCAGCCCGATGAACGAGCAGCCGATCAGAAAAGGGATCAGGCCAAAGAGGGTGCCAACGGCGAGGCTGATATCGACCTGCGGACGGCTGGCGTCCTGGGCCTGCATCAGGCGCTCAAAGACTCCCGGGGCGTGGATCAGCATGCTGAGCATCTGCGCGCCGGCCCAGCAGCAGATCAGGACGAACAGTCCGTAAGCGACATGGCTGCCGGTCAGCGCCCCTCTTTTTTTATTTCCCAAAAGCGATTTTGAAAAACTGAATTCAGCCATAGGCCCTCCCACCTCTGTACTGCTGGTTTTTTCTCCAGCTCTATGGCAGGTATTCTGGCAGTGCGACGCCGTCGCCAGTATCAGATTGCTGGTAATTGCCCTCCAGGAATAATCCTGTTTTCGCCGTTGTGTTAACCGCGCCACAGGAAGGGAAAAGGGAGACCGGCGTCGCAATCCAGCAACATTCTCCATATCGCTACAGACCGCCGCGGGCGGCTATGCGAAGATGCGTTTTTTGCTGTTGGAGGCCGCATGAAGCTCACTGATAAAATTCGCCGCGACTGGCACTACTACGCGGTGGCGCTGGGGTTAATTTTTATTCTAAATGGCGTGGTGGGGCTGCTGGGGTTTGAGACGCAGGGCTGGCAATCTTACGCCGTCGGTCTGGTCACCTGGGTGATAAGCTTCTGGATCGCGGGCTTTGTGATCCGCCGCCGCCCGGCAGAAGAGGCCTGAGGCCGCCGCTGCCAGGCGGGGTAAACGCGTTTTAGTTCATGGAGGTTTTCAGCGCCCGGTCCGCGGCATGGCGCTCCAGCGCCAGCTCAATCAGGCGAGTGATCAGACTGGTGTAATCGAGGCCGCTGGCCTGCCACAGCTTCGGATACATGCTGATGTTGGTGAAGCCCGGCAGAGTGTTGATCTCGTTGATCACCACCTCGTTGTCGGCGGTGAGGAAGACGTCGACGCGGGCCATGCCGCTGCATCCCAGGGCCTGGTAAGCCTGCACGGCGATAGCGCGGATCTTGTCGTTGATCTCCGGGGCGATAGCGGCCGGGACCACCACCTGCGCGCCCTGGTCGTCGATATACTTGGTGTCGTAAGCGTAAAACTCGCTGTTGAGGACAATTTCGCCGCAGGTACTGGCCTGCGGGTGGTCGTTACCCAGCACCGCACACTCAATTTCCCGGCCTTGAATGCCTTGCTCTACCACCACTTTATGGTCAAATTCAAAGGCCAGGGCCACCGCCTGATGGTACTGCTCTTCGTTTTTAACTTTGCTGACGCCAACCGACGATCCCTGGTTGGCCGGCTTAACGAACAGCGGCAGGCCCAGCTTCGCTTCGACATCGGCAAAGCTGAACTGCGCGCGGTTGGCGCGGGTCAGGGTGATAAACGGCGCGACGGCGAGCCCGGCGTCGCGCAGCAGGCGTTTGGTCACATCTTTGTCCATACAGGCCGCAGAGCCCAGCACATCGGATCCGACGAAAGGCAGATTGGCCATGCGCAGCATCCCCTGCAGGGAGCCATCTTCGCCCAGCGTGCCGTGGACGATGGGGAAAATCACATCGATGGCCGCCAGCGGCTGGCCGCTTTCGGCGTTAATCAGCTGCTGCGCTTCACGGCCCGGGATCTGCGCCAGGGTCACCGTTGAAGGGCGCAGGGCGATGCGGGCAGGATCCTGAGCATTGAGCAGGTAGTTGCCGGCGTCGTTGATGTGCCATAGCCCCTGTTTATCAATCCCCAACAGAACCACATCGAAGCGTGATTTATCAATCGCTTCCACGATATTCTTCGCTGACTGCAGCGACACTTCATGCTCTGCCGACTTACCGCCAAAAACGATCCCAACCCTCATCTTTGCCATTTCAACTTCCATCCAGATTACATCAAAGGGCATAACATACCATGTGAAACCGCCGCCTGCCTGCCATAATATTTACCTGATCAATTGACGGGAGCGGGCGTGAGAGGAAAGACGCTGCTGGTGCTGGCCGGGCTGCTCGGCGCGGGCCTGGTGGGATATCGCTATCTGCCGCCACACCTGAATCCGCTGGCGCCGCTGGCCCTTGACGATCCCCCGGGCTGGCTGACGTCGTTCAAGTTGCGCAGCCTGACGGCCGACCAGTGCGCCTCTCTGCTGGCGGAGGCCAACCGCCGGCGGCTCATCGCCAGCCAGCCGGTGGCCGACAGCGAGGGCGCCTGCCCGCTGCGTAACGTGGTGCGGGTGGCTAATTTTGGCTCGGTGCAGCTGAGCAGCAGTTTCCTCGCCAGCTGCCCGCTGGCGCTCAGCAGCGCGCTGTACGTCGAACAGCAGGCGAAGCCGCTGACCCGTCAGCTGATGGCCAGCGATCTGCGCCAGATCGATCATCTCGGCAGCTTCGCCTGCCGTAATATCTACCATCGGGAACAGGCGCGGCGCAGTGAACACGCGACGGCGGATGCCCTTGATGTCAGCGGCTTCCGCCTGACGGACGGCAGACGCATCAGCGTCCTGCAGGGCTGGCGCAGCGAGCGCTCTCACCCCTGGCTGGCGGCGCTGTTGAGCAACAGCTGCCCTTACTTCGGCAACGCGCTGGGGCCGGAGTACAACGCGGCGCACGCCAACCATTTTCACTTTGGCATGCGCGGGCAGGGCTTCTGCTTTTGAGCATAAAGCCCTGTGAGCAGCCTGAATAACCAGAAAATGCTTCGTCAGCCTCTCATGCGCATTCATAAAACACCAAACTCACCGCCAGCGCATCTATGGTAGTACACCAGTGGAATGAAATTGCTAAGCTAGGTAATAATTGGCAAATCATTAATGAATACGCGTAGTTATGGAATCCTGGAAGGTTAATCTCATCTCCGTCTGGTTTGGGTGCTTTTTTACCGGCCTGGCGATCAGTCAAATTCTCCCCTTTTTACCCCTCTACGTCTCCCAGCTGGGCGTCACCTCGCATGAAGCGCTGTCGATGTGGTCGGGGCTGACCTTCAGCGTCACCTTTCTGGTCTCGGCGATCGTCTCGCCGATGTGGGGGAGCCTCGCGGACCGCAAAGGCCGCAAGCTGATGCTGCTGCGCGCCTCGCTGGGAATGGCGATCGCCATTTTACTTCAGGCCTTCGCCACCAACGTCTGGCAGCTGTTTATCCTGCGGGCGATCATGGGCTTAACCTCCGGTTATATCCCCAACGCCATGGCGCTGGTGGCCTCCCAGGTGCCGCGCGAGCGTAGCGGCTGGGCGCTGAGCACCCTGTCGACGGCGCAAATCAGCGGGGTGATCGGCGGCCCGCTGCTGGGCGGTTTCCTGGCGGACCACGTCGGGCTGCGGATGGTCTTTTTTATTACGGCGATCCTGCTGACCATCAGTTTTCTGGTCACCCTGTTTCTGATCAAAGAGGGGGGCCGCCCGCCGGTCAGCAAAACCGATCGTCTCACCGGGAAACAGGTCTTTGCCTCCTTGCCCTATCCGGGGCTGGTGATCAGCCTCTTTTTCACCACCCTGGTGATCCAGTTGTGCAACGGCTCAATTGGCCCGATCCTGGCGCTGTTTATCAAGTCGATGGCGCCGGACAGCAACAATATCGCTTTTCTGGCCGGGATGATCGCCGCGGTGCCCGGGGTGTCGGCGCTGATCTCTGCCCCACGGCTGGGTAAGCTTGGCGACCGCATCGGCACTTCGCGGATCCTGCTGGCGACGCTCTGTTGCGCGGTGGTGATGTTCTTCGCCATGTCCTTTGTCACCACCCCGCTGCAGCTGGGGACGCTACGTTTTCTGCTCGGCTTTGCCGATGGCGCGATGCTTCCGGCGGTGCAGACCCTGCTGCTGAAATACAGTAGCGACAGCGTCACCGGGCGCATCTTTGGCTATAACCAGTCGTTTATGTATCTGGGCAACGTCGCCGGGCCGCTGATTGGCGCCTCCGTATCGGCGATGGCCGGCTTCCGCTGGGTATTTATTGCCACTGCCATTATCGTCTTCATCAACCTCTGGCAGCTGGCATGGATGCTGCGCCGCACCCGCCGGGCGAAGGCCTGAACCTCGGCTGACGGTATTTAACGCCATACCGTCAGCGTTTTTCACCGACAGTAGATTTATCATTACTTTTTGTTATCGCCATGGCGTGAGCGCTATTCCGTTTTATTATTTCCGACGCACTTTGGTTATAAACAGCGCCGCTCATGATTAAACAATACTATTTATAGTGGTATTTTGTTGTGGTAAAACGTTTCGCTGTATATTGGGTGTTGCGACGATTCTTATTTTAAGTAATTCTGAGGTCCGTCATCGGGTATGACATCTCAATCGAAAAACAGACCTCGCATAAGGAACTGGTGCTATGAAGAATCTCATTGCTGAGTTACTGGTTAAACTGGCGCAAAAGGAAGAAGAAGCAAAGGAACTGACGGTGCAGGTTGAAGCGCTGGAGATCGTGGTCACCGCATTATTGCGCCATATGGAGCATGATGCCCAGCAGGCATTGATTCAGGATATTGAGCAGGCGATAGACCAGGTGACGCCCTGTCCGCCGGTCAACGACCAGGATGCCATCCTGCTGCAGCAATATCTAAAGAAGCTGTTGCGGCATCCTCGTAGCTAATCTTTGCGACGCGACAAGGATGCCGTCATTTTTCTGTCATCTCCCTTTTATAAAGTCTCCCACGTTTTGTTTTTTTAAGTATTTTTTACATGGAGATGACAAAAGTGAAATTAAGCGCCCTGTTTATTGCCCTGCTGCCTCTGCTGGGCTCGCCGGTTATTCATGCGGAAACTACTGCCGCGCCGGTTCTGGAAAATCGCGCTGCCCAGGGAGATATCACCACTCCCGGCGGCGCGCGTCGTTTAACGGGCGATCAAACCGAAGCGCTGCGCGCCTCGATAATCAATAAGCCGGCCAAAAACGTTATTTTGCTGATTGGCGATGGCATGGGTGATTCTGAAATTACCGCTGCGCGAAATTATGCGGAAGGGGCGGGCGGTTTCTTTAAAGGCATTGACGCCCTGCCGTTAACCGGGCAGTACACGCACTATTCGCTGGATAAAAAAACCGGTAAACCGGACTACGTCACCGACTCGGCGGCCTCCGCCACCGCCTGGACCACCGGCGTGAAGACCTATAACGGCGCGCTGGGCGTCGATATTCATGAGAACGCGCATCAGACCATCCTCGAGCTGGCGAAAGCGGCGGGCCTGGCCACCGGCAACGTTTCTACCGCCGAGCTGCAGGACGCCACCCCTGCGGCGCTGGTGGCGCATGTGACATCGCGTAAATGCTACGGCCCCACGGTCACCAGCGAAAAATGCCCCAGCAATGCGCTGGAGAAAGGGGGCAAAGGCTCCATTACCGAACAGCTGCTGAACGCCCGGCCGGATGTCACCCTGGGCGGCGGCGCGAAGACCTTTGCCGAAACGGCGACGGCGGGCGAGTGGCAGGGCAAAACCCTGCGCGAGCAGGCGGAAGCGCGCGGCTACCAGATTGTGACCGACGCGGCCTCTCTTGCCGCCGCGACGGCAGCCAGCCAGGATAAACCGCTGCTGGGACTCTTCGCCGACGGCAATATGCCGGTACGCTGGGAAGGGCCGAAGGCGTCTTATCACGGTAATATCGATAAGCCGCCGGTGACCTGTACGCCAAACCCGAAACGCGACGCCTCGGTGCCGACGCTGGCGCAGATGACGGAGAAAGCGATTGACCTGCTGAGCCGCAACGAGAAAGGCTTCTTCCTGCAGGTGGAAGGCGCCTCCATCGATAAGCAGGATCATGCGGCGAATCCGTGCGGCCAGATCGGCGAAACCGTGGACCTCGACGAGGCGGTGCAGAAGGCGCTGGAATTTGCCAAAAAAGACGGCAATACCCTGGTGATCGTCACCGCCGACCATGCGCACGCCAGCCAGATTATCCCTGCGGATAGCAAAGCCCCGGGGCTGACCCAGGCCCTGAACACGCACGATGGCGCGGTGATGGTGATGAGTTACGGTAACTCCGAGGAAGAGTCGATGGAGCACACCGGCACCCAGCTGCGCATTGCGGCCTACGGTCCGCATGCGGCTAACGTCGTCGGCCTGACCGACCAGACCGACCTCTTCTCGACCATGAAAGCGGCCCTGAGTCTCAAATAAGTCGCTGCCGGTGGCGAATTCGCGTCACCGGCTGGTTTTTTTTCTATCTGCGTCCAGACTTACAACGTTCCACTCACAGAAGGATGGTGCGATGAAAATAACCTTACTGATGACCCTACTGTTTGGCTTGATCTTTATCAGCGCGGTTGGCGCGGCAGAAAAAACGCCTACTCCCCAGCAGCAAAAGATGACGGACTGCAATCAGCAAGCGTCAGCCAAGGCGCTGAAGGGGGATGAGCGCAAAACCTTTATGAGCCAGTGCCTGAAAAAAGAAACCACCACGCCGCAAGGAAAGACCCTCACGCCTCAGCAGCAGAAGATGAGCGACTGCAACAAAGCGGCTTCGGCAAAATCACTGAAGGGCGATGAACGCAACACCTTCATGAGTAGCTGCCTGAAGAAAGCCTGAAAAAAAGGGAGCGCTCGCGCTCCCTTGTTCTTTGACCTCTCAGGGCTTGCAGCCCGCCTGCTTAGCTTCAGGAGCGGCTCAGTTTCTCTGATTTTTCCATGCACTGGGTGATGGCTTCGATCACCGCGGAGCGGAAGCCTTTCTCTTCCAGCACGCGCACGGCTTCGATGGTGGTCCCGCCAGGAGAGCAGACCATATCTTTCAGCGCCCCCGGATGCTCACCGCTCTCCAGCACCATTTTGGCGGAGCCCATCACCGCCTGAGCGGCGAATTTGTAAGCCTGAGCGCGCGGCATTCCGCCGAGCACGGCGGCATCGGCCATCGCTTCGATAAACATAAAGACATAGGCCGGCGCGGAGCCGCTAACGCCGACCACCGGATGGATCATCGGTTCGGCAATTTGCTCCGCCTGGCCAAAGCAGCGGAAAATGGTCAGCACTTCCGCCACATCTTCGCTGCTCACCAGCGCATTTGGCGTAACGGAGGTCATGCCGGCGTTAACCAGCGACGGCGTATTGGGCATCGCGCGAATAATTTTGCGATCGTGGCCGAGCGCGCGCGCCAGCTGGTCAAGCGTGACGCCGGCGGCGATAGAGACCACCAGCGACTCTTTATTCAGGCTGGAGGCGATATCGCCCAGCACTTTGGTCATGATCCCCGGCTTCACCGCGCCGAAGACGATATCGGCAATCTGCGCCACTTCCTGGGCGCTATCGGCGGCGTTGATGCCGTACTGGTCGCGCAGAGCCGCAACCTTGTCCGGCGACGGGGTGTAGACCCAGATTTGTCCCGGCTGTACCTGGCCGCTGGCGATCAGTCCACCCAGAATGGCCTTACCCATATTGCCGCAGCCGATAAAGCCAATTTTCTTATCCATCACCATTCCCCTCTGCTTTTTTCGTTACGATCTGATTAGCTTATCATCCTGGCGCTTTCATGGGGGAGAAAAGCAGGTAACATTGGCGGCACTTATTGCAGGTAACAGGAGCTGGCATGGCCATTTGGGTGGATGCAGACGCGTGTCCGAACGTGATTAAAGAGATATTGTTCCGCGCGGCAGAGCGGACCCAGACGCCGCTGACGCTGGTGGCGAACCAGCCGCTGCGCATACCGCCGTCGCGTTTCATCCGCACCCTGCGGGTTGAGCAGGGTTTTGACGTGGCGGATAACGAAATCGTCCGTCAGTGCGCGGCGGGGGATTTAGTGATCACCGCCGATATTCCGCTGGCGGCGGAGGTGCTGGCGAAGGGCGGGGCGGCGCTCAATCCGCGCGGAGAGCGCTACAGCGAGGCGACGATCCGCGAGCGGCTGACGATGCGAGATTTTATGGAGACATTACGGGCCAGCGGCGTTCAGACCGGCGGCCCGGATAGTTTATCGCAGCGCGATCGGCAACAGTTTGCCGCCGAGCTGGAGAAGTGGTTGCTGGCGGTTAAACGTCAGCAGGGTTAAACCCAGCTGTCGTCATCGCTGCCGATATCATCATCGCCAAAGCCGGCGTCGAAGTCGTCGTTCCAGGTGTTGTCGGCAAGGAACTGATCGTCTCCCTGACGGAACGGATCGTCACCTGCGGCGGCGTCCTGCGCGGCGGCATCAGGCTGCGGCTTCTCTTCGATGATATTAACAATCTCCTGCGGGTGCGAGCCGCTGAACATATTGGTCAGCATATTGCCCAGCACCACGCCGCCCGCTACGCCTGCGGCCGTTTGCAGCGCGCCCGCCATAAAGCCGCCGCCGCGTGCGGCAGCCTGCGGGGCATAGCTCTGCTGCTGCTGTGGGGCATACTGCGGCTGCGCGCTGGCCTGCGGGCGACCGTATTGCTCCGCGCCCGGGATCGGGTCAGAACCGCGTGACGAGCCGCCGCCGCCAAACAGGCCGGAGAGGAATCCGCCGCTGCTGGGCTTCGCCGCCTGCAGCTGGCTGACCTGGCTCTCCAGCGCCTGAATGCGATCGTTGAGCTGTTTAATCGCGGCTTCCTGGATAAGAATGGTTTGCGCCATATAGTAGGGGGCCGCCGGCTGCGCGCTCACGTGTTGGGCAATCCGCTCCTCGGCGCTGGCATCGCGCGATGCACTGTGCGCCTCAGCCTCTTTCAGCCGGGAAAACAGTCCATCAATAAGGCGTTGTTCTTCAGATTGCATGTTACATTCCTCTGTCACACTGTCGAATAGGCATCAGGGTGCGTCTGAAACACGATGTTGTAAATATGTTGCTTCGTAAAGCTATGCATAAATGTGTTACCGTTTACGCCAGCAGCGGATAAAAAATAACGCCCGGCAGAAAGTAAAGCTGGTTAAACAGTACATGCAATGATAAGTTTACATTAAGAACCCCTTGTCTCACTGTGGTGATGGGGTGTAAAGAAGTTGTGTAACGTTTTCTTTACGTATGCGTTGCGGAACAGACAGCGATAATACGTTCTTTCGTTTTCCTTTTTTTGCGACAGACGGAACCAGGGGGTCTTCGGTTATGACACAGCCAATCTTTCTCATCGGGCCACGCGGCTGCGGTAAAACCACCGTCGGCCATGCGCTGGCGCGAGCGCGGCATTTTCAGTTCTCCGATACCGATCATCGGCTGCAGGCCCATGAGCAGCGGACGGTGGCGGAGATCGTGCAGGCGGAAGGATGGGCGCGCTTTCGCGAGCTGGAGACTCTGTCGCTGAAGGCCGTAACCCTGCCGAATACGGTGATCGCCACCGGCGGCGGCATCATCCTTGCGGAATGTAACCGTCATTTTATGCGGGAGAACGGCGTGGTGATCTATCTGCAGGCGTCGGTATCGGCGCTGATTGACCGTCTGGAAGCCTACCCGAAAGCCGAACAGCGGCCGACGCTCACCGGGAAACCGGTGCGTGAGGAAGTGGGCGAGGTGCTGGCGCAGCGTGAAGCGTTATACCGTGACGCTGCCCATCATATTGTCGATGCTACGGCCGCCCCGGATCGGGTGGTGGAACAGATTATGACCATGCTGTGCGGCGCGGCAGCCACCCCGGTAAGTTAAGAATTTACTTACATTAAGGCGGCGAGGGGCGCCTATACTTGATAGTTCTGATACCAGAAGAAGGAAGAACTATGCCAAACAGGCCCCCATATCCGAGAGAAGCGCGCGTGGTTGCGGTAGAGAAAGGCCCGCAGGGTCAGACGGTCACCTGGTATCAACTTCGCGCGGACTATCCTGAACCCAATTCGCTGATCAGCGAACATCCTACCGAGCAGGAAGCCGTGGATGCCAAGCGGCGCTACGAAGATCCTGACAAGTCGTAACCCCTGAGCCCGGATTGCCTGCTCTGCGGGCAATATCGGGCATACCTCACACTTTTTATTTATCAGTCGTACTAATGAATATCTAACACACGGATTTTTCAGGCGCGCCGCCGCCGCCGGGCAATCTTTACATTCTACTGCGGCGTGGAGCTGCTACGCTTCTCGACGGTTGATTTTTACTCACCAGGGGGGCGAATGCTGTGTGTGGTAAGCCTGTGTTGAAGCAGTGGTAGTGAAAAGGTACATGATATGAGTAGTGCAACGATGGCAATTTTGACCATCGGCGTTGTGCCGCTGGCGGGAGTATTACCGCTCCTGACCGAACATATCAGGGAAGAACAGATCGCTCACATCAGCCTGCTCGGCGAGATGACGCGTGATGACGTGATGGCAGAGTACGCCGTGGGTGACGGCGAACAGGGTCTCTTGACCCTGCTCAGCGATAACCAGCTGGTGATGGTGTCGCGACAAAAAATTGAACGTGATGTTCGCAGCGTGATCGCCATGCTGGATCGACAGCATTTTGATGTGATCCTGCTGCTCAGCTCCGAACAGCTGACCGGTTTTACCACCCACCACGCGATCCTCCTCGAGCCGCAGCGGATCATTCCGCCGCTGGTGGCGTCGATCGTTGATGGGCACCAGGTCGGGGTGATCGTGCCGGTGGAAGAGATCATGCCCATGCAGCGACAAAAGTGGCATTCACTGGAGAAGTCGCCGTACTACGCGCTGGCCAACCCGTTTACCGGTAGCGACAGCGAGCTGTTAACCGCCGGTAAAGCGCTGCTGGAGCAGGGCGCCGACGTGCTGGTCCTCGACTGTCTTGGTTACTATCAGCATCATCGCGATGTGTTACAAAAAGCCCTTGATGTCCCGGTTTTGCTGTCGAATGTGCTGGTTTCCCGACTGGCGGCAGAACTATTAGTCTAATGTGTTAATTTCACGTGACAGGGGCAAGGAGCGCCCCCTATATTGAGCCTTTCAACGACGATCAGAAGGGCTTGTTTATGCTTCAAAGCAATGAATACTTTGACGGAAAAGTGAAATCCATTGGCTTCACCAGCAGCAGTACCGGTCGCGCCAGCGTTGGCGTGATGGCGGAAGGGGAATACACCTTTGGTACGGCGCAGCCGGAAGAGATGACGGTGGTCAGCGGGGCGCTGAATGTCCTGCTGCCGGGTGAGACTGAGTGGAAAGTTTACGCCGCCGGCGAAGTCTTCAATGTGCCAGGCAACAGCGAATTCCATCTGCAGGTGGCTGAGCCAACCTCTTATCTGTGCCGCTATCTGTAAGCCAGCGTAACGCCCGGCGCTTGCCGCCGGGTTGTATTTTACCTTCCTGCCAGGCAGGAAGGAAAGCGGCGCTTAGCGCTGTGCTTCGCCGCCGAGCCCTTCCACCAGGCTTTGGATCAGGGCAGCCAGTTCGCCGGTCATTAAGATAAAGTCGGCGTCAAAGCGCTGGGCGAAATCTTCCCGATCGATATCTTCGTTTTGGTCGCGTAATTCATCGCAGAACTTGAGGCGCTTAATTGACGCGTCGTCGCAGATCACAAACTGAATACGCTGCTGCCAGTCCAGCGCCAGCTTGGTGACGACCTTCCCGGCCTCAATATGCACAGCGATTTCGTCGCTCACCAGATCCTGCTTCTTGGCGCGGATCACGCCGCCATCTTCCAGCATCGCTTTCAGCTCGGCTTCGTCCAGCAGCTGGAAGCCCTGCGCCACGGTGCCGGAGCGGACCCACTCGGTCAGCGTCAGCTCAATCGGATTCTCCAGGGTCAGCGGCACCACCGGCAGCGAGCCGAGGGTTTTACGCAGCAGGGCCAGGGTATCTTCCGCTTTCTTCGCGCTGGCGCAGTCCACCATGATCAGGCCGTTGACGGTGTCGATCCACATCATCGTCTGGCTGAAGCGGCTGAAGGCGCGCGGCAGCAGCGAGTGCAGCACTTCATCTTTCAGGGAATCTTTCTCAGTTTTCTTCAGCTTGCGCCCCTGATCGGCTTCCAGCTTCTGGATCTTCGCCTCCAGCGCCTGCTTGATCACCGGCGACGGCAGGATCTTTTCTTCTTTACGCGCGCAGATAATGATCTGGCCGTTCGCCGTATGCGTCAGCGCGTCGCTGTGCGATCCCATCGGCGATACCCAACCGGTTTTCGCCATATCCTGGCTGCCACAAGGGGTAAATGTCAGCTCGGCCAGCTGTTTTTCCATCTCCTCGGCGCGCAATTCGATATCGCGGCTGAGACGGTAAACCATTAAATTTTTGAACCACAGCATGATAATTTCCACGGCTTTGTCGTTAAATCAGGCGGGCATGATAGCGAATTGTCGCTATGCTTGCATTGTTAATCGGGGTGAGGAGCTGAGCGTGCGTATTGGTATTGATTTAGGTGGCACAAAAACCGAAGTGATAGCCCTGAGCGACCAGGGAGAGCAGCTGTTTCGCCATCGGTTACCCACGCCGAGGGAGGATTACCGGCAAACCATCGAGACTATCGCCACCCTGGTGGCGATGGCCGAGCAGGCGACCGGACAGCGTGGCACCGTGGGGATGGGGATCCCGGGCACGATTTCGCCCTATACCGGGGTGGTGAAAAACGCCAACTCGACCTGGCTCAACGGCCAGCCCTTTGATAAGGACCTCAGCCTGCGCCTCGACCGTGAAGTGCGGCTGGCTAACGACGCCAACTGTCTGGCGGTGTCGGAAGCGGTGGACGGCGCGGCGGCGGGGGCGCACACGGTGTTCGCGGTGATTATCGGCACCGGCTGCGGCGCGGGCGTGGCGCTCAACGGGCGGGCGCATATCGGCGGCAATGGTAACGCCGGCGAGTGGGGACATAACCCATTGCCGTGGATGAACGACGATGAGTTGCGCTACCGTGCGGAAGTGCCTTGCTACTGCGGTAAACAGGGATGTATCGAAACCTTTATCTCCGGCACCGGCTTTGCCACTGACTACCAGCGGCTGAGCGGCAAGGGGTTAACCGGCAGCGAGATTATGCGCCTGGTGGGGGAAGGTGACGAAAAAGCCGAACTGGCGCTGAGCCGCTACGAGCAGCGGCTGGCGAAATCGCTGGCCCACGTGGTGAATATCCTCGACCCGGACGTTATCGTGCTGGGCGGCGGGATGAGCAACGTCGAGCGGCTGTATCAGACGGTGCCGGACCTGGTGAAACAGTGGGTCTTCGGCGGCGAGTGTGCAACGCCGATCCGCAAAGCGATGCACGGCGACTCCAGCGGAGTACGCGGCGCGGCATGGCTGTGGCCGCTCCAGGGGACCTGAACCGCTCCCCCTCACCCCGACCCTCTCGCTCCGGAAGAGGGTTAGGGTGAGGGGACATCGCAATGATTCAAACCTCACTCCACCGCAAACGCTCTGTCCAGCCGACTGTAGCCCAGACCATTGATCTTCTTCACTTTGATCTGCACCGGAATGCGATCTTTCATCGCCTCCACGTGGCTGATCACCCCGATAATCTTGCCGCTGGCGTTCAGCGCGTCCAGCGCGTCCAGCGCCGTGTCCAGCGTTTCGCTGTCGAGGGTGCCGAAGCCTTCATCAAGAAACAGGGAATCAATCCGCGTCTTATGGCTCACCAGATCTGACAGCGCCAGGGCCAGCGCCAGGCTGACGAGGAAACTTTCGCCACCGGAGAGGGTGCGGGTGTCGCGCACGGCGTCGGCCTGCCAGGTATCGACAACCTCCAGCTCCAGCGCTTCGCTGGCTTTGCGCTGCAGCAGATAGCGCCCGTGCAGGCGGTTAAGCTGCTGGTTTGCCAGCCAGACCAGATTATCCAGCGTCAGCCCCTGGGCGAATTTGCGGAACCGGTCGCCGGTGCTGGAGCCGATCAGCGAATTGAGATAGCCCCAGTCATCCGCCCGCTGCGCCGCCTCTGCAATCTGTCGCCCCAGCGCCTGCTGATGTTGACGGCTCTCTGTGTCCTGCCTGAGCTGCTGGCGGATCTCGCCCTGGCGGGTGGTGTTGTCCCGCAGCCGCTGCGCCAGGGCCTGCAGCTGGGTTTGCAGGGCGGGGATGTCCGCGTCCGTCCCTTGCGGACGCAGCGCCAGGTGCGCCTGCTGCTGACGGGTCGCCTGCTCGCAGAGCGCCGTCGCCTGCTGGAGCTGCTGCTCCAGCGTCTGTTTTAACTGCGTCAGCCGCTGGACGGTCTCGTCATCCAGCAGCGCGGCGAGAAACGCCGGCCGATCGCTAAAGCGGCTGGCGGCCAGGGCGGCGGTAAATTGCGCCTGCGACTGGTCCAGGCGCGCCTTCTCTTCGGTCTCCAGCTGCTGCTGGGCGACAAGCTGGCTGTGCAACGCAAGGCACTCCTCATGGATAGCGCGCCAGTTGTCGGGAACCACCGGCTCAGCTTCAGCCTCTGCCTCGTCGCTGGCTGGCAGCGTCTCCAGCAGCGGCTGCAGGGCGGCAATCTGCTCCTGAATGGCGCCATGCCGGGTCTGTTGCGCCTGCCACTGGGCAAATTCGCTTTCGCGAGCGTTCAGCCAGGCGGCTTCTGTCCCTTCTTCCGGCAGGTTCAGCGTCAGGGTCTGCAGGGCGCTTTCCAGCCCCTGGCGCGTGGCCGTCAGCTGCTGCTGAGCCTGGCGCGCCAGCGCCTCCTGATCGTTAAGCTGGCTCTGCAGCATCAGGCGCTGGCTGAGCTGGTAGAGCTGTTGCTCGTAGCGCTCCTGCTCCTGTATCCAGTCGTTTATCTCTTGCGCAATATCCCGCGAGATCTGAAGAGAGGCGCAGGTTTCCTGCCACGCTTTAGTGAGCGCTTGCTCTTCCTCAGCGAGCCGCCCGGCCGCTTCGGTTTCACGCTGGAGCTGCTGCGTCAGGGCGTTGACCTGCCCGAGGATCAGCAGACCTTCTTCTTTTAGCGCGGCGACCTCTTTTTCCAGCACATCGCGGCGGCGCTGGTTATCCGTGACCGTCAGCGAGGCGTATTGTTCAATCGCCGGGTGTTCACAGGAGCCGCACAGCGGGCAGGGCTTACCGGCCTCAAGCCGGGCGCGGTAACCTTCCAGATCTTTAATCGTTTCTTCCCGCTGGCAGAGCGCCTTCAGGTCGAGATAGTGCTGGTTTTTGTCTTTGTACTGCTCCCGGCGCTGCGCCAGGGTGGCGTTGAGTTTTGCCTGCTCCGCCTGCGCCTGCTGTACGCTTTCGGCGTTCTGGCGCAGACGCTTGCGCAGCAGCTGATGCTGTTCATGAAGGGAGAGCAGCCGCTGGCGCAGCGGTCGTGACTGGGTTTGCTGCGCCATCGCCGCCGCAACGTCATCGGCGGTCAGCGACAGAGGGCTGGCCGGCAGATCGGCCAGCTTCTGGCGCAGCGCGGCCAGGCGGGTGGTTTGGGCCGTCAGCTGCTGATTATCCCGAGTCAGCTGCGAAAATTGCGCCCGCCAGCCGGCGATCTCCTGGCCCCATAAGCGAAATCGCTCATGGGCCGCCAGCCACTGCGCCAGGTCGGCCAGTTCAGCCTGACGCTGCCGCTGGGCATGCACGGCGCTGCGGCGAATGCGCGCGCGCAGCGCCGTGCTGGTAAGTAAGCGAGCATTCACTTCATTGATTCGCTGGCGGGTTTGCGCCAGGCCTGCCGCGTGCTCCTGTTGCCGCTCCCATAAGGGGCGCAACTGGGCGGCGGGCTGGGCCAGCTCAAGCCTGGCGAGCGCCGGCGCGGCGTCGGCCAGCGCCTGACGGGCCTGCTGCTGGCCGCTGACCGCCTGCTGCTGCTGCTGCGCCAGCTCATCGCGACGCGTTAGCCACTGAAGCTGCTGCTGCTGGTTTTGCTGCTGCGCCAGCAGGGCTTTCTCTTCGTCAGTAAGTACCTGCAAACTTTCCTGCAGCGCCTGCTGCTGGGCCTCCGTCAGCAGGACGATGCCCGCCGCCTGGGCTTCGAACTTCTCCAGCGTATGGCGAGCGGCTTTGTGCTGCTCATAGACCATCGCCGAAATCTGACCGTAGATTTCCGTGCCGGTCAGCTCCTCCAGCAGCTCCGCGCGATCGCTCGGCTTGGCGTTCAGAAAGGCGGCAAATTGCCCCTGGGAGAGCAGCATCGAGCGGGTGAAGCGGCCATAGTCGAGGCCGGTGAGCGTCGCGGTTTGCTCCAGCTTATCCGAGACCTTATCGGCGAGGATTTTGCCGTCGGCGCAGCGCGCCAGCTCGACGCGGGGCGCCTGCAGGTTGCCATCTGGCTGGTTACGCGCCCGGTTCTGGCTCCAGAAGGCGCGGTAGGCGATGCCTTTCACTTCAAACTCCACCTCCGCCAGACACTCGGCGGTATCGCGGGTCATCAGGTCATTTTGCGACTGGGAGACTTTATTCAGGCGCGGCGTCTCGTGATAGAGCGCGAGGCAAATGGCGTCGAGCAGAGTGGTTTTCCCGGCGCCGGTGGCGCCGGTAATGGCGAACAGGCCGTTGCTGGCGAACGGCTCGGCGGTAAAGTCTATCTTCCATTCCCCTTTCAGGGAGTTGAGGTTTTTCAGACGCAGACTGAGGATTTTCATGCGTTTTCGTCCTCCGCGGTGAGCGTGTGCAGCGTATGAGCGAACAGCTCGTGCAGCCGGGCGCGCTTCTCATCGTCAATCTCGGTCAGCGCCAGCCGGCGCTCGAACACCTCTTCCACCTTCAGTTCGCTGAGGGTCTCCCGCTGGGCGTTGAGCAGTATTTTCTCGCGCTGCTCGCGGCTGCGGCGCACCAGCAAGACTTCCACCGGCAGATCTTCCGTCAGCGCCTGAATATGACGCTGAATATCGTGCAGGTACTCCTCGGTGGTGATTTCGATATCCAGCCACACCGGCGGGTCCTGTTCAACGCCGCGCCACTGCGCCAGCTGGGCGGTGATGGCGGCCAGATCGCCTTTGATGACCGCCAGCGGCTGGGTGACGGGCACCTCAAGGGTCTCCACGGCGCTGAGTCGCCCATCGCTAAAGCTCACCAGATGCACCGATTTCGCTTTGCCGGTTTCATCAAAGCTCAGCGGCAGCGGCGAGCCGCTATAGCGGATGTGCTCGCAGCCGCCAACCACCTGCGCCCGGTGAATATGGCCCAGCGCAATGTAGTCGGCAGGGGGGAAGTGCTGCGCCGGGAAGGCATCCAGCGTGCCAATATAAATGTCGCGAACGGCATCGCTTTTGCTGGCGCCGACGGTGGTCAGATGGCCGCTGGCAATCACGGGCAGCGGCCGATCGCCGCGCAGGGCGCAGGCCTGCTGATACTGCTCCTGATAATAGTCGCTGATGGCGTGCAGCAGCTGCTGCTGTTTTTCCCGACCGGAGTGGCCGGCCTGGCTGGTGACCAGCTCGCGCGGGCGTAAAAACGGCACCGGGCAGAAGATAGCGCCTGGGGTGCCGTCGCGCCGCGGCAGCTCAATGGGCGGGCAGCCGGCGTTCGCCACGACGGTGGTGTGTAAAAAGGCGAGGATATCGCGGGATTCATTGAGCATCGCCACCGAATCATGGTTGCCCGCCAGCACCACCAGGCGACAGCCGGTCTGCTGCAGCTGGACGACAAAGCGGTTATACAGTTCGCGAGCGTAGCTCGGCGGCGATCCGGTATCAAAAATATCGCCGGCCACGATGATGGCGTCGACTTCATGCTCCTGCGCGCGGGCCAGCAGCCAGGTCAGGAAGGCGTCATGTTCGGCCGCACGGCTTTTGCTGTAAAAATTCTGGCCCAGGTGCCAGTCGGAGGTGTGAAGGATGCGCATAAATCTTCCCTAGCGAAAAAAGCATGAGCGGCAGTATACCATTTGTCGGAGAGGGGTAAGTCCGCGTCATGCTTCAAAATACCCGATCGTCAGACGGTCATTTTTTTCATAAATCTGTCACAAAAGTGACGCATAATGACGCCGCACTTCTATACTGATGGCTAAAAAACACAGGGTAAATAATGGCGAGAAGAATTCTGGTCGTTGAAGATGAAGCTCCAATCCGCGAAATGGTCTGCTTTGTTCTGGAGCAAAATGGCTTTCAGCCTGTCGAAGCGGAAGATTATGACAGCGCGGTGAATCAACTCAATGAACCCTGGCCTGATTTGATTCTCCTTGACTGGATGCTGCCGGGCGGTTCGGGGCTGCAGTTTATTAAGCTGCTCAAGCGCGAGGCGATGACCCGGGATATTCCGGTGGTGATGCTGACCGCGCGCGGAGAAGAAGAGGATCGCGTTCGCGGCCTGGAGACCGGGGCGGACGACTACATTACCAAGCCTTTCTCACCGAAGGAGCTGGTGGCGCGAATCAAAGCGGTGATGCGCCGTATTTCGCCGATGGCGGTGGAAGAGGTGATTGAAATGCAGGGGCTGAGCCTCGATCCCTCATCGCACCGGGTGATGACCGGCGAAAGTCCGCTGGACATGGGGCCAACGGAATTTAAATTATTGCACTTCTTTATGACCCATCCGGAGCGGGTGTACAGCCGCGAGCAGCTGCTGAACCACGTCTGGGGAACCAACGTCTATGTGGAAGACCGCACGGTAGACGTCCATATTCGCCGCCTGCGTAAAGCGCTGGAACACAGTGGCCATGATCGCATGGTGCAAACGGTTCGCGGCACGGGGTATCGTTTCTCCGCCCGTTTCTGAATTTTGACAGGAGTGTGACCCGTGCTGGAACGGCTGTCATGGAAAAGGCTGGCGCTGGAGCTCTTTTTAGCGTGTATTCCGGCCCTGATTCTGGGGGCGTTTGTGGGTCATTTGCCGTGGTTTTTACTGGCGGCAGTGACCGGTTTGTTGATTTGGCATTTCTGGAATTTGATGCGCCTGTCGTGGTGGCTGTGGGTGGACCGGAGCATGACCCCTCCGCCCGGCCGCGGCAGCTGGGAGCCGCTGCTGTATGGTCTGCACCAGATGCAGATGCGTAATAAAAAGCGTCGACGTGAGCTGGGAAGCCTGATCAAACGCTTTCGCAGCGGGGCGGAATCCCTGCCGGACGCGGTGGTCCTGACCACGGAAGAGGGGGCCATTTTCTGGTGTAACGGCCTGGCGCAGCAGATTTTAAACCTGCGCTGGCCGGACGACAGTGGGCAAAACATTCTTAACCTTCTGCGCTATCCTGAGTTCGCCAACTACCTGAAACAGCGTGATTTTTCAAAGCCGCTCAATCTGGTGCTGAATAATGCCCGTCATCTGGAAATTCGCGTGATGCCCTACAGCGACAAACAGTGGCTGATGGTGGCGCGCGACGTGACGCAGATGCATCAGCTGGAAGGGGCGCGGCGTAACTTTTTCGCCAACGTCAGCCATGAGCTGCGCACCCCGCTGACGGTGCTGCAGGGCTATCTGGAGATGATGCAGGAGCAGGTGCTGGAAGGGGCGACCCGTGAAAAGGCCCTGCACACCATGCGTGAGCAAACCCAGCGTATGGAGGGGCTGGTGAAGCAGTTGCTCACGCTGTCGCGTATTGAAGCGGCGCCGGCGCTGGCGATGAATGACCGCATCGACGTGCCGATGATGCTGCGGGTCGTGGAGCGCGAGGCGCAGACCCTCAGCCAGGATAAGCAGACGCTGATTTTTACCGTCGATGAGCAGCTCAAGGTGCTGGGCAACGAGGAACAACTGCGCAGCGCCATTTCTAACCTGGTCTATAACGCGGTGAACCACACCCCGCCGGGCACCGAAATTCGCGTCAGCTGGCAGCGAACGCCCCAGGGGGCGCTGTTCAGCGTCGAGGATAATGGGCCGGGCATTGCGCCGGAGCATATTCCCCGTCTGACCGAGCGCTTCTATCGGGTGGATAAGGCTCGCTCCCGGCAAACCGGGGGCAGCGGCCTGGGGCTGGCGATCGTCAAACACGCGGTCAACCATCATGACAGCCGGCTGGAGATCGCCAGCACGGTGGGCAAGGGAACCCGTTTTAGCTTCCTGCTCCCGGAACGATTAATTGCCAGAAACGACGCCTGAGCGGCGCGCTGTCAGCTTATCTTGCCAATGACCAGCTTCGGCTGGTCATTTTCCCTGGCAGTCGTTTTTCTCTCGCCTATTTAATGAACGCGCGCTGCTTTTTTGTTCGCATGATAAGCCACGGGTTTTCCATCAATATGGTAAATGATTCTGGCGTGAAACTGATAACCAGCATAATCATCTGCTTTTGCGATCGTGCCTTGCTTTAAAACGTTATAAGCGTTTAAATTGCGCCTGCGCAGTCGATGACAGACTGCTTTTGCGTGGTAATACCAAAAACAATTCTTTCCCACGCCGCTTCGGGAGCATATCTCGCTGAGTTTACCGGCAATCGCCGCTGTATCGTCCCTGAGAGGGTAGCGCGGTATTTTTCCATTTTTTTACAACACCACATCCACAGGCAGTAATGAATTTATGACCCATCAGTTAAAATCTCGCGACATCATAGCGTTGGGCTTTATGACCTTCGCGTTGTTCGTTGGCGCAGGCAACATTATTTTCCCGCCGATGGTTGGCTTACAGGCGGGCGAGCACGTCTGGACGGCGGCGATCGGCTTCCTGATCACCGCGGTGGGTCTGCCGGTGCTGACGGTGGTGGCGCTGGCGAAAGTCGGCGGCGGCGTTGAAAGCCTGAGCACCCCGATTGGTAAAGTGGCTGGTATCCTGCTGGCGGTGGTGTGTTATCTCGCGGTGGGACCGCTGTTCGCGACCCCGCGCACCGCGACCGTCTCTTTTGAAGTCGGGATTGCGCCGCTGACCGGCGACGGCCCGCTGCCGCTGCTGATCTACAGCGTTATCTACTTCGCGCTGGTGATCCTGGTCTCGCTCTATCCGGGCAAACTGCTGGATACGGTGGGCAACTTCCTGGCGCCGCTGAAAATTATCGCCCTGATTGTGCTGGCGGTCGCCGCTATTGTCTGGCCGGCAGGCCCGATCAGCGACGCGCTGGAAGCGTATCGTACCGCGCCATTCTCCAATGGCTTCGTCAACGGCTACCTGACCATGGACACCCTCGGCGCGATGGTGTTCGGGATCGTGATTGTTAATGCCGCACGCTCCCGCGGCGTCAGCGAAGCGCGTCTGTTGACCCGCTACACCGTCTGGGCGGGCCTGATGGCAGGCGTCGGTCTGACCCTGCTGTATCTGGCGCTGTTCCGTCTGGGCTCGGATAGCGCCACCCTCGTGGACCAGTCCGCTAACGGCGCGGCGATCCTCCACGCCTACGTGCAGCATACCTTCGGCGGGGCGGGCAGCTTCCTGCTGGCGGCGCTGATCTTCATCGCCTGCCTGGTGACGGCGGTGGGCCTGACCTGCGCCTGCGCCGAATTCTTTGCCCAGTATCTGCCGTTCTCCTATCGCACGCTGGTCTTTATCCTCGGCCTGTTCTCGATGGCGGTCTCCAACCTCGGTCTGAGCCACCTGATTCAGGTGTCGATTCCGGTGCTGACCGCTATCTACCCGCCGTGTATCGCACTGGTTGTATTAAGCTTTACCCGCAGTTGGTGGCATAATTCGTCCCGTGTTATCGCGCCGGCCATGTTTATCAGTCTGATGTTTGGTATCATTGACGGGATTAAGTCATCGGCGTTTGCCGCTATCCTGCCGGCCTGGACCGCGCGTCTGCCGCTGGCGGAGCAGGGCCTGGCCTGGCTGATGCCGACCGCCGTGATGGCAATTCTCGCGGTGATCTGGGACCGTGCCGCCGGACGTCAGGTGACCTCCAGCGCGCACTAACCGGCGTTGAGGACAAGCGTTTAACCACGGGACTTCGGGTTCCGTGGTTTTTTATTTTTTGTGTTAAACGGCATTGAAAAACCACGATGGAAAGTAGTAACAAGCTTAAGCGCGGGCTAAGCACCCGGCACATTCGCTTTATGGCCCTGGGATCCGCCATCGGCACCGGGCTTTTTTACGGTTCAGCCGACGCGATTAAAATGGCCGGACCCAGCGTACTGTTGGCCTACATTATCGGCGGCGTCGCGGCATATATCATTATGCGCGCGCTCGGTGAGATGTCGGTGCATAACCCTTCCGCCAGCTCATTCTCCCGCTATGCCCAGGAAAACCTCGGCGGACTGGCGGGGTATATCACCGGCTGGACCTACTGCTTTGAAATCCTGATTGTCGCCATCGCCGACGTCACCGCCTTCGGGATCTACATGGGCGTCTGGTTCCCGACGGTGCCGCACTGGATCTGGGTGCTCAGCGTGGTGCTGATCATCTGCGCCGTCAACCTGATGAGCGTCAAGGTGTTTGGTGAGCTGGAGTTCTGGTTCTCGTTCTTCAAAGTGGCCACCATCATCATCATGATCCTCGCCGGGTTCGGCATCATTATCTGGGGGATCGGCAACGGCGGCCAGCCGACGGGGATTCATAACCTGTGGAGCAACGGCGGCTTCTTCAGCAACGGTTGGCTGGGAATGGTGATGTCGCTGCAGATGGTGATGTTCGCCTACGGCGGTATTGAAATCATCGGCATTACCGCCGGTGAGGCGAAAGATCCGGAGAAATCCATTCCACGCGCCATCAACTCGGTGCCGATGCGCATTCTGGTGTTCTATGTCGGCACGCTGTTCGTCATTATGTCTATCTATCCGTGGAACCAGGTGGGTACCGACGGCAGCCCCTTTGTCCTGACCTTCCAGCATCTGGGCATTACCTTCGCGGCCAGCATTCTTAACTTCGTGGTCCTGACGGCCTCGCTGTCGGCGATTAACTCCGACGTGTTCGGCGTGGGCCGTATGCTGCACGGCATGGCCGAGCAGGGGAGCGCGCCGAAGGTGTTCGCCAAAACCTCGCGTCGCGGTATTCCGTGGGTGACGGTGATGGTGATGACCATTGCGCTGCTGTTTGCGGTATACCTCAATTACATCATGCCGGAAAACGTCTTCCTGGTGATCGCCTCGCTGGCCACCTTCGCCACCGTGTGGGTGTGGATTATGATCCTGCTGTCGCAGATTGCCTTCCGCCGCCGTCTGTCGCCGGAGGAGGTCAAGGCCCTGAAATTCAAAGTCCCCGGCGGGGTGGCGACCACGGTTGTCGGCCTGGTGTTCCTGGCGTTTATTATCGCCCTGATCGGCTATCATCCGGACACCCGCATTTCGTTGTATGTCGGTATGGCGTGGATTGCGCTGCTGCTGCTGGGCTGGGTCTTTAAGACCCGTCGCGAGCGCCGCCTGGCGCAGGCTCAGTAATCGACATCGCCCCGGTCAGCATCGCGCGACCGGGGCGGCTTGCCGACCCACGTCCTCCCCCGTTATCCTCCCCCAAAAAATCCTGTGACGATGAGTTCTGCGCCTGACGGCTATGGCAAGGTGTGCCCATTCTGCACAATGAGGATTCACGATGTTGAAGGCATGGCACCTTCCGGTTGCACCCTTTATCAAGGTGCAACAGGACCGACTGTTTATTACCCTGTGGTTAAGCGGTGAGTCGCTGCCGCAGCGGATCACGCTGCGCGCGGAAGAAGATAACGAAGAGCTGTCGCTGCCGATGCAGCGCCTCCGCCAGGCGCCGAGGCCGGGGGTGGTGGCATGGCGCGGTGAAATCCATCTCGCCAGCGGTCAGCCGCGCCGCCGCTACAGCTTTAAGCTGCTGTGGGCCGACCATCAGCGCTGGTTTACGCCGCAGGGCTTCAGCCGTTTTCCGCCGGCCAGGCTGGAGCAGTTCGCCGTCGACCTGCCGGACGCCGGCCCGCAGTGGGTGGCCGATCAGGTTTTCTATCAGATTTTCCCCGATCGCTTTGCCCGCAGCGCTGCGCGTGACGCCGAACAGGACGCGGTCTATTACCATCACGCGGCGGGACGGGAGATTGTGCGCAAGGCGTGGGACGAACCGCTTACCGGCGAGGCGGGCGGTTCGACCTTCTACGGCGGCGATCTCGACGGCATCAGCGAAAAACTGCCGTACCTGAAGCAGCTCGGCGTGACCGCCCTGTATCTGAACCCGGTCTTCGCCGCCCCCAGCGTGCATAAATATGACACAGAGGATTATCGGCGCGTCGATCCGCAGTTTGGCGGCGACGCGGCGCTGCTCCGCTTGCGCCATAACACCCAGCGGGCGGGAATGCGCATGATCCTCGACGGCGTGTTCAACCATACCGGCGATTCCCATCCCTGGTTCGACCGTCACCAGCAGGGCAGCGGCGGCGCCGGCCATCATCCGGACTCCCCGTGGCGCGACTGGTTTACCTTCTCCGGGGAGGGGCAGGCGCACAACTGGCTGGGTTATGCCAGTCTGCCGAAGCTCGACTATCGGTCGACCAGCCTGGTCAACGAGATCTATGCCGGCGAGGACAGCATCGTACGCCACTGGCTGAAGGCGCCGTGGAGCATGGACGGCTGGCGTCTGGACGTGGTGCATATGCTCGGCGAAGGCGGCGGGGCGCGAAATAACCTGCGGCATATCGCCGGCATCACCCAGGCGGCGAAGCAAACGCAGCCGGAAGCCTTTGTCTTTGGCGAACATTTTGGCGACGCGCGCCAGTGGCTGCAGGCGGATGCCGAAGATTCGGCAATGAACTACCGCGGCTTCACTTTCCCGATCTGGGGATTCCTTGCCAATACCGATATCTCTTACGATCCGCAGAAGATAGACGCCCAGACCTGTATGGCGTGGATGGATAATTATCGCGCCGGGCTGTCGCATCAGCAGCAGCTACGGATGTTCAATCAGCTCGACAGCCATGATACGGCGCGTTTTAAATCTCTCCTTGGCAAAGACGTAGCGCGCCTGCCGCTGGCGGTGGTGTGGCTGTTCAGCTGGCCGGGGGTACCGTGCATCTACTACGGCGACGAGGTGGGCGTGGATGGCAATAACGATCCGTTCTGCCGTAAACCGTTCCCGTGGGATCCGGCGCTGCAGGATACCCAGCTGCTGGCGCTGTATCAGCGGATGGCGAAACTGCGTAAAGCCCAGCAGGCGCTGCGCTACGGCGGCTGCCAGGTGATTTACGCCGAGGATAACGTGGTGGTGTTTGTCCGCGTTTATAAACAGCAGCGGGTGCTGGTGGCGATTAACCGCGGCGAAGCCTGCGAGGTGGTTATCGAGGATTCGCCGCTGCTGGACGTGGGGGCCTGGACGCTGCAGGAAGGCGCTGGCGTCTTCCATGACGGGGTGCTGACCCTCCCGGCTATCTCCCCCTGCGTCTGGTCCGGCCGTTAACGATAGAGCTGGCTCAGCAGGTCGTCGCGGAGGAGCGCCTCCCGCCACCAGCGCTGAGCCAGCCCGTCATTCCCGCTGCGCCAGGCCATGTAGGTGATATCTTTTTCCCGCCAGCAGGCGACGCTTTTCTCCACCAGACAGCCTTTTTCCAGCCACGGGCGGGCGATATGACGCGGCAGAAAGCCGCAGCCCAGCCCGGCGCACAGCAGTTCGACTTTGCTGGCGAAATCATCGACGCCGATTTGCGGTTGTTCATCAAGCAGGTTGCTGTTCAGCGGATGGCAATAACGGGCGCTGTCGCGGATCACTACCGCCCGGTGCTGGCTGAGCTGCTTATTGCTGAGCGGCGCTTCCGCGCCGGCCAGCGGGTGGGTCGGGGCGACCACGAAAATGTTATCCAGCGCGCCAAGGGTTTGCCATGACCACTCGGCGGAGGTAGGCGGCTCATTGATGGCGCCGAGGATAATATCCGCGCCATGGTGGGTCAGCTCTTCCCACGAACCGGCGAGGGTGTGATGACTGAAGTTCAGCCGCGTCTGCGGGTTTTGCGCGTAGAACTCGGCGATCAGCGGCAGCAGGGCTGAAAAGGGAAACGAGGCGTCGAGGGCGATCGCCAGCTCTCGCTCCCAGCCGGCGCTTAGCTGCTGGGCCTGCTTTTCCAGATCTCTGGCGGCGCTCAACAGCTGGCGTCCTTTCTCGAGCATCAATCGCCCGGTATCGGTAAACTTCGCCCGGTGACCGGAGCGATCCAATAAGACAATGTCCAGATCGTTCTCCAGCTTCTGGATCATATAGCTCAGCGCGGCGGGGGTTTTATACAGCGACTCCGCGGCGGTGGCGAAGGATCCGTGTCGGTCCAGCGCATCAAGGATCATCAGAACATCAAAGTTTACGCGCATCAGGGGCTTCCATTAATTTATTTTTCCCTTGTTGTACCTAAGCGCAATAATCAATGCCAGTGAATAAATCAGAACAGTTTGACGTAAAAATTTGATGAAAGCTGGCGTGAGTCAATACTAACCGCCGACAAAATATAAATCACAAAAAAACTTTAATAACTTGTTAGAAATAACTGGCTATACTCACCATGCTTTATCAGTCAGGATCTACACGACGCATTAACCATCATGTCATCTTTTTAACTCATTGATTAAGAAGGTATTTAATGTCTATTCGTGAACTGCTCGATCCCACTAATTCTGCCCTTATCTTTATTGATCATCAACCACAGATGTCATTTGGCGTGGCGAATATCGATCGCCAGACCCTCAAAAATAACACCGTGGCGCTGGCCAAAGCCGGCAAAATTTTTAATGTACCGGTGATTTACACTTCCGTAGAGACCAAAAGCTTCAGCGGTTATATCTGGCCGGAATTATTGGCCGTGCATCCTGACGTCAAGCCGATTGAGCGTACTTCAATGAACTCCTGGGAAGACGATGCCTTCGTCGCGGCGGTGAAAGCGACCGGCCGTAAAAAGCTGGTGATCTCCGCTCTGTGGACCGAAGTTTGCCTGACGTTTCCGGCGCTGATGGCCCTGGAGGCGGGCTACGAAGTGTATGTGGTCACCGATACCTCCGGCGGTACCTCTGTCGACGCCCATGAGCGTTCTATTGACCGGATGGTGCAGGCGGGTGCGGTGCCGGTGACCTGGCAGCAGGTGTTGCTGGAGTACCAGCGCGACTGGTCGCGCAAAGCGACTTACGATGCGGTCATGGACCTGGTGCGCGAACATAGCGGCGCCTACGGGATGGGCGTGGATTACGCTTATACCATGGTGCACGGCGCGCCAGAGCGTAAAGCGTAACTCACTTCATCCTTCAAGCTGCCTCTTTGTTGGCTGCGTTTGTCCGCCCAGACGCAGCATGAATGATGTTGTGCAGAGCCATTTATCGCTAATGGCAGGAGCAATCCTGCCATTCTCCTGAAGCAAGGAACTCTTTATGGCGCAGCAAAAATCGGTGACCCTGGTCATCAGCCATCTGCTCGATCCGCAACACGGCCAGCGCTACGAAGAGTGGCTCGGCAAAATCATGCCCATCGCGGCTGAATTTCCCGGCCATCTCGGGGCGAATGTGATCCGGCCCGCCGCTGGGCAGAATCTGTGGAGCGTGATTATCCGCTTCGACACCCTGGAGCATCTCTACGCCTGGACGCAGTCGGAAACCCGTCGTCAGCTGGTGGCGGAGATTGCCCCGCTGCTGACGGAGGGCGATCGGACGGAGGTGCGGACCGAACCGGCCTTCTGGTTTACCCCGCCGGTGGCGAATGTGCGCCAGCCGCGGCGCTGGAAACAGTTTCTGATCACCCTGCTGGTGATTTTCCCCAGCACCAACCTGGTGCCGGCGGTGACCGGCATGCTGTTGCCCTCGCTGAAGGGGAGCCTGCTGCTGCACCTGATCAATGATGCCTGCGTGGTTGCGCTGGTGGTCTGGTTCTGGATGCCCATCGTGACCCGCCTGTTTGCTGGCTGGTTGAAGAAAAACTGAGTCAGCCTCCCCAAGGAGTGCGTTATGTCGCAAACTGCCACACTGATTCTGACCCACGGCCAGATTCATACCCTCGATCGCGCGAATCCGCTGGCGGAAGCCGTGGCCATCGCCGACGGAAAAATTGTTGCCACCGGAAGCCACGATCGGATCATGAGCTTTGCCGCCGAGGGGACGCAGATCGTCGATCTCAAAGGGCATACGGTGATCCCGGGCCTCAACGATTCTCACCTGCACCTGATCCGCGGTGGGTTGAACTACAACCTTGAGCTCCGCTGGGAGGGGGTGCCCTCGCTGGCCGATGCGCTGCGAATGCTCAAGGAGCAAGCGGATCGCACACCCTCCCCACAGTGGGTGCGGGTGGTCGGCGGCTGGAGCGAATTCCAGTTCGCCGAACGACGGATGCCGACCCTGGAAGAGCTAAACGACGCGGCGCCCGATACGCCGGTATTTGTGCTGCATCTCTACGATCGCGCGCTGCTGAACCGCGCGGCGCTGAAAGCTGTGGGATATACCAAAGAGACGCCGGATCCGGCGGGCGGCGAGATCGTCCGCGATAGCCACGGCAACCCGACCGGGATGCTGATCGCCAAACCAAACGCCATGATCCTCTACGCCACCCTGGCCAAAGGGCCGAAGCTGCCGCTGGATCTGCAGGTGAACTCCACCCGCCAGTTTATGCGCGAGCTGAACCGGCTGGGGCTGACCAGCGCCATCGACGCCGGGGGCGGTTTCCAGAACTACCCTGAAGATTACGAAATTATCGAACAGCTGCACGCGAAAGAGCAAATGACCGTGCGCATCGCCTACAACCTGTTTACCCAGCGGCCGAAGCAGGAGCTGGAGGACTTCGAACGCTGGACCGACATGCTGAAGCCGGGGCAGGGGACCGACTTCTATCGCGCCAACGGCGCCGGCGAGATGCTGGTGTTTTCGGCGGCGGATTTTGAAGATTTCCTGCAGCCGCGGCCGGATCTGCCGCAAGGCATGGAGGATGAGCTGGAGCGGGTGGTGCGCCACCTGGTGGAACATCGCTGGCCGTTCCGCCTGCATGCCACCTACGACGAGTCCATCAGCCGGATGCTGGACGTGTTTGAGAAGGTGAACCGCGACATTCCGTTTAATGGCCTGCACTGGTTCTTCGACCATGCCGAGACCATTACCGAGCGCAACATTGAGCGGGTGAAGGCGCTGGGGGGCGGCATTGCGGTGCAGCACCGGATGGCCTTCCAGGGCGAATATTTTGTCGATCGCTACAGCAAAGAGGCGGTGAAACATACGCCGCCGGTGGCGAAAATGCTGGAGCTGGACGTACCGGTAGGGTTGGGGACCGATGCCACCCGCGTCGCCAGCTATAACCCGTGGACCGCGCTGTACTGGCTGGTCTCCGGGCGCACCGTCGGCGGGATGGCGATGTATGACGACAACAACCGGCTGCCGCGCGATGTCGCGCTGGAGCTGTGGACGGCGGGCAGCGCCTGGTTCTCCAGCGAGCAGGGGAAAAAGGGCCGTCTGGCCGCCGGTCAGCTTGCCGATCTGGTGGTGCTGTCGAAGGACTATTTCAGCGTCGCGGAAGAGGAGATCAAAGGCATTGAGTCGGTGCTGACGGTGGTTGACGGCAAAGTGGTGTATGCCGCCGGTCACTTCTCGCCGCTGGCGCCGCCGCCCATTCCGGTGCTGCCGGAGTGGTCGCCGGTGGTGAAGGTCCCGGGCCATTACCGTTCCGCTCCGCCGACCGCCGCGAAAATCGGCGCGATCGTGCAGATGCACCAGTGCTGCGGTAGCTGCGGCGTTCACGGCCATCAGCATGATATCGCGCGGAAATCGTCGATCCCGGTCTCCGACGAGCAGGCCTTCTGGGGCGTGCTGGGCTGCTCCTGCTTTGCCTTCTGATGCCTGACGCCTCCGCCCCGGTAGCTCAGGGGCGGAGGTCTCAGCCACCTTTCACGCATCAATAGCGCTGCTGTGAGCCAAATAGCGCCATGCGGCGGGCAATCATCTCGCGTACCGGCTGCAGCCCTTGGGCGATCACTTTCCGCGGATCGTTCACATCGTGCCCGGTATCGGCAGCGAAGATCGCCTTCACCTGCTGGCACCAGGCGTACATATTTTCGGTATTAACGTTAATCTTGGCGGTGCCGCAGGCAATCGCCCGGCGCATATCCTCATCGGCAATACCGGTGCCGCCATGAAGCACCAGCGGAACCTTCACCCGCTCGGCAATGGCTTTCATCTCGCTAAATCCCAGCCTGGCTTTGCCTTTATACAGGCCATGGGTGGAGCCCAGCGCGGCGGCGAGGCAGTCCACCTGGGTTTCTGTCACCAGGGTGTAGCACTCCTGCGGATCGGCATAGATGACTTCGGAATTGACAATGCCGTCTTCGCTACCGGCGATAGTCCCCAGTTCGGCCTCCACGGAGATACCTTTGCTGTGCGCCAGCGTCACCAGATGGCGGGTAATGGCCAGGTTTTCCCTGAACGGCAGATGTGAGCCATCAAACATAATGGAACTGAAGCCGGCGGCGATCGCCGCTTCGCAGGCCTCCCGGGTGGTGCCATGATCCAGATGCAGCGCCACCGGAACATCAATATGTAAATACTCCATGGCGTTAACCACGATGTCATGAATACATTTTAACCCGAGCATATGCTTAACCGTGCCGCCGGACACGCCCAAAATAACCGGTGAGCGGCACTGCTGGGCGGTGCTTAATACGGCGCCCACCCATTCCAGATTATTAATGTTGAACTGACCGACGGCGTAGCCGTCCCTCAGGGCATGCTGAAGCATGTCCTTCATCGACACTAACATATTCACCTCTTGATATTTATTAAATACAGTTATTCTTCAAAATATTGCTTTAAGTTTCTCTCGTAGCTATTTAACGAGTGGTGGACGACCGCCAGGTCCGGCATAGATTCCCGTACCCCTTTTTTCTCAATAGAAATGGCGGCGGTGAGGCTGGCAAATAAAATAATATTATCTATGTGCCATGAATAGTGGACGCCATAGGTGAAGGCGCCGTGAAATACATCCCCGGCTCCGGTGGTATCCACGGCATTGCACAGCCAGGAAGGAACGATCTGCAGCATACCGCTTTTTAAAAAAGCGCAGCCTTTTTCGCCAAGGGTAATAAATGCCTCGCCGCGGCAAATTTTATTCAGCTCAATCAGCGCCGCTTTAATTTCTGCTTCGGTGCTCAGCGAGCGATAGCTCATATAGTCGCGGGCAAAATGTTCGCTCACCACAAAATAGTCGGTCCAGGCCGCCAGTTTAATATTGCTGGCACGCAGTGACCCACCGTCCATCACGACTCTGGCGTTGGGCAGTTTCTTAATTAAATATTCACTGATTTCCGCCTCATGGCCGTCAATTAAAATAGTGACTGGCTCCTCGGCGGCAATCAGTCGCTCGGCGAGATCGTCCAGTTTGAGCTTTTGATCGTAGGTCAGGGAAGGCGGTGTTTGCATCTTGCGGGTAATAATCGTCCGCGAACCCGTTAAGCGATTGACGAGCACCGAGGCCAGCGGGGTGATCATGTCATCGGAGAAAACCACCTGGCTGGTATCCACGCCCGCTTCGGCAAACTCATCGATAATGCGCTGACCGTAAAGATCCTGATGCAGATGGCCGATGTAATAGACCTCCTCCCCCCATAATCCCAGCAGCCAGGCCGCATTGGCCGCCGGGCCGCCGCCGCTTTCGATAAAATCATGACTAAAGTTTTTAGTATTCTCCTGGGGCCATTCATTGAGAAAGAAAAACTGATCGAAACAAGCAAATCCAATGGACAAAATAGCCATAACCACTCCTGATTATTTGTCAGCGGCGGGAAGCTTGACCGTCCCGCCGGGAAAAATGACCTCGCTTATTCATTTTTCTGCTTGGCGATAAGCTCCTCATAGCTGAGCGTGTTGCCCACCACCCGTACCTGACGGAAGCAGAAAGGCGCCAGCAGCGCGACGAGCAGCGCCAGACAAATCAGGTAGATAGTGACCTGGCCAAACTGGGTAAACGCGTTACCGATAATGATGCCCCACACCGCGAAGTCGAAATCGGCGAAGGTGCTGTTTTCAAACCCGAGGTTGCCGAGCGCCGGCAGCAGCATCGCCGGCAGGAAGGCCAGGAAGATCCCGCCGATAAAGGCGGCGATGATACAACCGCGCTTACCGCCCAGCTTGTCGGCAAAGACCCCGGAGGTACCGCCGCAGAAGAAGTGCGGCACCATGCCGGGAATAATCAGCGCCATGCCCAGTCCGCCGAGCATGAGCATCCCGACCAGCCCGCCCACAAAGGAGCTGATGAATCCCACCACCACCGCGGTGGGGCTAAAGGTGAAGAACACCGCGCAGTCAACGGCCGGGATGGAGTCTGGGATCAGTTTCTGGCTGATGCCCTGGAATGCCGGCACCAGATCGCCCAGGATCAAGCGCACGCCGTTGTAGACAATGGCTACGCCAACGGCGAACTGCAGACCGGTCAGCACGGAGAAGATCAGCATGTTCTGGTCGGTGATGGTGCTCAGGTACGCCGACCCGGCGACAGCGCTGCAGACAAAGTAGATGACAAACATCACGATACCGGTGGTGACGGTGGTATCGCGCAGAAAACCCCATTTCTCTGAGATTTCGGTATCGGCGAAGGAGTTTGCCGGATTACCGGTCCGGCTGGCGATCCACGCCGAGAGGTAGTAGCCCAGTGAGCCGAAATGGCCCATGGCGATCCCGCCGTCCTCGGTTACCTGCCTGGTGTAACGCTGGCCAATGGCGGGGGAGATGGCCGACCATGAGCCCAGCAGGAATCCGCCGATCAGGATCAACATCCAGCCCTGGAACTCCGCCGCCTGCAGGACGGCGGAGAACAGGCAGGCGAGAAAGAATGAGTGATGACCGGTGAGAAAGATATATTTATATTTTGTGCAGCGGGCAATGATCAGATTGAAAATAAAGCCCAACAGCAAAATACTCATGGTTTCCACGCCCAGCATCTTCTGGGCGACGGAGACAATGGCTTCATTGTTCGGAATAACGCCGCGGATATTAAATCCCGCTTCGATAATGCCGCCCAACGGGTTGAGATTGGCAACGATAACGCCTGCGCCAGCGCTCAACATCAAATAGCCTAAAATCGGCTTTAATGTGCCGGTAAGGAGTTTGTTGCCGGGGGAGCGCAGCGCCACTAAGCCAACGAAGGCGATAAGCCCCATTAAAAAAGCGGGTTGACTGAATATTTCCGTTAAGAAACTAAGAATAGCCTGCATGGTCGTTCCCTCTATGCTGATTAAGAGTGAGTCGCAGCAATTTTCATCAGCGCGTCGGTAATATCCTCGGCGATTTTTGCTTTATGGACATAGCTGCGAATAATGGCGACATGACAGTGGGCCGGAAATTGATTTGCCAGTTCTTTGATCGTGACATAAAGGTCGGCTTTTTCCCCGACGGCGTTAGCAAAATCGACCGAGGCGACGTCCGCTTTGATACCTAATTCTTCACAAATCTTCTTCACATTATTCGCAGCCATCAATGAACTGCCAATACCGTTACCACAAACCGTTCTGATAACTAACATAATGACTACTCCATTTGTTTTTGGATGAAATGTAAGACTGAATTCACGTCAGTTTCCTGCTGAAGAAAGGTCACGATATCTGACTCGATCAGCGAGGCTATCAGTTGGATCATTTTGATATGACTGTCAGCATCGGCGCCGGCGATGGCGATGACGACGGTAACCGGATCGAACTCATCGTGGCCGAAGGTCACTGGCGTGGCGGTGGTGACAAGCGAAAATCCGGTCTGCAATGCCCCTTTTTCCGGGCGGGCGTGCGGCATGGCAATCCCGTCATCTATCACGATGGCGGCGCCAAAATCTTCGTATACCGTCAGCATCTCGCTGACATATTCGGCGCTGCAAATCTGATGCCTGGCGAGTAATGAACCCGCCAGTTCGATGGCCTCTTCCGCATGGGAAATATTCTGCTTCAGGGCGATTAACGTCGGGTCAAAAATAATATCCATTCTCTTCTCCTGAACGTATTCCTGTTCCTGAGTAAAATCATGACCAAATACATTGATAAAAATGATGGATGAGATCACATCCGCGGTTTTAAATATTGATGGCGATCACATCGACGGCAAAGTGCTGGCAGAAAACCATATAAATAATTTATATGATTTTCAGGGAGTTATGGAGTGCTTGAGATTTGGCGCTGAAATTTGCCAGAGAATAAATGAGAGGCAGAGCGAAATTTTTCGGCAGAAGTGTATTCCTGGTCACAAATATCGCCGGGTCATTTTCCTAAATTTTGACGTCGCTAACAAAAAAGGCCCGCCTGAGCGAGCCTTTTATAAAAACGTGTGCCGATTACAGGCTGGAGACGTTTTCGGTCAGGTATTTTGCAACGCCTTCCGGAGAGGCAGCCATACCTTCTTTTCCTTTTTCCCACTGCGCCGGGCAAACTTCGCCGTGCTCTTCGTGGAACTGCAGCGCGTCAACCATGCGCAGCATTTCGTCGATGTTACGGCCCAGCGGCAGGTCGTTAACCACCTGGTGGCGAACCACGCCGTTAGCGTCGATCAAGAAGGAACCACGCAGAGCAACGCCTTCGTCCGGATGCTCGATACCGTAAGCTTTCTGGATTTCACGTTTGATGTCAGCAACCATCGCGTATTTAACCGGGCCGATACCGCCCTGGTCTACCGGGGTGTTACGCCATGCGTTGTGCACGAACTCGGAGTCGAAGGAAACGCCAACCACTTCCACGCCGCGTTTCTGGAATTCTTCGTAACGTTTGTCGAACGCGATCAGCTCAGACGGGCAAACGAAGGTGAAGTCCATCGGCCAGAAGAACAGAACGGTAGGTTTACCGTTGGTGTGCTGTTTGAAATTGAATTTCTCAACGATCTCACCATTACCCAGCACAGCGGCTGCAGTAAAATCCGGCGCTTGACGAGTGACCAGAACCATTTGATTCTCCTGTAATTACTAAGGTTATTTAAAACGCAACGCCGGCAAGTATAGAGCCTGTCCGCCAATAACACAAAGAGGCACCGACAATCGTTCAGCCAGCTTTTACCTATCAATGTCGCAGCGATTACAGCTGTTTGTTTTTCGCCTGACGCATCATCTGCGGATAAAAGCGCCAGAACTGCCCCTCCAGCCGGTCATAGTGGGTATCCAGATCCTGCCAGGAGTCGCGCAGCGCCTCGAGACGCGGGCGGCGGCTGGCCATGCCGTTAAGCACGCGCTGAATAAAATCCATCTCCTGATAGCGCTCCAGCCAGCGCTCCGACCACAGATATTGGTTGAGATTGACGAAGCGGGGCGGCGAGTCGGGCAGGATGGGGACGATCTGCCGCTCGGCGTAGCGCACGAACTCCTCCAGCGGCAGGTCAGGGGAGAGCTGCGCCCAGTGCTGCGACAGGAAATGATCCCACATGACGTCGAGGGTGATCGGGGCGACCCGGCGGGTCTGCGGGCGAAACCACTCCCGCGCCTCTTTGACTTCCGCCAGGTTGTCAGTCAGCACGTCAATCCGCCGATGCATATAGATGCCGTCAACAATCTCCGCCGGATAGTCGCCCTGCGGGTTGCCGCGCACAAAGTCGGCCATCAGATTGCCGGGCAGCGAACTGTCGGCGAGATGGGCCAGGTGCAGGTGGGCGAGAAAATTCATAGTGACGACATCCTTCAAATACTTTCTGGCGGGCAGAGTGAGCGGTGTAGCGCTGCGCGTCGCCCTGAACGGCAGCCCCGGTGCCCGGATGGCGTGCTGTCTGGCCGCGCGCGGCCCTCTGCCACCGGTGATGCATTCGGCTGCCGCATGGCGGCATTCGGAATGATTTGGAATATAGATTATGTCATTCATCCGGAGGGGTAAAGGTTGCAGGCAGACCGCCCCGGCACTAGACTACCCGCCTCTTTATTCAGTCTGAGTTATCGTCATGCGCGTTACCGATTTTGCTTTTGAACTACCCGAATCCCTGATCGCCCACTATCCGATGCCTGAGCGCAGTAGTTGCCGCTTACTCTCCCTGGACGGGCCGACGGGCGCGCTGACGCATGGCACCTTCACCGACATCCTCGATAAGCTCAATCCCGGCGATCTGCTGGTGTTTAACAACACCCGGGTGATCCCGGCGCGTCTGTTCGGCCGCAAGGCCAGCGGCGGCAAGATTGAAGTGCTGGTGGAGCGGATGCTGGATGATAAGCGCATCCTCGCCCATATTCGCGCCTCGAAAGCGCCGAAGCCGGGCGCCGAGCTGCTGTTGGGCGACGACGAGAGCATTCAGGCCACCATGCTGGCGCGTCACGGCGCGCTGTTTGAAGTGGAATTTAACGACGAGCGCCCGGTGCTGGAGATCCTTAACGGGATCGGCCATATGCCGCTGCCGCCCTACATTGATCGCCCGGACGAAGACGCTGACCGCGAGCTCTATCAAACCGTCTACGGCACCCGGCCGGGCGCGGTAGCCGCCCCGACCGCGGGTCTGCACTTCGACGAACCGCTGCTGGACAAACTGCGCGCTAAAGGCGTTGAGATGGCGTTTGTCACCCTGCACGTGGGCGCGGGTACCTTCCAGCCGGTGCGCGTCGACAGCATTGAAGAGCACACTATGCACTCAGAATATGCGGAAGTGCCGCAGGAGGTGGTCGATGCGGTGCTGGCGGCGAAAGCGCGCGGCAATCGCGTGATCGCGGTGGGCACCACCTCGGTACGCTCGCTGGAGAGCGCGGCGCAGGCGGCGAAAGACGCCCTGATCGCGCCGTTCTTCGACGATACGCAGATTTTCATCTATCCGGGTTATCAGTACCAGGTGATCGATGCGCTGGTGACCAACTTCCATCTCCCTGAATCCACACTGATTATGCTGGTGTCGGCGTTTGCGGGTTATCAGCACACCATGAACGCCTATAAGGTAGCGGTAGAGCAGAAATATCGCTTTTTTAGCTACGGGGATGCGATGTTTATCACGTACAATCCGCAGGCTATTTCTGAGCGTCCCTGAAAAGGCCGGCCCGCCGGCTTTTGGCACGCCATGACGCATTTTTAGCCACGGAATCATTCCGTGGCGAGTATCAAAACGTCGGACTGTTTTTCTGACGCAGGAGCAAGCATGAAATTTGAACTGGATACCACCGACGGTCGCGCCCGCCGCGGTCGCCTGGTGTTTGAGCGCGGCGTGGTGGAAACACCGGCCTTTATGCCCGTTGGCACCTACGGCACCGTCAAAGGGATGACGCCGGAAGAGGTGGAAGCCACCGGCGCGCAGATTATTCTCGGCAACACCTTCCACCTGTGGCTGCGCCCGGGTCAGGAGATCATGAAGCTGCACGGCGATCTGCACGATTTTATGCAGTGGAAAGGACCGATCCTGACCGACTCCGGCGGCTTCCAGGTGTTCAGCCTTGGCGATATCCGTAAGATCACCGAACAGGGCGTCCACTTCCGTAACCCGATCAACGGCGATCCGATTTTCCTCGATCCGGAAAAATCCATGGAGATTCAGTACGATCTCGGTTCCGACATCGTGATGATCTTCGACGAATGTACGCCGTACCCGGCGGACTGGGATTACGCCAAGCGCTCGATGGAGATGTCTCTGCGCTGGGCGAAGCGCAGCCGCGACCGTTTCGATAGCCTTGGCAATAAAAATGCGCTGTTCGGCATCATTCAGGGCAGCGTTTACGAAGATTTACGTGATATCTCGGTGAAAGGTCTGGTAGAGATTGGCTTTGATGGCTACGCTGTCGGCGGTTTGGCGGTCGGCGAGCCGAAGGAAGACATGCACCGTATTCTGGAGCACGTCTGCCCGCAGATCCCGGCCGATAAACCACGATACCTGATGGGCGTCGGGAAGCCGGAAGATCTGGTGGAAGGGGTACGTCGCGGTATCGATATGTTCGACTGCGTCATGCCGACGCGCAACGCGCGTAACGGCCACCTGTTCGTCACCGACGGCGTGGTGAAAATCCGCAACGCGAAGCACAAAAGCGATACCGCACCGCTGGACGCCGAGTGTGATTGCTATACATGTCGCAATTATTCACGCGCTTACTTGCATCACCTTGACCGTTGCAACGAAATATTGGGCGCGCGTCTCAATACCATTCATAACCTGCGCTACTATCAGCGTTTAATGGCTGGTTTACGCAAGGCTATCGAAGAGGGTAAATTAGAGAGCTTCGTGACCGATTTTTACCAACGTCAGGGGCGCACCGTGCCTCCTTTGAACGTTGATTAATTTTAATAATGAGGGAATTTCAATGAGCTTTTTTATTTCTGATGCGGTAGCGGCAACGGGTGCACCGGCGCAGGGCAGCCCGATGTCTCTGATTCTGATGCTGGTGGTGTTCGGTCTGATTTTTTACTTCATGATCCTGCGTCCACAGCAGAAGCGCACCAAGGAACATAAGAACCTGATGAACTCCATCGCCAAAGGTGATGAAGTGCTGACCAACGGCGGTCTGGTCGGTCGCGTGACCAAAGTAGCGGAAACTGGCTACATTGCTATCGCGCTGAACGATACCACTGAAGTGGTTATCAAACGTGACTTCGTTGCTGCCGTTCTGCCGAAAGGCACCATGAAGGCGCTGTAATCTAACTTTTCCCAAAGGGAACTGCCGTGTTAAACCGTTATCCTTTGTGGAAGTATGTCATGCTGGTCGTCGTCATTGTCGTCGGCCTGATCTATGCGCTTCCCAACCTGTATGGTGAGGATCCGGCTGTTCAAATCACTGGCGCGCGCGGCGTCGCCGCCAGTGAGCAAACGCTGATCCAGGTCCAGAAAACTTTACAAGAAGAAAAAATTACCGCGAAGTCTGTGGCACTGGAAGAGGGCGCTATTCTTGCGCGCTTCGACACCACTGATACCCAGCTGCGCGCGCGTGAAGCGCTGCTTACCGTGTTGGGTGACAAATACGTCGTGGCGCTAAACCTTGCTCCGGCAACCCCACGCTGGCTGGCGGCACTCTATGCCGAGCCGATGAAGCTGGGTCTTGATCTGCGCGGCGGCGTGCACTTCCTGATGGAAGTCGACATGGACACCGCGTTAGGCAAACTGCAGGAACAGAACATCGATAGCCTGCGCAGCGAGCTGCGCGACAAAGGCATTCCTTACGCGACCGTGCGCAAGGAAGACAACTATGGTCTGAGCATCGTCTTCCGCGACAGCGCGGCGCGCGACCAGGCTATCTCTTATCTCAGCCCTCGCCATCGCGATCTGGTGATCTCCTCTCAGGGTGACAACAGCCTGAAAGCGGTGATGACCGATGAGCGCCTGAAAGAAGCTCGTGAGTATGCGGTCCAGCAGAACATTAACATTCTGCGTAACCGTGTGAACCAGCTGGGCGTCGCCGAACCGCTGGTTCAGCGTCAGGGCGCTGATCGCATCGTGGTTGAGCTGCCGGGTATCCAGGATACCGCGCGGGCGAAGGAGATCCTTGGCGCGACCGCGACCCTCGAGTTCCGTCTGGTCAATACCAACGTGGACCAGTCCGCCGCCGCCTCTGGCCGCGTGCCGGGCGACTCGGAAGTGAAAGAGACGCGTGAAGGCCAGCCGGTGGTGCTGTACAAGCGGGTGATCCTGACCGGTGACCATATCACCGACTCGACCTCCAGCATGGATGAGTACAACCAGCCGCAGGTCAACATCTCGCTGGACAGCGCGGGTGGCAACATCATGTCCAACTTCACCAAGGACAACATCGGCAAGCCGATGGCGACCCTGTTCGTGGAGTATAAAGACAGCGGTAAGAAAGACGCCAACGGTCGCGCTATCCTGGCGAAAGAGGAAGAGGTGATTAACATCGCCAACATCCAGTCGCGTCTGGGCAACAGCTTCCGTATTACCGGTATCAGCAACCCGAACGAAGCGCGCCAGCTGTCGCTGCTGCTGCGTGCCGGCGCGTTGATTGCGCCGATTCAGATCGTCGAAGAGCGGACTATCGGCCCAACCCTTGGCATGCAGAACATCAAGCAGGGTCTGGAAGCCTGTCTGGCCGGTCTGGTGGTCTCTATCCTGTTCATGATCCTCTTCTATAAGAAGTTCGGTCTGATTGCGACCTCGGCGCTGATTGCCAACCTGGTGCTGATTGTCGGCATTATGTCCCTGATCCCGGGGGCGACGCTGACCATGCCGGGCATCGCGGGTATCGTGTTAACCCTTGCGGTGGCGGTCGATGCTAACGTTCTGATCAACGAGCGTATCAAAGAAGAGCTGAGCAACGGGCGTACCGTTCAGCAGGCGATTGACGAAGGTTATCGCGGCGCGTTCAGCTCGATCTTTGACGCCAACGTGACGACGCTTATCAAAGTGATCATCCTGTACGCGGTCGGTACCGGTGCCATTAAAGGGTTTGCGATTACCACCGGTATCGGTATCGCGACCTCAATGTTTACCGCTATCGTCGGCACCCGTGCCATCGTGAACCTGCTGTACGGCGGCAAGCGCGTTAAAAAGCTGTCTATCTGAGGAGTGCGTTGTGGCACAGGAATATACTGTTGAACAATTGAACCACGGCCGTAAAGTCTGGGACTTTATGCGCTGGGACTACTGGGCCTTCGGCATTTCAGGCTTTCTGCTGATTGTGTCGATCGCCATCATCGGCGTCCGCGGCTTTAACTGGGGTCTCGATTTCACCGGCGGTACGGTGATCGAAATTACCCTTGAGAAGCCGGTCGATCTGGACCAGATGCGCGATTCCCTGCAGAAAGCGGGCTTTGAAGAGCCGCAGGTGCAGAACTTTGGCAGCAGCCGCGACATCATGGTACGTATGCCGCCGGTGCATGACGCCAACGTCAGCCAGGAGCTGGGCAGCAAGGTCGTGACGGTGATTAACGAATCGACCAGCCAGAACGCGGCGGTGAAGCGTATTGAGTTTGTCGGCCCGAGCGTCGGCGCGGACCTTGCGCAAACCGGCGCCCTGGCGCTGATTGCCGCGCTGGTCTGTATCCTGATCTACGTCGGCTTCCGCTTCGAATGGCGTCTGGCGGCGGGGGTGGTTATCGCCCTGGCGCACGACGTGGTGATCACCATGGGTGTGCTGTCGCTATTCCATATCGAGATCGACCTGACCATTGTGGCCTCGTTGATGTCGGTTATCGGCTACTCGCTGAACGACAGTATCGTGGTATCGGACCGTATCCGTGAAAACTTCCGTAAGATCCGCCGCGGTACGCCGTACGAGATCTTCAACGTGTCGTTGACCCAGACGCTGCACCGTACCTTGATCACCTCCGGGACCACCCTGATGGTGATCCTGATGCTGTTCCTGTTCGGCGGCCCGATTCTGGAAGGCTTCTCGCTGACCATGCTGATCGGTGTCTCCATCGGTACGGCTTCTTCTATCTACGTCGCCTCCGCGCTGGCGTTGAAGCTGGGCATGAAGCGCGAGCATTTGCTGCAGCAGAAGGTCGAAAAAGAAGGGGCGGACCAGCCGTCTATTCTGCCGTAATACAGTTCAGTTGAAATAACGCAATCCCGGCCAGGCGGCCGGGATTTTTTTTGCCCGCGACAAAACCTGCTGACAGCATGCTGTCAGGAGCCCTCCCATACACTCCTTCTGAACTCACTAACGAGCAGGAGGAAGTATGAATAACGTGATTAACTGGTTTGAAATTCCGGTCGCCGATATGGATCGCGCCGTCGCGTTTTATGAGCCGGTGATGCAGGTGACGCTGCGTCGCGAAACCATGGACTGCGCCGAGCTGGCGGTGTTCCCGCATCAGGATCCGGCCCCCGGCGGCGCGCTGGCCAAATTTGAGGGTATCGCGCCCTCTGCGCAGGGCGCTATTATTTACCTGCATACAGACCATCTTGCCGCCACCCTCGACCGCATTGCCTCGGCGGGTGGGGCATGCGTTTTCGGGCCGCTGACGCTGCCGAATGATATTGGCACCATCGCGCTGTTTACTGACAGCGAGGGCAACCGCGTCGGCCTGCACCAACCGGCTTAACCTGAACTTTTTGTGAAGTGAGACATGACCCGACGCGCCGACCGTTTATTTCAGATTGTGCAGATCCTGCGCGGCAGGCGGCTCACCACCGCCGCGCTGCTGGCGGAGCGGCTGGGCGTGTCGGAGCGCACCGTGTATCGCGATATTCGCGATCTCTCCCTCTCCGGCGTGCCGGTGGAGGGCGAGGCGGGGAGCGGTTATCGCCTGCTGGCGGGCTACGATCTGCCACCGCTAATGCTGACCACCAAAGAATCCGAAGCGCTGATCGCCGCGATCCGGCTGCTGAAAACCTGGGGCGGCGAGGCGCTGTCGCAATCGCTGGAGTCTGCCCAGGAGAAGATGCTGGCGATCCTGCCGGAGGCGCGCCGGCGCCAGGCGGAGCAGACCCGCCTGTTTGCCCCCGATCTCGGCGCCCATCGCTATGCCAAAACCTTCTTTGACGTCATTCATCAGGCGGTCTCCGGCCAGCAGGTGCTGGCGCTGCGCTATCAGGATGAGTCCGGTCGGGTGACCGAGCGCGACGTGCTGCCGCTGGGGCTGTTTTTCTGGGGGGAGCGCTGGCTGCTGGTGGCCTGGTGCGAGCTGCGCAATGATTATCGCAACTTTCGCCTCGACCGCTGTCTGGCGGTCAGGGCGACCGAGCGTCGATTCAGCGAGTGCGCCGACCGCTCGTTAAGCGATTTTCTGCGCAAGGTCCGCTGCGACGTGTGGGAGAAATAAAAACGCCCGGGAGGCCCGGGCGCTGTCCTGCCGTTTCAGCAATCAGAAGTTGTAACCAACCACAAAGTAACCACCCCAACCGGTTGAGCGGACGCTGAAATCGCCATCGCCGAAGTTCAGCTTGGCATCGTCAGCCCACTGGCCGCCGTTATGGAAGTAACGGGCCACTACCGAGTAGTGCCAGTGCGCGTAGTTCAGCGCCAGGATATGGCTGGAGGCGATGGAGTTGCTGGTGCGCGCGTGCTTCCCGTTCAGATCGTAGAAGTTGTCATCGCCGAGGTCAGAGCCCCAGTCGAAGTTGGTGAAGCCGATGTAGCTCAGCGAACCGCCCCACAGGTCGGTCAGCGGCACAAAGTATTTCACTTTGAAGCGGTAGCCGTCCCACTCGTTTTCGTTGGACGCGCCGTAGTTCTGCCACTGGTATTTGGCGTAGACGTTCAGCGACAGGCTCATCGGCAGGCCGGTGTCGATATCGGTACCCAGACCCATATACCAGGTGCTCTGCTCCTGGGAGTCATTGCGGCCCATATCGTAGATATAGTTGTTCGCGAAATACCACTCTTTGAACGGCCCGAAGCTCAGGTCGGTGTTGGTCAGCTTATCGATAGAGAAGCGCGGTTCGATCTCCATAAACAGCGGGGAGCCGTTGTTCCAGATACCTTTTGCCGTGCTGTTGCCGCCGAAGAATACCGGGGCATCAATATAACCGTAGAAATCAAACCAGTCTTTTTTGGCGAACGCTTCGTATTCCAGGTAGGTATCGTTACGGATCTGCGGTCCAAAACGGGTGTGGTAGCTGCCCACCACGTTAACACTCTGGTGCCACCAGTCAGACAGATACTGCGGTTTGTCGTTTTCTGCCGCGCCCGCGGTAAAAGAAGTGGAGAGCGCCACAACCGCACCCGCTGCCAGTAATGTTTTTTTCATAGTAATGCCACTGTTTAAATTGAGCCTGAAGGCGTTAAAAGAAGTGCCGAAGCGTTTCTAAATATTTCGTGTTTCTGTGGGGGTCTATTATAGGAATCATTGCTCACAAAAATACGTGTTGTTTCACATAACCAGAACATGCGTAATCGATTGCGTTCACGATTCTATGCATTTCTTGACAAAATGCTACTGAAAATCGCGATGCAGAACGATTTCTAATGAACTCTTGCGAAAAGTTGTAAGTGGATAAGAATAACGGGACGGGACGTCGCCGGGCAGGGGGAAGCCCGGCGGCAAGGCTTACTGCGCGGCGGCTGGCTGGATATCGTGGACGAGAATAAAACCGACTTTGTCCGGCGTCACGTTCAGGCGCAGCGGGATATCGACATCGCTGGGGGCGAGAATGCTGGCCGGGGCGCTGATCAATTGATCCTGAACATTCACTTCCTGGTAGCTGTGGGTAGTGCCGGTGATCTGTCCGGAGGCGACGGTGGCGGTAAAGGCCGGCAGCGGATCGTTGGATTCGCCCTGAATACGTAAGGTCAGGCGTGACCCGTCGCCATCCGGCGTAATGCTCGCCACCGACATGCGCAGGGTGCCGATCTGGCTCTCCAGCCGCGCCGGGGTTTTCGCCTCCGGCAGCAGATAGACGCCGCGGGTGGATTTCGCGTTCAGCGCGTTTTGCTGGGTAATTTTGATCGTTTGCTGATTGAGCTGGGTCATCTCCTGGCTCAGCGTACTCACGCTCTGGTGCATCTGGCGGATTTCGCTTTGCTGGGCGCAGGCGGTCAGGGTAAACAGGCTGCCCGCGATGGCGAGTTTCAGGTAACGTCTTGTCATGGTCAGGATTCCGTTTGCAGAGGATGCTTAATGGTAGCCAAACCGCCTGACTCTCCCATAGATCCTTTGTCTCAAAAGCTCTTTCTTTGTAGTCAGGTCACTTCGCGGTAAACTACCCTTCAGTTTAACTACCTGTCAGGACGCGCTATGCATTGCCCTTTCTGTTTCGCCGTGGATACCAAAGTGATCGACTCTCGTCTGGTAGGGGAAGGCTCTTCCGTGCGTCGCCGTCGGCAGTGTCTGGTCTGTAATGAGCGCTTTACCACCTTCGAAGTGGCGGAGCTGGTCATGCCGCGGGTGGTGAAGAGTAACGATGTGCGTGAACCCTTCAACGAAGACAAGCTGCGCAGTGGGATGCTGAAAGCGCTGGAGAAACGTCCGGTCAGCGCCGATGACGTCGAAATGGCGGTCAACCATATCAAAACCCATCTGCGCGGCACCGGCGAGCGCGAAGTGGCCAGCAAAATGATCGGCAACCTGGTGATGGAGCAGCTGAAAAAACTGGATAAAGTCGCCTATATTCGCTTCGCGTCGGTCTATCGCAGCTTCGAAGATATCAAAGAATTCGGCGAAGAGATCGCCCGCTTACAGGACTAAGCCATGCAGGACGAAATGTACATGGCGCGTGCGCTCAAGCTCGCCGCCCGCGGTCGCTTTACCACCCATCCTAACCCTAACGTTGGCTGCGTCATTGTCAAAGACGGCGAGATCGTCGGCGAAGGGTTCCACTATCGCGCCGGCGAGCCGCATGCCGAAGTGCACGCCTTGCGGATGGCCGGGGAAAAGGCGCGCGGCGCCACCGCCTACGTCACCCTCGAGCCCTGCAGCCACCACGGTCGTACGCCGCCGTGCTGCGACGCCCTGATTGCCGCCGGCGTCAGCCGCGTGGTCGCCGCGATGCAGGATCCGAACCCGCAGGTGGCGGGGCGCGGCCTGTACCGTCTGCAGCAGGCCGGTATTGACGTCAGCCACGGGCTGATGATGAACGAGGCGGAAGCGCTGAATAAGGGCTTCCTGAAGCGGATGCGCACCGGTTTTCCCTGGGTCCAGCTCAAGCTGGGCGCCTCGCTGGACGGCCGCACGGCGATGGCCAGCGGCGAAAGCCAGTGGATCACCTCCCCGCAGGCGCGACGCGACGTGCAGCGTTTGCGCGCCCAGAGCCATGCTATCCTGACCAGCAGCGCCACCGTGCTGGCGGACGATCCGGCGCTGACCGTGCGCTGGCAGGAGCTGAGCGCCGATACCCAGGCGCTGTATCCCGAAGCGAATTTGCGCCAGCCGCTGCGCGTCGTTATCGACAGCCAGAACCGCGTCACGCCCGAGCATCGTATTGTGCAGCAGGCGGGGGAAACGCTGTTTGCCCGCCTGAGCGCCGATGAGCGCCAGTGGCCGGACAGCGTGCGCACGCTGCTGGTTCCGGAACATAACGGCCATCTCGATCTGGTGCTGCTGATGATGCTGCTCGGCAAACAGCAGATCAACAGCGTCTGGGTGGAGGCGGGGGCCACGCTTGCCGGGGCGCTGCTGCAGGCGGGCCTGGTCGACGAGCTTATCGTCTATATTGCGCCTAAACTGTTAGGCAATGCGGCGCGTGGATTATGCGCGCTGCCGGGGCTTGAAGAACTGAGTCAGGCGCCCCATTTCAAATTCAATGAGATACGTCAGGTTGGCCCGGATGTCTGCCTGCATTTAACCACTGCGTGAGGCTTTCCTGATTATTAGGAAGCAGCGCTCAGAATAATATGATAAAATCCGCCCCCCTTGCGGGGCACATGAACCCGAAGGAAGAGTATGAACATTATTGAAGCTAACGTTGCTACCCCGGACGCTCGCGTCGCCATCACCATTGCGCGTTTCAACAACTTTATCAATGACAGCCTGCTGGAAGGTGCGATTGACGCCCTGAAACGCATTGGTCAGGTAAAAGATGAAAACATCACCGTTGTTTGGGTTCCAGGCGCGTACGAGCTGCCGCTGGCGGCTGGCGCACTGGCGAAAACCGGTAAATATGACGCGGTGATTGCGCTGGGTACGGTGATTCGCGGCGGTACCGCCCACTTTGAATATGTGGCTGGCGGTGCCAGCAATGGCCTGGCGCACGTCGCTCAGGACAGCGAAATCCCGGTAGCCTTTGGTGTTCTGACCACTGAAAGTATTGAACAAGCCATCGAGCGCGCTGGCACCAAAGCCGGTAACAAAGGCGCAGAAGCTGCGCTGACCGCGCTGGAAATGATTAACGTATTGAAAGCCATCAAGGCCTGATTTTTGTAAGGGGAATTCCGTGAAACCTGCTGCTCGTCGCCGCGCCCGTGAGTGTGCCGTTCAGGCGCTCTACTCCTGGCAGTTGTCCCACAACGACATCGCTGATGTCGAATACCAGTTCCTGGCGGAACAGGACGTAAAAGATGTTGATGTTCTGTATTTCCGCGAACTGCTGTCCGGAGTGGCGACTAACAGCGCGTACCTCGACGGCCTGATGAAGCCCTACCTGTCCCGTCAGCTGGAAGAGCTGGGTCAGGTGGAAAAAGCGGTGCTGCGTATCGCGCTGTTTGAGCTATCCAAACGTGATGACGTACCGTATAAAGTGGCCATCAATGAAGCTATCGAACTGGCGAAAACCTTCGGCGCTGAAGATAGCCACAAGTTCGTCAACGGCGTGCTGGACAAAGCGGCTCCGGTAATTCGTCCCCACAAGAAGTAAACTGCAGGCCGGGTTTTGCGAGGGTCGCCTCGCAACCCGGCCTTATTTATTATTTTGCTGAGGCATAACGTATGGCATGTGGCGAATTCTCCCTGATTGCCCGTTATTTTGATCGCGTTAAAAGCGCTCGTCTTGATGTCGAAACCGGTATCGGCGACGACTGCGCTCTCCTGAATATTCCCGAGAAAAAAACGCTGGCAATCAGCACCGACACTCTGGTGGCGGGCAATCACTTCTTACCCGATATCGACCCGGCCGACCTCGCCTATAAAGCGCTGGCGGTAAACCTGAGCGACCTCGCGGCGATGGGCGCGGAGCCGGCGTGGCTCACCCTGGCGCTGACCTTGCCGGAGGTGGATGAAGCCTGGCTGGAAGCCTTCAGCGACAGCCTGTTTGTCCAGCTTGACTACTACGATATGCAGCTGATTGGCGGCGACACCACCCGCGGCCCGCTCGCCATGACCCTGGGTATCCACGGCTTTGTGCCGCCAGGGCGCGCCATGAAACGTTCAGGCGCGAAGCCGGGAGACTGGATCTATGTCACCGGCACTCCAGGGGACAGCGCCGCCGGCCTGGCGCTGTTGCAGAACCGTCTGACGGTGGATGCGCCGACGGATGCCGATTACCTGCTGGCCCGTCACCTGCGTCCGATGCCCCGCGTGCTGCAGGGCCAGGCGCTGCGCGACCTGGCGACGTCGGCCATCGATCTCTCCGACGGCCTGATCTCCGATCTGGGTCATATTCTCAAAGCCAGCGACTGCGGCGCGCGCATCGATCTTGATGCCATGCCGTACTCTGACGCCATGCTGCGCCAGGTTGAGCCCGAGCAGGCGCTGCGCTGGGCGCTCGCAGGTGGAGAAGATTACGAACTGTGCTTTACCGTACCGGAACTGAACCGCGGGGCGTTGGACGTGGCCCTTGGCCATCTAGGCGCGCGTTTTACCTGTATCGGACAGATTGCGCCGGAGAGCGAAGGTTTGCAGTTTATCCGTGACGGTAAGCCGGTCATGCTTGATTTAAAGGGATACGATCACTTTGCGTAGTCGAGACGAGGCGCTTAGCCGCCTGAGTATGCGTAATCCGTGGCATCTGCTGGCGACCGGCTTTGGCAGCGGCTTAAGCCCGGTGGTGCCGGGGACGATGGGCTCGCTGGCGGCGATCCCGTTCTGGTATCTGATGACTTTTCTCCCCTGGCAGCTCTACTCGCTGGTGGTGATGATGAGCATCTGTATCGGAGTCTATCTGTGCCATCGCACGGCCAAAGATATGGGCACCCATGACCACGGCAGCATCGTCTGGGACGAGTTCGTCGGGATGTGGATCACCCTGATGGCGCTGCCGACCCTGGACTGGCAGTGGGTGGCCGCCGGCTTCGTCATTTTCCGTATTTTCGATATGTGGAAACCGTGGCCGATTCGCTGGTTTGACCGCAATATTCACGGTGGAATGGGGATCATGGTGGACGATATCGTCGCCGGGGTGATCTCCGCCGGCGTGCTGTATGTTATTGGCCATCACTGGCCGATCGGTCTGCTTTGACCGCTGCTCCCCGGCAGCGCCATGCTGTCGGGGAAATCACGCCCGTCACTTAAATCCTACCACCGGATGCGGCTGATAGGGCGCCTCCAGTTTGTCGATCTGTTCCGAAGATAGCGTCAAATCCACCGCCTGCAGCAGGTCATCGAGCTGCTCCTGGCGCGACGGACCGATAATCGGCGCGGCGACGCCGGGCTTGCTTAACAGCCAGGCGAGGGCGACCTGCGCGCGACTGGCGTCGAGCTCTTCCGCCACGTCCGCGAGATTCCCGGCGATCTGCGCGTCGTTCTCTTCGCTGGTGCTGTAAAGCGATTTGCCGAACTCATCCGAGACCAGCCGGGCGGTGGTCTCACCCCATGGGCGGGTCAGTCTGCCGCGCGCCAGCGGGCTCCACGGGATCACCGCCACGCCGTTACGCTGGCACAGGGGCAGCATCTCATTCTCTTCTTCCCGGTAAATCAGGTTGTAGTGATCCTGCATGGTGACGAAGCGCGCCCAGCCGTTCTGCTGCTGAAGCGCCAGCGCCTGGGCAAACTGCCGGGCATGCATGGACGAGGCGCCGATATAGCGCGCTTTGCCGGCTTTCACCACCTCGTCCAGCGCTTCGAGCGTCTCTTCAATCGGGGTGCTGTAGTCCCAGCGGTGGATCTGCAGCAGGTCGACATAGTCCATCCCGAGACGGCGCAGGCTGTCGTCGATGGAGCGCAGGATCTGCGCCCGGGAAAGCCCTTCCGCCAGATCGCCGACCTGGTGATAGACCTTGGTGGCGACAATCACCTCATCGCGGCGGGCAAAGTCGCGCAGGGCTCGGCCGACGATCTCTTCGCTGCTGCCGTCGGAGTAGCTGTTGGCGGTATCGAAGAAGTTGATGCCGCCTTCAATGGCGTGCTGAATGAGCGGGCGACTGCTCTCTTCCGGAAGCGTCCAGGCGTGCCTGCCGCGGTCCGGCTCGCCGAAGGTCATGCAGCCGAGGCAGAGTCGGGAAACACGTAAGGCAGTATCGCCGAGGGGGATATAGTGCATAGTGCGCTCCTGCTATTCATCAAGGGTATCCCTTAAGCATAGCAGGAGCGGGAGGGGCGATTATGCCAGCCAGTCGAGGATTTTGGCTTCAATGCCGGCGGCATCAAGGCCGAGGTCGGCGCGGATCTCTTCCTGAGTGCCCTGCGGAATAAAGACATCCGGCAGGCCAATATTGAGTACCGGTACCGCCCGGCGATGGGCCATCAGCACTTCATTCACGCCGCTGCCGGCGCCGCCCATAATGGCGTTCTCTTCCAGCGTCACCAGAACGTCGTGCTCGCCTGCCAGCTGCAGGATCAGCGCGGTATCCAGCGGCTTCACAAAGCGCATATCCACCAGGGTGGCGTTGAGTTTGTCCGCCACCGCCGCGGCTTCCGGCAGCAGGGTGCCGAAGTTAAGGATCGCGACCTTCTCGCCCTGGCGCTTCACGACCCCTTTGCCGATCGGCAGCGATGCCAGCGGCTCCAGCGTCGCGCCGGTGCCGCTGCCGCGCGGATAGCGCACCGCGCAGGGTCCGTCGCTGTAGTGGTAGCCGGTGTGCAGCATCTGGCGGCATTCATTTTCATCGCTCGGCGTCATCACCACCATATCCGGAATACAGCGCAGGAAGGAGAGATCGAACGCCCCCTGATGCGTCTGGCCGTCTGCGCCGACAATCCCGGCGCGGTCGATGGCAAACAGCACCGGCAGCTTCTGAATAGCCACATCGTGGATCACCTGATCGTAGGCTCGTTGCAGGAACGTGGAGTAGATGGCGACGACGGGCTTGTAGTCGCCAATCGCCAGTCCGGCGGCGAAGGTGACCGCATGCTGCTCGGCGATGGCGACGTCAAAGTACTGATCGGGGAATTTCTTCGAAAATTCCACCATCCCTGAACCTTCGCGCATCGCCGGGGTGATGGCCATCAGTTTGCTGTCTTTGGCCGCCGTTTCGCACAGCCAGTCGCCGAAGATTTTCGAGTAGGAGGGGAGACCGCCGCTGCTTTTGGGCAGCACGCCGCTGGTATGGTCGAACTTCGGCACCGCGTGGAACGTGATCGGGTCTTTCTCGGCGGGCTCATAGCCGCGGCCTTTTTTGGTCATAATATGCAGGAACTGCGGGCCCTTCAGGTCGCGCATGTTCTTCAGCGTGCTGACCAGGCCGAGCACATCGTGGCCATCCACCGGGCCGATATAGTTAAAGCCCAGCTCTTCAAACAGCGTCCCTGGCACCACCATGCCTTTGATATGCTCTTCGGTCCGCTTAAGCAGCTCTTTAATCGGCGGTACGCCGGAGAAGACCTTTTTGCCGCCTTCGCGCAGGGTGGAGTAGAGCTTACCGGAGAGCAGCTGCGCCAGATGATTGTTCAGCGCGCCGACGTTCTCAGAGATCGACATTTCATTGTCATTCAGCACCACCAGCAGATCGGGTTTGATATCTCCGGCGTGGTTCATCGCCTCAAACGCCATGCCGGCGGTGATCGCCCCGTCGCCAATCACGCACACCGCGCGCCGCTGCTTATCCTCTTTCGCGGCGGCGATAGCCACCCCGATGCCAGCGGAAATGGAGGTGGAGGAGTGACCGACGCTCAGTACGTCGTACTCGCTCTCACCGCGCCACGGGAAGGGGTGCAGGCCGCCTTTCTGGCGAATGGTGCCGATTTTGTCGCGGCGGCCGGTCAGAATTTTATGCGGGTAGGCCTGGTGGCCGACGTCCCAGATCAGGCGATCGAAGGGCGTGTTATAGACGTAGTGCAGCGCCACGGTCAGTTCCACGGTGCCGAGGCCAGAGGCAAAGTGACCGCTGGAGCGGCTGACGCTGTCCAGCAGGTAGCGCCGCAGCTCATCACACAGCTTCGGCAGGCTCTCTTTTGGCAACAGGCGCAACTCCTGGGTGGAATCTACCAGCGCCAGGGTCGGGTATTTGGCAATATCAAAACTCATCAGAGACTCATTTATTGTTTATTTATCGCGCTGAATAATGTAATTCGCGAGCGCTTCCAGTGCCGAAGTATCCAGAGATTGTGCGGCCAGTTCATCTAACGACCGGCGGGCATCAGCGATCAGGTCATGCGCTTTCTTCCGGGCTTGCTCAAGGCCCAGGAGGGCGGGATAGGTGCTTTTACCCAATTGCTGGTCGGCACCCTGACGTTTGCCAAGGGTCGCAGTATCCCCTACCACGTCGAGAATGTCATCCTGGACCTGGAAGGCCAGGCCGATATTTTCCGCATAGCGATCCAGCGCGGGAAGGGCGGCGCGCCCACGTTCGCCGGCGCTCAGCGCCCCCATGCGGACGGCGGCGCGGATCAGCGCGCCCGTTTTGTGGCGGTGGATACGCTCCAGCGCCTGCAGATTCACCTGCTGTCCTTCCGCCTGCAGATCCAGCGCCTGGCCGCCGCACATGCCCGCCACGCCGCTGGCCTGCGCCAGTTCGGAAACCATCGCCAGACGATCCCGGTCAGGGACGTCCGTCATCGGCGCATCACTGAGTATAGAAAACGCCAGCGTTTGCAGGGCATCTCCCGCAAGAATTGCGTTGGCTTCGCCAAATTTAATATGGCAGGTCGGCAGTCCGCGACGCAGATCGTCATCATCCATCGCCGGCAAATCATCATGCATCAGGGAATAAGCATGAATGCATTCGACCGCGGCGGCAGGGGCGTCCAGCGTGGTGCGGCTCACGCCGAACATCTCGCCGGTAGCGTAGACAAGGAAGGGACGCAGGCGTTTACCGCCTAAGAGTGCGCCATAATGCATCGCTTCCACCAGCGGAGTGTTCTGAAAGGGCTGCGGCGCGATAAAACGGCGCAGCGCCTCGTTAGCCTGTTCCACACAGGCCTGCAATTGTTGCGGGAAATCCATTTATTCAGCGTCCGGCGTAAAAGGCGTGGTCGGGGAATCTTCACTATCCGCCAGCAGGATCTGCACGCGCTGTTCGGCCTGCTGTAGCTGGCTTTGCCCCTGGCGGGCCAGCTGGACCCCGCGCTCAAATTCGCTGAGCGCTTCTTCTAACGGCAAATCGCCGCTTTCCAGACGGTTAACGATCTGCTCCAGTTCGCCCAGCGCAGTTTCAAAGCTGGCCGGGGCCTCATTTTTCTTTGGCATAGTGAATGTAGACTCTTGTTATGTCGCGACGGCAATACCGGGTATGGTAACGAAGTCACGCGTGTAAGCAAATAACGCGCAATGGTGATATACTCCGCGCCCAGGATGCAGGCACCGGTGTGCGCTGCTTTACAACTTTTGCTTAAAGCCCCGTCGGGCTTGCCAACGAACTATTGTCGCCATGAAGTTTATCATTAAATTGTTCCCGGAAATCACCATCAAAAGCCAATCTGTGCGGTTGCGCTTCATTAAAATCTTAACCGGGAACATTCGTAACGTTCTCAAAAACTATGACGAGACGCTGGCCGTCGTTCGTCATTGGGATCATATCGAAGTTCGCGCGAAAGATGAAAATCAGCGCCCGGCTATTCGCGATGCGCTGACCCGTATTCCCGGCATCCACCATATTCTGGAAGTCGAAGACGTACCGTTCACCTCGCTGCACGATATTTTTGAGCAGACGCTACCGCTGTGGCGCGAGGCGCTGGAAGGCAAAACCTTCTGCGTGCGGGTGAAGCGTCGCGGCAAACATGAATTCACCTCAATTGAGGTGGAGCGCTACGTCGGCGGCGGCCTGAATCAGCATATTGAAACGGCGCGCGTGAAGCTGACCGACCCGGACGTCACCGTCAATCTTGAGATTGAAAACGATCGCCTGCTGCTGGTGAAAGGCCGCTATGAAGGTATCGGCGGCTTCCCGATCGGCACGCAGGAAGATGTGCTGTCGCTGATTTCCGGCGGCTTTGACTCCGGCGTCTCCAGCTACATGCTGATGCGCCGCGGCTGCCGTGTGCACTACTGCTTCTTTAACCTTGGCGGCGCCGCCCATGAGATTGGCGTCCGCCAGGTCGCGCATTATCTGTGGAACCGCTTCGGCAGCTCGCACCGCGTTCGCTTTGTGGCGATTAACTTTGAGCCGGTGGTCGGCGAAATCCTCGAAAAAGTGGATGACGGTCAGATGGGCGTGGTGCTCAAGCGCATGATGGTCCGCGCCGCGTCAAAGGTCGCGGAACGCTACGGCGTGCAGGCGCTGGTCACCGGCGAAGCGCTGGGCCAGGTCTCCAGTCAGACTCTCACCAACCTGCGCCTGATCGACAACGTCTCCGATACCCTGATCCTGCGTCCGCTGATTTCGCACGATAAAGAGCACATCATCGACCTGGCCCGCGAGATCGGCACGGAAGATTTCGCCCGCACCATGCCGGAGTACTGCGGCGTGATCTCCAAAAGCCCGACCGTGAAGGCGGTGAAGGCGAAGATTGAAGCGGAAGAAGAACACTTCGATTTCAGCATCCTCGATAAAGTGGTGGAAGAGGCGAGCAATATCGATATTCGCGAAATCGCCCAGCAGACGGAAGAGACGGTGGTGGAAGTGGAAACCGTGACCGGCTTTGGCGCCAACGATGCGATCCTCGACATTCGCTCCATCGACGAGCAGGAAGACAAGCCGCTGAAGGTCGAGGGGGTTGAGGTCGTTTCCCTGCCGTTCTACAAGCTGAGCACCAAATTTGGCGATCTCGATCAGAGCAAAACCTGGCTGCTGTGGTGCGAACGCGGGGTGATGAGCCGTCTGCAGGCGCTTTATCTGCGCGAGCAGGGTTTCAGCAACGTAAAAGTTTATCGCCCGTAACAGGTTGTTATGATGCAAAAGGCCTTCCCTGATGGAAGGCCTTTTTACTATTGGCAGGGGCGTGTATTAGCGCAGGGTCAGCGCCAGGTCATTCAGCTGATCGATGACAATATTCCAGCCCTCGAAAAATCCCATCTGCTCATGCTGCTCGCGGGTTTCATCGTCGGCATGCAGCACCGTGGCCGTATAGCGACACCCGCCCTGTTCATCGGCAAAGGTGATGATAGCCGTCATCGCGAAGGGGGAAACGGCGGGACGATAATCCGCCGTCAGCATCGAGGTCATGACGATTTTTTGTTGCGGGATAACCTCAAGAAAACAGCCGGGGTTATCGCTGCGTTCACCGTCAGGGCCGTGCATCACGGTGTGAAAGGCCCCGCCGGCGCGAAAATCAAAGGCCAGCACCTCGGTTTGCCAGGGCTTCGGGCACCACAAGGTTTTGAGTAATGCCGGGTCGGCCCACGCGCGCCACAGGGCAGGGACGGGCGCGCTGAGCAGGCGGCTGATAACAAGATCGCGAGAATCGGTTGCGCTACGGGACATGCTACGACTCCTCAGGAAAAGGGGGAGCCAGTCCGCGGCGCGGACCGGCTATCAGGCTTCGTAGTAATTATAGATGCCGGCGGCCATCACCAGCTGCGAGGCGACCTCATACGCTTTCTCGCGCCCCACCAGCAGATCGATCATTTTCAGGGCGAAATCAATCGATGTTCCCGGCGCCTGGCTGGTTAACAGATTCACCCGTGGATCCCAGACCACCCGTTTATCCTGCCACTGATCGGCGGGGATATGATCCTTCAGCGCCGGAAAACCGGTCATGTTGCCGATCGGGAACAGCTGATGGGGCACCAGCACGGTCGCCGGGGCGGCACAGATGGCGGCCACAATGCGCCCGGAGAGATGGAACTGTCGGACGGTTTCCACCAGCAACGGGCTGTCGCGGAAGCACTCTGCGCCCTTGATACCGCCCGGGAGGACGATGATATCGAAATCGCCATCGGCCACCTCGACCAGCGGGGCATCCGCCAGCAGTTTGACGCCGCGCGAGCAGACGATGGACAGGTTGCCGTCGCTGGCGACGCTGGCGGTGGTCACTTTGACTCCGCCGCGAACCAGCAGGTCGATGGTGGTGACCGCTTCGGTCTCTTCGCTACCAGGGGCGAGGCAAATCAGTGCCGACGCGCTCATATTCATTCTCCTTACGCTTGACCAGTTCAAATAAGCGGGCGTTTTCCGGTACGGCAACGCCGTGGGCGCGGGCGCGGTTGAGCAGAAAACCGGTGATATAGTCGATCTCCGTGTGCCGCTGGGCGCGAACGTCCTGCAGCATGGATGAGATATTTTCTGCCGTACTTTCAATCACCTGTTCGACATAAAATAGCAGGTTTTCCGCCGAGGTATGAATACCTTCGCGCTCCATCACTGCCGCCACCTCGCGACAAATGGCCGCAACTTCCTGCGGATAGTCGCGCAGATCGCCGTTTTTACACCCTTTCAGCGCGGTCAGGGGGTTAATCACGCAGTTAACCGCCAGCTTGCGCCAGGTGGCCGAAAAGATATTGTTGTGCCAGGCGACATCCGGCAGCACGCTCTGCAGCACTTCAGCGAGGTAGCTGTAGTCCTCTTCGTAGCTTTTCGCCGGCCCGATGTGCGTGGTGCCCTGGGCGACGTGGATGATGACATTCCCGTCGCGGCGCGCCGCCTGGGTGGTGGAGGCCAGCAGCAACGGCTGTTTCACGCTGCGCAGCTCCTCGACGGTTCCCATGCCGTTATGCACCAGCACAATCGGCGTGGTGACCGGCAGGATCGCGGCCAGGTGCTTCACCGCGTTTGAAACCTGCCAGGCTTTTAAGGTGACAATCAGCAGCTCGCTGCTGGCAAGAAAATCGGGGTCGTTGGCCGTCAGCGACTCGTTGAACACCGAGCCGTCGGTTTCAATGACGTTGACGCTACAGAATGGCTGCGGTACGCGTAGCCAGCCCTGGACTTCATGTCCCTGTTTGCACAACGCGGTCAGCCATAGTTGTCCCAGTGCACCGCATCCCAGTACGGTTACTTTCATTGTTCCTCCTCATCTGCCGCTACCCCAGGCGCTGATGGCTAAAGTATATCTCGTCGCTTTTCGCATCGTCGGACGGAAAGGGGGTTTCGGCGTCGTCGGGCAGCATGGGGAAAATAGCGCGAGCGTTGCGTAATCAGCTAAGCTTCCGGGATAACAAGTTGAGTTATGCCGCGTTGCAGGTATTATGCAACGCAAAAGAAACGGAAGGAGAGGAAAAGATGCCATCTTTCGATATTGTCTCTGAAGTTGATCTTCAGGAAGCCCGTAACGCGGTGGACAACGCGAGCCGCGAAGTCGAGTCGCGTTTTGATTTTCGTGGCGTTGAAGCCACGTTTGAATTAAACGACGCCAACAAGACCATTAAAGTGCTGAGCGAGTCTGACTTCCAGGTGAATCAGCTGCTGGATATCCTGCGCGCCAAGCTGCTCAAGCGCGGCATTGAAGGCACCTCCCTCGACGTGCCGGAAGATATCGTACACAGCGGTAAAACCTGGTTTGTTGAAGCGAAGCTGAAACAGGGCATTGAAAGCGCGGTGCAGAAGAAGATCGTTAAACTGATCAAAGACAGCAAGCTGAAAGTGCAGGCCCAGATTCAGGGCGAAGAGATCCGCGTGACCGGTAAGTCCCGCGACGATCTGCAGTCGGTGATGGCGCTGGTGCGCGGTGGCGATCTGGGACAACCGTTCCAGTTCAAAAACTTCCGCGACTAAGGCGGTAGACTGACAGCAAAAAGCGGGGAATTCCCCGCTTTTTTTATACCCCTTTGATGAGCTGCTCTATCTCGAAGCGGTTGGTGACCTTGCTGTCGATTTTGATATACACCGAACGCTCCTCGGGCACCACCAGCGCCTGATGAACCCCGCTGGCGCTGAGCAGACGCGCCTGCAGCGCGCTGTCGACCACCACGCCGTCCGGTACCTCCACCCGCAGACTGCTGACGTAGGGCGGCTCGCTCATGGTGCTGGCCACCAGCAGCCACAGCATCGCCAGCAGCGCGCCCAGCAGAAACACGGTCTGTGAATCAAAGAAACCATCGACCCAGCCGCCAAGGGCGCCGCCAATCGCCACCCCGAGGAACTGGCTGGTGGAGTAGACGCCCATCGCGGTGCCTTTATAGCCCGCCGGCGACTCTTTGCTAATCAATGACGGCAGTAGCGCTTCCAGCAGGTTAAACGCCAGGAAGAAGAGCTGAACGCCCGCTACCAGTTCCCAGAAGTAGCCTCCGGCGCCCCAGAGGACAATTTCCGCAATCAGCAGGATGGCCACGCAGAGCAAAAAGACGCGCTTCATCTTGCGCTTCACTTCGGCGTAGATAATAAACGGCACCACCGAGATGAAGGAGATAACCATGGTGACCAGGTAAATCTTCCAGTGCTCGGCGGCCGGGAAGCCGGCGGCCTCCAGCTGTCCGGGCAGCGCGACAAACGTGGACATCAGCATGATGTGCAGGCACATGATGCCAAAGTTGAGCTTCAGCAGGCGCGGCTCCGCCAGCACCTTGCTAAAGCAGCCCTTCACCATCCCGGATTCGCGGTTAAGCACATGATTCTGGCTGTTGGGAACCACCCACAGGGTGAGCAGGATGCCGACGGTCGCCAGGATGGCGATCATCCAGAACAGGGCGTGCAGGCCCAGCTGATGGGTAATAATCGGCCCCAGCACCATGGCGATAGCGAAAGTGACGCCGAAGCTGACGCCAATAAACGCCATCGCTTTGGTGCGGTTCTGTTCGCGGGTGAGATCGGAGAGCAGGGCCATGACCGCGGCGGCGATGGCGCCGGAACCCTGCAGGGCGCGGCCAAGAATGATGCCCCAAATGGAGTCGGTGAGCGCGGCGATGACGCTGCCGAGCACGAAGATAAGCAGGCCGCCGACGATCAACGGCTTACGGCCAATACGGTCAGATAACAGTCCGAAGGGGATCTGGAACACCGCCTGCGCCAGACCGTAGATGCCGATCGCCAGGCCAATCAGCGCTTCACTGGCGCCCTGCAATGCCATGCCATACGTGGTCAGAACCGGCAGGACCATAAACATGCCAAGCATGCGCAGGGAGAATACCGTCCCCAAACCCCAGGTCGCGCGCAGTTCCCCTGGCGTCATTTTGTTATCGTTCATTACCACCTCAATATAAAAACTGCGCCTAGTGTAGCGGCGGGGGGTAAGAAGCGTAAATAAATGTTTGTTTAACAGATATTACGGGGCTGTTGCGCGATGCGACAAGTTGGTAAAAATCAATAAACCAGTGGAGGGGGACTCCACTGGCGAGGGGGAAAATTAAGGTAAAGTAAAGTCAACCCACTGGCTGCCGGCATCAGCCGATTTGACGCACTGCTCGACCCAGTAGACGCCGTGCAGCCCGGCTTCGACGTCCGGATACCAGAAGTCTTGCAGGAAGGCGCGATCGTCACGGTCCGTGGCGTCAATCGCCTGCGCATAGCGGCGATAGAGATTGGCCCAGGCTTCAAACAGCCCTTCCGGGTGGCCGCCGCCGATGCGATCGTCCGCCAGCGCGTTTGCGCTCAGGTAGGGCATCCCGCGTTCCAGAATGCGCGCCGGCTCGCCCTGCACCTCATAGCTGAGCTGGTTAGGATGCTCATCCCACCATTCGATACTCGCCTTTTCGCCGACGATGCGCACTTTTTGCGAGTGCATGGCGCCGCTGTTCACCGCGCTGGTCCACATCGAACCAACCGCGCCGTTGTCATACTCCATCAGGACAAAGGCGTTATCTTCCAGCGGCGCGCGGGAGGGGACAAAGCTCTGGCGGGAGCACATCAGCCGTTTGATATTGAGCTGCGGCGCCATGGTTTCGGCGACAAACAGGGGATGGGTGGCCAGATCCCCCAGCACATAGCTGGGCCCGGCGAACTTCGGCGTTACGCGCCAGCGGGTGGATTCTGCCTGCAGCTCGACGGCCTGGTTATGAAAGCCGTGGGCGAACTGCATATTGACGATGCGGATCTCGCCGAGCAGCCCATCGGCAATCATCTGCCGCGCCTGCTGGATCATCTGATAGCCGGCGTAGCCGTAGGTGACGCCGACGATTTTGTTCTGTTTTTTGCTCAGGTCCACCAGCTCGCGCGCCTCTTCGGCGGTAAAGCAGAGGGGCTTTTCACAGATGACGTGGAGGCCCGCTTCCAGCGCCGCTTTGGTGATAGCGAAATGGGTATTGTTCGGGGTGGTGACCGAGACGACCTCGATCCCGTCAGGACGGCGGGCTTCTTCACGAAACAGGGTCTGGTAGTCGGCGTAGCAGCGCTCCGGCGCGATGCCCAGCTGTTCACCAAACGCGCGCCCGCGCTCGGCATCAACGTCAAGCGCGCCGGCCAGCAGGGTGTAAACATTGTCACGCAGCGCCGCACAGCGGTGGCTGTAGCCGATCTGGCTGGTTCCCCCGCCGCCGACCATGCCCCAACGCAGGGAACGGGATAAGGGTTTCAGACCGTTTAACATGGTGCTCTCCTTTTTGAAATCATTCGCACTCTGAGGCGCTCAATGCCGACGCCTGCGGCAACGCGCATCCGGATAAACTGACCTAAACTTAAGGAAATGTTTGTTCTGTTTCAATTGTTGTGTGGAATTTATTTTTCATATATGCGAAGGGGATCGAATAAGCAGAAGTTTATTTTGTGCTGGCTTGAAAAGAGGAGAGGGGAAACAACGGCAATGGGTGCAGGCCGGACGGTTGCGCAGCGCTTTTCGTTACACGGCAAGATGAAATAAATGTTCTTTTTAGCCGCAGCGCGCGGTGCAATCCGCAGATTGCACCGGAGGAAGGATACCGCATTACGCTCCGCGCACAGACGCGGGGGCTGGCGAAGCGGCGGGAGGATTACCTGCGGCGAAGATGCCCTTCGCCGCCAGGCCTGCGACGGTGAGGGCAGCCGGGATGCCGAGGATCAAAAAGACGCTTTCGAAGGGCAGGTTGAGCGCCATCATCTCAGCGCCGGCAAAGGCGCTGAGGATCGCGCCGATCCGCCCGACGCCGTGCATCCAGCTGGAGCCGGTCGCCCGCGCCTGCGTGGGGTAGTAACGGGCGGAGAGGGCGTTCATGCCCGTATTGGCGCCGTTCAGGCAGGCGCCGCTGATAAACGCCAGCATACAGAGCAAGGCAAAGCTGCCCGCGGCGTAGCCCATCGCCATGGTAAACAGGCCGCCGACGGCGTAGATCATTCCCAGCGCGCGATGGGGATTGATGCGGTCCATCAGCCAGCCGGCAAACAGCGAGCCGAGTGTGCCTCCCGCCTGGTAGATCGCCGTCATCACGGCCGCCTGGCTGACGGTAAGCCCGACCTCCTTAACCAGCGTTGGCAGCCAGCTGCCGAGAATATAGACCAGGAACAGCCCCATAAAATAGACCAGCCATAGCATCAACGAGCCAAAGCAGTACTGGCGGGAGAGCACAATGCGCATCGCGTTGCCGGCCGCCGGCTGCGCTGGCAGGATAAACGTCACGTTGTCGCTGATTTGTCCGGGATAAAGACGATTAAGGATGGCGCGAATGCGCGCCGCTGGCGCTTGTTTGATCACCAGAAAACGAACTGATTCCGGCAGCCGCCAGATAAGCAGGGGGGCAAACAGCAGCGGCAGAATGCCGCCGAGCGCCATCAGCGAGTGCCAGCCAAACTGCGGGATCAGCCATGAGGCGGTGAATCCTCCGGCCGCCGCGCCGAAGGTGAAGCCGCAGAAGATGACGGTAATAATAAATGAGCGCTGGCGTTCCGGAGCGTATTCCGACACCAGCGTCCCGATGTTCGGCATCGCGGCGCCCAGTCCAAGGCCGGTCATAAAGCGGAAGAACATCATCTGCTCAATGTTGTGCGAGAAGGCGGTGGCGATGGTCCAGAAGCCGAAGAAGAAGACGCTGTTGATGATGATCTTTTTGCGTCCCAGCCAGTCGGCGAGCGGGCCAGAGAAAATAGCGCCCAGCGCGAGGCCGATCAGGGCGGCGCTGATCACCAGGCCCAGCTGGTGGTTGCTTACCCCCCACTCCAGCTTCAGCGTCGGGGCGATAAAGCCCATGATCGCGATATCAAACCCATCGAGAGCGATAACGCAAAAGCCGAGAAAAATAATCTGCTTTTGAAAGCGGCTCAGCGGGTTACGGTTAATAAACTCTCTGACATCCAGGCGTTGAGTCTGTGTCATAGCGGATTCCTTATGCGCAGGAGCGCAGGTAGGGCTGCGCGGCAGTGAACAGTAATTGCGCCCGCTGGAGGGGCGGCAGGGCGCCCTGCTCGCCGTCGAGCGGCACCTCGAGGGAGACCGGCAGCATCGCCGGCAGAGCCGACATCAGACCGTGCAGATCCAAACCGCCTTCCCCCGGCACGTTGCGCGCTGAGCGGGCCTGGCGGATGAGCTCCTGCTCGCTTTCCGGCCGCTGCGCCGCGCCATCGCAGAGCTGCATATAGTTCAGATGATGCGCGGACAGGCTGGAGAGGGCGGCGAGCGATTCTCCCGCGCGCCAGAAATGAAGGGCGTCCACCAGGATGCCAATATCCTCCCGCCCGCTGGCGGCGATCAGCGCCTGCGCATCGGCGATCGTGCGCAGCTGGGTCCAGGGCATTGGCTCAAGGTTCATGGTCAGGCCAAACGGGCGGCCGGCCGCGGCGAGAGTGGCCAGGTTGTCGGCGCTGCGCTGCAGGTTGTCGTCATTCCCGGCGACTAACACCTGCCCGGCGCCAAGCCGCGCGGCGGTCTCCATAAAGCGCTGCAGCCGATCGTCGAGGGTAAACCCCGGGCTCAGGCGGACGATCTCCACGTCCGAGACGCGGATGCCGGTTTCCATCAGCGCGGCCAGGGTCGCGCGGACGGCGGGGGTATCGCCCAGCATATCGTAGTCCGGGTCGGCGGGGGTGGCGGGCAGCAGCCGCAGACCCACGTGGGTAAAACCGGTTCTGGCCGCTATCCGCACCTGTTCGGGGGGAGAGACATCGAGCAGGCTCAGCGCGGCGAGCGATAGGGTACGCATGTTCATAAATGGCTCCGGTTCAGTTGCAGGTGAAGTTAGCCAGGGTTATTGCCGTCCCTGGTTGTTATTGCTCTGTTTTTATTGTGTTTTCAGCCAGTTTTTTGCCCACCAGGTAGCCGAAGGTCATCGCCGGCCCGAGGGTGATCCCTCCGCTGGGGTAATAGCCGCGCATCACGCTCGACATGTCGTTGCCGATGGCGAACAGGCCCGGTATCGGCTGCTGCTGCCCGTCCAGCACCCGAGCGTGTTCGTCGGTTTGCAATCCGCTGAAGGTGCCCAGCGAGCCGGGCAGAATGCGCACCGCGTAGAACGGCCCTTCGCGCAGCGGTCCGAGCGTCACCTGATGGTCACCCTGCGCGCGGTTATAGGCCGATGCGCCGCGGTGAAAATCGACGTCTTCACCGGTGCTGGCGAAGTGATTAAAGCGTTCAACGGTTTCCGCCAGCGCATCGGTATCGATGGCGCAAAGTTTCGCCAGCTCGGCCAGGGTGTTTCCTCGCAGCAGATAGCCGGTACGCAGCCAGGCGGTAGGGGTGAACGGAAAGGGCCTGGCGTGGCCCAGGCCATAGCGGCGCAGCGCGCGCCGATCGGCCAGCAGCCAGGCCTGCGGCGTGTCGCCCACGGGCGTCGCCGCCAGCAGGGCGGCGATAAAGTCGTGATAGGAGTCGGCCTCGTTAACAAAGCGTTGGCCGTTAGGCAGGACGGCGATCACCCCGGGCTTGGCTCGCTCCACCAGATGGGGAAACATCAGCTGCTGGCCGCTGGCGAGGGTGACGCGGGACACCGGCGCCCAGGCCAGCGGGTGGCGCAGGCGGGTATCGAACTGGCCGCCGACGGATTCGCCAAGGCGGATCCCCTCGCCCTGATTGTCAGGCGGCGCGGCGGAGAAATGGCCGTAGCCCTCCGCGGCGTGAGGCACCACCTGCGCCAGGCGCTGCCGATCGTGGGGAAAACCGCCGCAGGCCAGCACCACGGCACCCGCTTCGACGTGCATCTCCCCGTCATCGCTGCGCAGCACCGCGCCGGACACGCCCTGCGGCCCCTGCAGCAGCCGAACCGCAGGCGCATTGAGTTGAAAGCGCACTCCGGCGTCGAGGGCGGATCGCAGCAGACGGGCGACCAGCGCATTGCCATTGACCAGATGCTGCCCCCGTCCGGCGCGCAGCCGCTGCCAGCCGTGGCGCAGCAGGCGGCGGGCGGCATACAGCGCGGAGCGCGGCGAGCGGGTGGCGTTAAAAAAATGCGCCATGTCCGCGCCGCCGGCGATGCCCATCCCGGCCAGGCTGATGGTCTCCAGCGGCGGGCGCAGTCGGTGGAGCCAGTCGCCGAGCAGGCGGCCATCGTAGGGCTGAGCGGTCACCGACCGCCCACCGTTCGCCGCGCCCGGCGACGCGTGAAAGTCCGGCATGGCGCTGCCCGACAGAAACTTCACCGCCGTCCGCTGATGAAAAAAATCCACCATTTCCGGCCCGTGACGGAGGAAAGTCTGCAGCCGTTCGTCGGCGGCTTCGCCCCCCATCTCATGCTGCAGATAGGTCAGCGGAGCATCGGCCGCTTCGTCGATGCCCTCCGCCCGCGCCAGCGGGTTGCGGGGGATCCACAGCCAGCCGCCGGACCAGGCGCTGGTTCCGCCGAGCACTGACGCCTTCTCCGCCACCATGACGCTGGCGCCGTGCATTGCCGCGGTGACCGCGGCAGAGAGTCCCGCCGCGCCGGAGCCGACCACCAGCATATCCACCTTCACAGGCCCGCTCATGATGGACTCCTTACTGCAATGGTGAAAAAGCAGTGGGGCGCATCAGCACCGACTCGAGGCGCTCCACGGCGGCCAGTTCGCGATTTTTCCGCGAGAAGGTCTGCCAGCGCTCGTCCTGGGCCATCCGCGCGCGGCGTACCAGGCGATCGTCCAGGCTTTCGTAAGCCCAGATGTGCACTACCTGATTGACCACGCCGATCTCGGTAAAAAAGAAGCCGATCAGTTTGCCGAGATGGTCAGTTTGCACCGCCAGGGCATCGCTCTGGTACAGCGCCAGCCAGTCGGCCATTTTCAGCGGATTGATGGTGTAGGTGCGTTTTTCATAGATCATGATGTTTTCCTGATTAGTGGGTGGCGGGTTGCGCCAGATGGCAGGCGGCGAGGTAGCCAAACGTCAGCCCCGGGCCAAGGGTGATGCCGGGACCCGGGTAGGTGCCGGCCATCAGCGAATCCATGTCGTTTCCCACCGCGTACAGCCCCGCGATAGGCTTTCCTTCGGCGTTGACGACCTGGGCATCGGCGGTGGTGACCAGACCCCGGGAAGTCCCCAGATCGCCGGTATAGAGTTTGATGGCATAGAACGGCGCGCTGAGCAGGGGAGCGTTGCAGGCGTCAGGGTGATGGCCCGGATCGCCCATCGCCCGGTTATAGCTGTTGCCGCCTTTGGCAAACTCACGGTCCACGCCCTGCGCGGCGTCACGATTGTAGCGGGCGACCGTCTCGCTCAGGGTGTGGGCATCCAGCCCAAGCTGCTGCGCCAGCGCGGCCAGGGTGTCGGCTTTGTGCAGATAGCCGGCGGCGATCAGGGCGTCATTGTTCACCGGCGCCGGGCGCGCCAGCCCGAGGCCGTAACGCTTCATCGCCTGAGCGTCGCACAGTAAAAAGCAGGGGGCATTCTCCGCAGCATGCTGCATCGCGCTGGCAAAATGGTGATAGGAGCTGGACTCATTAACGAAGCGTACCGCCCGCTGATTGACGGCAATCACGCCCGGCTTGGCCCGGTCGGTCACCAGGTGGGGGAAGCGCTCCTCGCTGCCGTCGGCCCGGGTCAGCACCGATACCGGCGCCCAGAAAAAGTTGGATGCCCGATCGGCTCCCTCGCGAGCGTTAAGCGCCGCCGCGAGACGCAGCGCGGCGCCATCATTGGCCGGCGGCGACATGGTGAAGTGCTCTCGGGTGTCAGGCCGATAGCGCGCCGCCAGCGCGCCAGCGGCAAAACCGCCTGCGGCCAGCACCACCCCGCGCCGGGCGTGCAGCGTCTCTCTTTGCCCCTGACACTCAATCTCTACCCCGGTGACCGCGCCTTGCGCTTCGCACAGCGCCAGAACATTGACATTCAGCCGCAGGCTCATGCCTTTACGCAGCGCCGTGGTCGCCATGCGGGCAATCAGCGCATTACCCATCGCCAGGCGGGTGCCGCGAGGGTATGTCACCCGGTCGCGGGCGTAGCGCAGCAGCAGTCGGGTGCAATGGGCCAGGGAGCGCAGCGAGCGACGCATATCGAGAAAATGTTGAATGTCGACGCGGTTGACCATCATTCCGCCAAACAGCAGCATCCCCGGCGGCGGCGAGCGCAGGTCGCGAAACGCGTCACCCAGTTCACGGCCGTCATACTCCACCACCTCCAGCGCCCGACCGACGTCGACGGCGCCGGGCTCATCCGGATAGTAATCAGGTGAGAGTGGGCGCAGGCTATATTTCACCGCCCCCTCGCGCTCCAGAAAGGCGAGGGCCTCTCGCCCGGCGCTGACAAACGCCTCGGCGATATCTTCGCGGTAGTGGGCCTCGCCGATAATGGTTCGCAGATAGGTTTTGATCGCTTCGGCGCTACCGCTTTTGCCCTCGGCGCGCGCCTGGTCAGTATCATGCAGCCACACGGCGCCGCCAGAGATGGCCGAGGTGCCGCCGAACTGACCGGCTTTCTCCAGCATCAGCACCGACAGCCCTTTGCAGCTGGCGGTGACCGCGGCGGCAAAGCCAGCGGCGCCGCTGCCGATGACGATCACGTCCCAGCTCTTCATGCCGCCGCTCCCTGCGCCGGCGGGATGGCGCCGATAAACTGGCCCATCAGCGTCATCTGCGCCAGCGCCATTTCCGGCCCGGTCTGTACCCGGCAGCCGCGGGCGGCGGCGAAGGTGAGCAACGGCGTCATCACCGGGGCGGTGACAACGTCAGCCACGTGGGTGGCGCTGTCGAGGGTCTCCAGCAGCGCCTGCGGCAGGGGCAGCGCATCAAATCCGGCCATGCCGGCCGGCGAGCCGTTGACCAGCAGATCGACGCCGTGCAGGGTGTCCGGCAGCGCGCTCAGTCGCACCGCCGGAAAGGCTTCAGCCAGAAGATCGTGCAGGCGTTGCCGGGTGGCGGGGTTTTGATCGTGCAGAGCCAGCTGACGGAGCCCCGCCTCGCACAATCCCCAGGCGATGGCGCTGCCGACGCCGCCGCAACCGGAGAGCAACGCCTGCTTACCCGCCGGCTGAAAACCCTGTGCCTCGGCGGCGAGCAGAAAGCCGACGCCGTCCAGCATATCGCCCTGTAACCGGCCATCCGCCAGCTTGCGGATCACATTGATGGCGTTGAGTCGGCGGGCGCGCGGCGTAAGCTCGTCGACCAGCGCGGCGGCGCGTTGTTTATGCGGCACCGTCACCAGCACGCCGCTCATGTTCTGCCAGCCGCGCAGGGCGTTGAGGTAGGCGGCCACCGCGTCCGGGGCGATATCCACCGGGATCATGACGCTGTCCATGTGCTGTTCGGCAAAGTAGCGGTTGAAGTTATCCGGTGATTTCACCTGGGCAATCGGATGACCAATCACGGCGACAACCTGGGTAGTTCCACTGACCATTGCAAACCTCATTTGTTAAATGAATGTTGTGAAAGTATTTCAGTGGAAGCTGGGAGCGACAACGCAGAATTCGGACATGTCGGTTGTTAATCGCACGATCGCTGCGATAATCGCAGGAAATCGATAATGATGTTGCAAAAATGTGAGCGAATATGCAAAACACCATTCATCCTCGCGATCTGATCGTCGGTTTACAAAAAGGGTTGGCGCTCATCCAGCTTTTTTCTAAAACCTGCCCAAAGCTCACCGTCGCTCAGGCGGCGAAAATGAGCGGCCTGACGCAAAGCGCGGCACGACGTTTTCTGTTGACGCTGCTGCATGAGCGCTATTTGCAAACCGATGGGCGCTATTACTGGCTTACCCCGAAGACGCTGCGGCTTGGTCAGGCCTACGTCGATTCGGCGCAGTTTCCCCGCATGGTGCGGCCGATTGTCGAATACATCGCCAGCCGGACCGAGGAGCACGCCTCGGTGGGGGTGGTGGATGAAGATGAACTGGTCTATATCGCCCGCAGCCGTCATACGCCATTTAACTCCACGTCGGTTCGGCTTGGGGAGCGGGTGCCCATCTTTTGTACCGCCGGGGGGCGGTTATGGCTGGCTTCGTTGCCGGAAGCAGAGTGTGAAGCGGTTCTACAGCGCATTACCCGGGAACAACGCACGCCCTATACGGTGACCGACGTCGCGTCGTTGATGGAGAAGATTGCCCAGGTGCGGCGTCAGGGGTATGCCACTATCGAGCAGGAGTTTGAGATTGGTATGCTGGTGCTGGCGGTACCGTTAACCGACAGGGAAGGGACCTGGTGGGGAGCGTTAAGTCTGACCAGTCATCAATCACGGACTTCGCTGGACGCGTTATGCCGCGACCACCTTGATCTGCTCTATAGCGCGCAGGCGATGCTGGTGGGTTAAACAGGGCAGCCGATGCGCTGCCCTCGGCGAGACGTCGTTTAGGCTGACGCTTTGTTGAGGAAGCTGCTCCAGTCGCTGGCGGCGTTATCGACAAAGGTGTTCCAGCTGGTGCCGGCGGTATTGACGAAGCTACCCCAGTTTTCCTTACCGGTGGTCACAAAGGTTTCCCAGTTTGTCTGACCGGTCAGGAAGGAACCAAACGCCATCGCGCTGTCGCCAACGAATGAGGCGAAGGCGGTACCGGAGGTGAGGACAAACGAGGTGAAGCCGACGGCAGAGTTGGCGACAAAGCTGGCGAAGCCGTTGGCCGCGCCGAACAGGTTAAAGCCGCCGGAGATGTACTCCATTTCGTTCAGTGTTAATTCTTTCATTGCGATTCCTTGTAGTGAATATTTCCCAAACGGGTGTAAACCCGAGGCGAAAAGTAGCATCGCGGGCGCGTGCGGCGCGAGCGATACCCGGTTAGCACAAGCTCATTTTTTCCTCATTTTTTGGGCGTGAGATAGCGAAACCGGTGCGGGGGAGGGGAGGGGAAGTATGAAATGAGAAAGGAACCAATTTGAAACAGAAAAGAAAAAGCCCCGTAAAAACGGGGCTTTATATCGTACTGGAGAGCGAGATTATCTCACGTAAGCCAGCAGGCTATGTGAATCCGGCACCATAAAGTCAACGGACATCATCACGGACAGCGCAGTGATGGCGACGATGGAAAAGACGAACAGCTTGCGCGCCCAGACTTTGTCATCTGCCACTTTGTAGCCACGCAGCGCCATGCCCAGCCACCAGACGCTGACCGCTGCCGCCACGACCAGGTATTTATACCCGGCGTAGCCGCCCAGCGAGAGCATCAGGGTCGCAACGGCAAAGGCGACGATGTACAGCGTAATATGGTTTTTGGCGACCGAAATGCCTTTCACCACCGGCAGCACCGGAATATTCGCCGCCTGATAATCCTTAAAGCGGAAAATCGCGATGGCGTAGGAGTGAGGCATCTGCCACAGGCTAAAGATAGCCAGCAGGATCGCCGCACCGCTGTCGAAATCACCGGTGACCGCGCAGTAGCCAATCACCGGCGGCGCGGCGCCGGAGAGTGAGCCAATCAGCGTGCCGTAGACAGAGTGACGTTTCATGTACAGGCTGTAGACGCCGACATAAACCACGAACCCCATCACCCCCAGCCAGCAGGCCAGCGGATTTGCGCCGAACCACAGCAGCATAAAGCCAGCAATACCCAGCAAGGTGGCGTACACCAGCGAAGCTTCTGGCGAGATCAGCCCTTTGACCAGCACCCGGTTTTTCGTCCGTTCCATCTTACGATCGATGTCCCGGTCGATGTAGTTGTTGAATACACAACCCGAGGCGACCACCAGGGATACTCCAAGGAGCGTCCAGACGAACAGCGGATAGTCGATGTGGCCTTTGGAGGCCAGCAGGAAACCGCCGATCACGGAGATCAGGTTGCCAAAAATAATGCCTGGTTTCGTAACTTGCAGGTATTGCTTAAACATACTCGCCGCTCTTAGTGCATCATCATGTTGTAGTTCAGGTTCCACATAATCCAGATGGAGCCGACAACCACGATCGCAATGATGATTACGGTGAAGATAAATGCGGTCAGGTTCCAGCCTTCATCGGACTTGCTGTTCATATGCAGGAAGTACACGAGGTGTACCACGATCTGCACCACAGCGGTCACCAGAATGGTGCCAAGGATAACCGCATGCGAGGCGGAGCCACTCATCACCATGGCGAACGGAATGACCGTCAGGATGATGGACAGGATAAATCCTGTCATGTAGCTCTTCACGCTGCCGTGAGAAGCGCCGCTATGATCGGTAGAATGACTCATTACATCGCCCCCATCAGATAGACAACCGAGAACACGCAGATCCACACGACGTCCAGGAAGTGCCAGAACAGGCTCAGGCACAGGATACGCGTGCGGTTAGTGCTGGTCAGGCCACGACGTGAAACCTGGAACATCAGCACCGCCATCCAGATAAGGCCAGAGGTCACGTGCAGACCGTGGGTGCCGACCAGCGCGAAGAACGCGGACAGGAAGCCACTACGATCCGGACCAAAGCCTTCCATGATCAGGTGATGGAATTCATAGATTTCCATCCCGATAAATCCGGCGCCAAACAGCCAGGTCAACGCCAGCCAGGAAACCACCTGGCTCTTGTTGTTTTTGTACATGGCGATAGCCGCCATGCCGTAGGTGATGGAGCTGAACAGCAGCAGTGCGGTTTCAACCAGAACGAACGGCAGTTCGAAAATATCTTTGCCAGTCGGTCCGCCGGCCGTGCCGTTCACCAGAACGGCATAGGTAGCAAACAGCGTAGCGAAGATAATGCAGTCGCTCATCAGGTAGATCCAGAAACCGAATACCTTCATCGGTCCTGTATCATGGTGCCCGTGTTCATGCGCGTGGGCAGTATGCGCAAGAGTATCAGTTGCCATTTTTCAGCCCTGCTTTGTTAATCTCATCGAAATGCTGTTTTTCCAGTTTTTCGACTTCTGCAACCGGTACGTAGTAATCCACGTCCTCGTCAAAGCTCTTAATAATCCAGGTCGCTACGATGCCGATGAAGCTGGCGATCGCCATCCACCAGATATGCCAGATCATGGCGAAACCAAATACCGTCGCGAAGGCGGCAATGACGATGCCGGCGCCGCTGTTTTTCGGCATATGAATTTCTTCATAGTGAGCAGGCTGTTTGTACGCTTCACCTTTCTCTTTCATTTCCCAGAAGGCGTCACGCTCGTGAACCTGAGGAACGATAGCGAAGTTGTAGAACGGCGGTGGAGAAGAGGTTGCCCACTCCAGCGTACGGCCACCCCACGGGTCACCGGTCAGGTCACGGTTCTGATCGCGGTCGCGAATAGAGACGTAGAACTGAATCAGCTGGCACAGGATACCGCAGGCGATCAGCGCCGCACCGCAAGCTGCAACAACCAGCATCGGGTGGAACTGCGGATCGATCTGCTGGCTCAGACGACGGGTCATCCCCATGAAGCCCAGCACGTACAGCGGCATAAATGCTACGAAGAAGCCGATGATCCAGAACCAGAAAGCGCGTTTGCCCCAGGTTTCGTTCAGGGTGAAGCCAAAGGCTTTCGGCCACCAGTAGGTCAGACCTGCGAAGCAACCGAATACCACGCCGCCGATGATAACGTTATGGAAGTGCGCGATCAGGAACAGGCTGTTGTGCAGAACGAAGTCCGCGCCCGGTACCGCCAGCAGCACGCCGGTCATCCCACCTACGGAGAAGGTCACGATAAAGCCGATAGTCCACATCATCGCCGAGTTGAAGACGATGCGACCCTGATACATGGTGAACAGCCAGTTGAAGATCTTAACCCCGGTCGGGATCGCGATAATCATGGTGGTAATACCGAAGAAGGCGTTTACGTTCGCGCCGGCACCCATGGTGAAGAAGTGGTGCAGCCAAACGATGAACGACAGAACGGTAATACAGACGGTTGCCCACACCAAAGAGGTGTAACCGAACAGACGCTTACGCGAGAAGGTCGCGGCGATTTCGGAGAAGACCCCGAACACCGGCAGAACCAGGATGTACACTTCCGGGTGACCCCAGGCCCAAATCAGGTTGATGTACATCATCATGTTGCCACCCATATCGTTGGTAAAGAAATGGGTGCCCAGGTAACGATCCAGGGTCAGCAGCGCGATGGTGACGGTCAGAATTGGGAAAGAGGCGATAATCAGGATGTTAGCGCACAGAGATGCCCAGGAGAATACCGGCATCTTGAACATGGTCATGCCCGGGGCGCGCATCTTGATAATGGTCACGAAGAAGTTAATACCGGTCAGGGTAGTACCGATACCGGAGAGCTGCAGCGCCCAAATCCAGTAGTCGACCCCTACGCCAGGACTGTACTCAATTCCCGACAGCGGCGGATAGGCCAGCCAACCGGTCTGCGCGAACTCACCGACGCCCAGAGACAGGTTAACCAGAATCACGCCCACAACGGTGAACCAGAAGCTCAGGTTGTTGAGGAACGGGAAGGCTACGTCGCGTGCGCCGAGCTGAAGCGGAACCACCAGGTTCATCAGACCGATAACGAACGGCATCGCCACGAAGAAGATCATGATAACGCCGTGGGCGGTAAAGATCTGATCGTAGTGATGAGGCGGCAGGAAGCCTGCTTCCCCGGCCGAGGCCAGCACCTGCTGGCTACGCATCATGATGGCGTCAGCAAAGCCACGCAGCAGCATGACGATTGCCACGATAACGTACATGATACCGAGACGTTTGTGGTCGACAGAGGTCAGCCACTCGTTCCATAGGTAGGACCACTTACCGAAGTAAGTGATGGCCGCCAGAAGCGCCAGTCCCCCAATGATAATCGCAGCCACCGTTACCACGATAATAGGTTCGTGGTAGGGCACTGCATCCAGTGTAAGTTTTCCGAACATCGTTTTCTTCCTCGGCCCCTTAGTGAGCGGTTTCCGCGTGGCTCATGTCCATGCCTTCCATCCCGTCGTGAGCGGCATGCTCGCCTTCAGGTTTGGACATGTTCATGCTCTCGTGAGACATGAATTTGTTCACAACATCTTTGAACAGATCCGGCTTCACGTTAGAGAAGTATTCCACTTTGTTATATTCGCTAGGCACAGCCACTTTCTCGAACGCGGCCATAGAGTCCATAGCGTTCGGAGACTGTTTCGCTTTTTCAACCCACTGATCGAAAGTTGCACGATCCGGGGTAGCAATCGCTTTGAACTTCATACCAGAGAAGCCCGGGCCACTGTAGCTAGCGGAGATACCGTCATAAGTACCAGCTTCGTCAGCAATGAGGTGCAGCTGAGTCTGCATCCCGGCCATTGCGTAGATCTGGCTGCCTAAGCGCGGAATAAAGAACGAGTTCATCACCGAGTTAGAGGTCACTTTGAAGTGTACCGGTACGTTCGCCGGGAAGGCGATTTCGTTAACGGTAGCAATACCCTGTTCCGGATAGATAAAGAACCATTTCCAGTCCATCGATACGACTTCGATGGTGATTGGTTTCTCGTCATGGACAAGCGGTTTGCTTGGCTCCAGTGCGTGAGTGGTTTTCCAGGTCAGAACGGCCAGGAACAGGATGATCAGAATAGGTACCGTCCAGACCACAGCTTCCACTTTATTGGAGTGTGACCAGTTCGGGCTATACTTCGCATCTTTATTGCTCGCGCGATACTTCCAGGCAAATCCTACTGCCATCAAGACGGCGGGAATAACGACAATCATCATCAGGCCGAAGGCCGTCAGAATCAAAGAGCGTTGCTCCAGTCCAATCTGTCCTTTTGGGTCAAGGAGTGCAGAATCACAACCACTGAGTAATACAGTACCTGCGATTAATGACATCCATCCCAAACTTTTATTGTATTTCCTGAGTCTCATTGAACGACCTCAATTCCACGGGATCTGGTGGCGTTTAAAGTGTACGGGCATTTTACGGTAAGGTTGCATTACTGTAAACATGATTGGATCTCTGTCAGTTCTGTGTTAGCGGCTTCTGCTTGCTTTGTCACATATGTTACGTAGTGTTACGTAATCGCTTGCAAAGCCTGATTTTCGTGGGATCGATAACGAAAGGGATAAGAAAAGGAGTGCTTAGCGGCGAATGGGCATAACCACCCAAAAATTAGAACAATTGTTTAACATTTAATTATCAAATAAAAGACATTGTGGAAACGTAAAATAAAATCGGCTTAGCTGAATCGGTTAAATTATTTAAAGAATCGAATAAAAACTGTCAATAATTTCCAGAAAACAAAAACGCACAAAACAACAAATAGCGCGGCGGGCAATATAAAAGCGTTAATAAGCCGTTATAATTACGTTTCGTAATTACAACGGCTAATAATGATGCAGCGTCCTTAAATCAGGTGGGTTTTACGCAGCGCCAGGTAGTCGAGCAGGCCGCCGAGCAAAATACCGCCAACGGCCGTCAGCGCGGCAACCTCCAGCAGGCCGGACAGGAAGCTGAACGACGTATAATCCAGCGCGTTGAGGATCAGCAGACCCAGCCATACCGCCAGCAGCAGGCAGCCCAGCGTCAGGATCCCCAGCGCCAGCGCATAGGCCTGCGGATATTCGCTACGCGGTATAAAGCTTGCCGTGCGTTGGGTATGCTCGAGCGTTTGCCGGCACAGCAGCAGCAGCGCGATCCCCGGCACCGCCGCGACCACAGAGAAGAGATAGAAGGTGGACCAGCCGTGGGCCTCGACGAACCAGCCGGCGATCGGCCCGACGTACACGCGGCCAACCGCGGACAGCGCCGAGAGCAGCGCGAACTGGGTGGCGGAGAACGACTTGTTGCACAGCGTCATCAGCAGCGCCACAAACGCCGCCGTGCCCATTCCCCCGCACAGGTTCTCAAAGAATACCGCGGTCGCCATGGAATAGAGGTGCTTATCGGTAATCGACAGCAGCCAGTAGCCGGCGTTGGAGACCCCCTGCAGCAGACCGAAGATCAGCAGCGCCCGGAACAGCGTCAGCCGCTGCATCAGTACGCCGCCGTACAGGGCGCCGAGAATGGTGGCGAACAGGCCTAAGGTTTTGTTCACCATCCCCACTTCACCGGCGTCAAAACCGACGCCGCGGATGAGAAAGGTGGTGGTCAGGCTCATGGCAAACGCATCGCCAAGCTTATAAAGAACGATGAGCAACAGAATAAGCCAGGCGTTGTTACGGCCGAAAAAATCACGCAACGGCGCAACCACCGCCTGCTCCAGCGATCGGGGAACCGGGATGACGTCGCTCGGCTCGTGCGCCAGCAGCGTGGCGATGATGCAGGGCACCAGCAGCGCCGCCATCAGCCAGTACATCCCCTGCCAGCCGAGATAGCGGTCGGCGAGCCACAGGGCCAGACCGCCGGAGACCAGCATCCCGAGGCGATAGCCCAGCACGCTGATCGCGGCGCCGGCGCCGCGCTCTTCCGCCGGCAGAACGTCGGTTTTCCAGGCGTCAAAGACAATATCCTGCGACGCTGAACAAAAAGCGATCACTACCGCCAGCGCCGCCATCCAGCGCAGCTGGGAGACGGGTTCAAGAAAGCCCATCGCCGCGATGGCCAACAGGAGCAGGATCTGGGTGGTGACCAGCCAGCCGCGACGTCGGCCGAGAAACGGCGGCGTGTAGCGGTCCATCAGCGGGGACCAGAGAAATTTAAAGACATAGGCCTGGCCGACCAGCGAGAAAAAACCGATCGTTTTCAGATCGATATTTTCCACCGTCATCCAGGCCTGCAGGGTACCGGAGGTGAGGGCCAGCGGCAGACCGGAGGCGAAGCCGAGGATCAGCAAAATCGCTGATTTAGGCTGCTGAAAAATGCGTAAGTAGTGACTGGACATAGCATAAAGCACGAACCCGGCGGAGGCCGGGTTCGTGGTGGCATTAACGCGCGTTTTGCTTGATGAAATCGTGAATGCTGGTGTCCTGCGCCATATCGGCGATGGTATCGGTCAGGACGCTGTTAACGGCATCAGCGATGTTTTTGTTCGAGGCCTGGAAGGCGCCTTCAACCGAGTAGCTGGCGCGGTAGTTTTTGGTCATCTTCGTGCCGTTTGCCGCGGTGGCGATGATGGCGATATCGGCTTTGGTGGCGATGTTGTAGCGCACGTTGCCCTGGGAGACGTCAGCGTAAAGTTTGTTGACGATGATCTGCAGATCGACTGCGCCGTTCGGGCCAATCATATAGCCGCGCGCGGTCATTTGTTTCTCCAGCACTTCCTGCAGCAGGAAGCGCAGGTCGCGGGAGGCGGTGAGGGTGACCTGTTGGTTGTCGCGCGTCACTTTCGCCAGCGCCTGGTCCGGACGCTGGTCGGCGCCGTTGATGCTGACGGTCACGCCCATCAGGCTCGGATCCTGCTGCGGCAGCGTGATTTTCGGCGATACTTCAATGGTGGTCGGCGGCGTGGCGCATCCTGCCAGCATAAACATGGCGACCAACGGGAAAAGGATCTTCTTAAGCATGTTCAGGTCTCAACGCATGGTGTTGTTATAAGGAAAATTACCGCCATCATAGCATTGCCAACGGCAAGGGGAAGTGGCAACGCGTGTAAATCCATCGCCCTGGCGGTTTTCTGAGCGCCCCGCTACGGTTAATCGCTCTTTCCCCGGCGGATCTGGCGACCAGAGCCAGTAAACGTGATACTTTTGAATGAAAATATCAGAACAATGCTAATTTTTTGTTGTTTTCTCCTAATGGAAGCGGTAAAAGCGGCTAACATTTAAAAGGAGTGGCGGCATCTCAGCGTTGTCGGAGGAGAAAATTCATGATGATACGTGAACAGATCGAAGCAAAACTTAGAGCAGCGTTCGACCCGATGTATCTCGAAGTCGTGGATGAAAGTTATCGTCACAACGTCCCTGCGGGCTCTGAAAGTCATTTTAAAGTGGTGTTAGTGAGCGATCGCTTCACTGGCGAGCGTTTCCTTAATCGCCACCGTATGATCTACGGCACGCTAACCGAGGAGCTGTCGAATACGGTGCACGCCCTGGCGTTGCACACCTACACGATTAAAGAATGGGAAGCGCTACAGGATACGGTTTTCGCCTCGCCGCCGTGCCGCGGCGCGGGGAGCATCGCCTAGAAATCCCATTTGCAACCGCTGGCGCTTTTCCAGTATGTTGCTTGCAGATTTAGCAAAAACGGCCTACGGGCCGTTTTGTTTTGCCTGGAAAATGCGCAAAGTCAGCGCTTTTGCGGACAAAATTGAGCGGGAAATGTGAAAAATGCCGCAGCACCAGGCGACAACCGTTCTCGACTCACAAAAGTGATGCCGCTATAATGCCGCGTCTTATATATGAATGTCTTCGGGATGATTCTGACGACAGGGAATGTGTTTCTGATTTGAAGAGGGCATCCCGGTTCTGCGAAGCCACCTACACGCGCTTCCAGAGTTGACCGAGCACTGTGATTTTTTTGAGGTAACAAGATGCAAGTTTCAGTTGAAACCACTCAGGGCCTTGGGCGCCGTGTAACGATTACTATCGCCGCTGACAGCATCGAGAATGCTGTCAAAAGCGAGCTGGTCAACGTAGCGAAAAAAGTTCGCATTGACGGCTTCCGTAAAGGTAAAGTGCCGATGAATGTTGTTGCTCAGCGTTATGGCGCATCCGTTCGCCAGGACGTGCTGGGCGACCTGATGAGCCGTCATTTCGTTGACGCGATCATCAAAGAAAAAATCAATCCGGCCGGCGCGCCGAACTACGTTCCGGGCGAATACAAACTGGGCGAAGACTTCACCTACGCGGTAGAGTTCGAAGTGTACCCGGAAGTTGAACTGCAGGGTCTGGAAGCGATCGAAGTAGAAAAACCGGTTGTTGAAGTGACCGACGCTGACGTTGACACCATGCTGGAAACCCTGCGCAAGCAGCAGGCCACCTGGAAAGACAAAGAAGGCGCAGTTGACGCTGAAGATCGCGTAACCATCGACTTCACCGGTTCCGTAGACGGCGAAGAGTTCGAAGGCGGCAAAGCGTCTGACTTCGTACTGGCGATGGGTCAGGGTCGTATGATCCCGGGCTTCGAAGACGGTATCAAAGGCCACAAAGCGGGTGACGAGTTCACCATCGACGTGACCTTCCCGGAAGAGTACCACGCTGAAAACCTGAAAGGTAAAGCGGCTAAGTTCGTTATCAACCTGAAGAAAGTTGAAGAACGTGAACTGCCGGAGCTGACCGAAGAATTCATCAAACGTTTCGGCGTGGAAGATGGTTCCGTCGCTGGCCTGCGCGCTGAAGTGCGTAAAAACATGGAACGCGAGCTGAAAGGCGCTGTGCGTAACCGCGTGAAGTCTCAGGCTATCGAAGGTCTGGTTAAAGCTAACGAAATCGACGTTCCGGCGGCCCTGATCGACAGCGAAATCGACGTGCTGCGTCGCCAGGCTGCTCAGCGTTTCGGTGGCAACGAGAAACAGGCTCTGGAACTGCCGCGCGAGCTGTTCGAAGAGCAGGCTAAACGCCGCGTAGTGGTTGGCCTGCTGCTGGGCGAAGTGATTCGCACCAACGAGCTGAAAGCTGACGAAGAGCGCGTGAAAGGCCTGATCGAAGAGATGGCTTCTGCTTACGAAGATCCGTCAGAAGTGGTTGAGTTCTACAGCAAGAACAAAGAGCTGATGGACAACATGCGCAACGTGGCGCTGGAAGAGCAGGCTGTTGAAGCCGTGCTGGCGAAAGCCAAAGTGTCTGAAAAAGCCACTTCCTTCAACGAACTGATGAACCAGCAGGCGTAATTTCGCCGCGATGGTTTAAGGTTCGGGCAAAAACCCGTTGCCGAAAGGCGGCGGGTTTTTTTTTAGGATAATGCCAGCCTCAGGCACGGTGCTAAAACGCATTTACCATGATAGCGTTACAGCAAAAGCTTGTTATGCTTGAAATATGGCAACGCCATCCCCATTACCGGGGGAGGCAACTGCATCCGCAATTGCACGCGTGTTGAAGAGGCGGTGACGCGTTCAGCGGATAGAAACTGTGGCTGATAATCCGTCCGTAAGGTTACAATCAGTGCAGCAGGTATTTTAAAATTACTCCAGGAGACGGAAATGTCATACAGTGGCGAACGAGACAACTTTGCACCCCATATGGCCCTGGTGCCGATGGTCATTGAACAGACCTCACGCGGTGAACGTTCTTTTGATATCTACTCCCGTCTGCTTAAGGAACGCGTCATTTTTCTGACCGGCCAGGTCGAAGACCACATGGCAAACCTGATCGTGGCGCAGATGCTGTTTCTGGAAGCGGAAAACCCGGAAAAAGACATTTACCTGTACATTAACTCTCCGGGCGGGGTGATCACCGCCGGGATGTCGATCTATGACACCATGCAGTTCATCAAGCCGGACGTCAGCACCATCTGTATGGGACAGGCCGCGTCCATGGGCGCGTTCCTGTTGACCGCCGGGGCGAAGGGCAAGCGTTTCTGCCTGCCGAACTCCCGCGTGATGATCCACCAGCCGCTGGGCGGCTATCAGGGGCAGGCGACGGATATTGAGATCCACGCCCGTGAAATCCTGAAGGTGAAAGGACGCATGAATGAGCTGATGGCGCATCATACCGGCCAGTCTCTTGAGCAGATTGAGCGTGACACCGAGCGCGACCGCTTCCTCTCTGCTGCGGAAGCCGTGGAGTACGGACTGGTCGACTCTATTTTGACCCATCGTAATTGATGCCCGAGGCGCAAGGGTGCCGCTTTACGCTGCATCCTTCTCGCCACGTCTGCTAAGCGGTTGGCATTTTTCCGGAGGCTTGCCGGGCAGGCAGGCGGCCGGTAGCTTCGCTACCGCCTCGATGTAGCGCGAAGGATTTTGTGTATATACTAATGAAGGGCGGCACAACGCTATATGGCGGCTTGCGCCTGAGAATGGCATTTGCGTCGTCGTGTGCGGCACAAAGAACTTAAAAAGAGGTTTGGACTCATGACAGATAAACGCAAAGATGGATCGGGCAAATTGTTGTATTGCTCTTTTTGCGGCAAAAGCCAGCATGAAGTGCGTAAGCTGATCGCCGGGCCATCCGTGTATATCTGCGACGAATGCGTTGATTTATGTAACGACATCATTCGCGAAGAGATTAAAGAAGTTGCGCCGCACCGCGAGCGCAGCGCGCTGCCGACGCCGCACGAGATTCGCCACCACCTTGATGACTATGTCATCGGTCAGGAACAGGCGAAAAAAGTGTTGGCGGTCGCGGTATACAACCACTACAAACGTCTGCGCAATGGCGATACCAGCAATGGCGTAGAGCTGGGTAAAAGTAACATTCTGCTGATCGGGCCGACCGGCTCCGGTAAAACGCTGCTGGCGGAAACGCTGGCGCGCCTGCTGGATGTGCCGTTTACCATGGCGGACGCCACCACCCTGACCGAAGCCGGTTATGTGGGTGAGGACGTCGAAAATATCATTCAGAAACTGCTGCAGAAGTGCGACTACGACGTGCAGAAAGCGCAGCGCGGTATCGTCTATATCGACGAAATCGACAAAATTTCGCGTAAATCCGACAACCCGTCGATTACCCGCGACGTCTCCGGCGAAGGCGTGCAGCAGGCGCTGCTGAAGCTTATCGAAGGCACCGTCGCCGCCGTTCCGCCGCAGGGCGGGCGTAAACACCCGCAGCAGGAGTTCCTGCAGGTTGATACCTCCAAGATCCTGTTTATCTGCGGCGGCGCGTTTGCCGGTCTGGATAAAGTGATTTCCCACCGTGTGGAAACCGGCTCCGGCATTGGTTTTGGCGCGACGGTTAAAGCGAAGTCCGACAAAGCGAGCGAAGGCGAACTGCTGGCCCAGGTCGAGCCGGAAGATCTGATCAAGTTTGGTTTGATTCCGGAATTCATTGGCCGTCTGCCGGTAGTGGCAACCCTGAACGAGCTGAGCGAAGAAGCGCTGATCCAGATCCTGAAAGAGCCGAAAAACGCCCTGACCAAGCAGTATCAGGCGCTGTTTAGCCTGGAAGGCGCAGAGCTTGAATTCCGCGACGAAGCGCTGGATGCCATCGCCAAGAAAGCGATGGCGCGTAAAACCGGCGCCCGTGGCCTGCGTTCCATTGTGGAAGCGGCGCTGCTGGACACCATGTATGACCTGCCTTCGATGGAAGATGTCGAAAAAGTGGTCATTGATGAGTCGGTTATCGCCGGGCAGAGCAAACCGTTGCTGATCTACGGCAAACCGGAAGCTCAGCAGGCATCTGGCGAATAATTAGCCATTTCACTCAAGCAGTTAACAAAAAGGGGGGATTTTATCTCCCCTTTTATTTTTCCTGCATTCCCGCCGTTGAATGTGTGGAATACATCCCCATATACTGGATTACATATTAACGACGATGCAGTGGAGTGTGGCGTCGTCGGCTACCTGGCGGACTTTAAACTAAGAGAGAGCTCTATGAATCCTGAGCGTTCTGAACGCATTGAAATCCCCGTATTGCCGTTGCGCGATGTGGTGGTTTATCCGCACATGGTCATACCCCTGTTCGTAGGGCGGGAAAAATCTATCCGTTGCCTCGAAGCGGCCATGGACCATGATAAAAAAATCATGCTGGTTGCGCAGAAAGAAGCGTCGACGGATGAGCCGGGTGTAAACGATCTTTTCACCGTTGGAACCGTGGCGTCTATTTTGCAGATGCTGAAGCTGCCGGACGGCACCGTGAAGGTGCTGGTCGAAGGGCTACAGCGTGCACGCATTTCTGCGCTGTCTGATAATGGCGAACATTTCTCGGCGAAAGCGGAGTATCTCGACTCGCCGGCGATTGACGAACGTGAGCAGGAAGTGCTGGTTCGTACCGCTATCAGCCAGTTTGAAGGCTACATCAAGCTGAATAAAAAGATCCCACCGGAAGTGCTGACGTCGCTGAACAGCATCGACGATCCGGCGCGCCTGGCGGATACCATCGCGGCGCATATGCCGCTGAAGCTGGCGGACAAGCAGTCCGTGCTGGAGATGTCCGACGTCAACGAACGTCTGGAATATCTGATGGCGATGATGGAATCGGAAATCGATCTGCTGCAGGTTGAGAAGCGCATTCGCAACCGCGTCAAAAAGCAGATGGAGAAATCCCAGCGCGAGTACTATCTGAACGAGCAAATGAAAGCGATTCAGAAAGAACTCGGCGAGATGGACGACGCCCCGGACGAAAACGAAGCGCTGAAGCGCAAGATCGACGCGGCGAAAATGCCGAAAGAGGCGAAAGAGAAAACCGAAGCGGAACTGCAGAAGCTGAAGATGATGTCGCCGATGTCTGCGGAAGCGACCGTCGTGCGTGGCTACATCGACTGGATGGTGCAGGTGCCGTGGAATGCGCGCAGTAAGGTCAAAAAAGACCTGCGTCAGGCCCAGGAGATCCTCGATACCGATCACTATGGTCTGGAGCGCGTGAAGGACCGCATCCTTGAGTATCTCGCGGTGCAGAGCCGGGTGAACAAAATCAAGGGGCCGATCCTCTGCCTGGTGGGACCGCCGGGGGTAGGTAAAACCTCATTGGGTCAATCTATCGCCAAAGCGACCGGCCGGAAATACGTCCGCATGGCGCTGGGCGGCGTGCGCGATGAAGCGGAAATTCGCGGTCATCGTCGGACCTATATTGGCTCGATGCCGGGCAAACTGATCCAGAAAATGGCGAAAGTGGGGGTGAAAAACCCGCTGTTCCTGCTGGATGAGATCGACAAAATGTCTTCCGACATGCGCGGCGACCCGGCTTCCGCGTTGCTTGAGGTGCTGGATCCGGAACAGAACGTGGCCTTTAACGACCACTATCTGGAAGTGGATTACGATCTCAGCGACGTGATGTTCGTGGCGACGTCCAACTCCATGAACATTCCGGCGCCGCTGCTGGACCGTATGGAAGTAATTCGCCTCTCGGGTTACACCGAAGATGAAAAACTGAACATCGCCAAGCGTCACCTGCTGCCGAAGCAGATCGAACGCAACGCGCTGAAGAAAGGCGAACTGACCGTCGACGATAGCGCCATTATCGGCATTATTCGTTACTACACCCGTGAAGCGGGCGTTCGTAGCCTGGAGCGTGAAATCTCCAAGCTGTGCCGTAAGGCCGTTAAGCAGCTGTTGCTGGATAAAACGCTGAAACACATCGAAATTAACGGTGAGAATCTGCATGATTATCTCGGCGTGCAGCGCTTCGACTATGGCCGCGCCGATAGTGAGAACCGCGTCGGTCAGGTGACCGGTCTGGCGTGGACGGAAGTGGGCGGCGATCTGCTGACCATCGAAACCGCCTGCGTACCGGGTAAAGGCAAACTGACCTACACCGGCTCGCTGGGCGAGGTGATGCAGGAGTCGATTCAGGCTGCGCTGACCGTGGTACGTTCGCGGGCGGACAAGCTGGGCATTAACGCCGACTTCTACGAGAAGCGTGATATTCACGTCCACGTACCGGAAGGGGCGACGCCGAAGGATGGTCCGAGCGCGGGTATCGCCATGTGTACGGCGCTGGTCTCCTGCCTGACCGGCAACCCGGTTCGCGCCGATGTGGCGATGACCGGGGAGATTACGCTGCGTGGTCAGGTGCTGCCGATCGGCGGTCTGAAGGAAAAACTGCTGGCGGCGCATCGCGGCGGTATTAAGACTGTTCTGATTCCTGATGAGAACAAACGCGACCTTGAAGAAATTCCGGATAACGTTATCGCCGATTTGGATATCCATCCGGTGAAACGAATCGAGGAAGTTCTGACACTTGCGCTGCAGAACGAACCGTTCGGCATGCAGGTTGTGACCGCGAAATAGTGATTCTGCGCAAATTGCGCTAATAAAAATAGGGCTGGTAAGTCATTTCGGACTTGCCAGCCTTTTTTTGTGTAGCTAACTTAGATCGCTGGCAGGGGGGTCATCGACAACTGCTGTTGTAAGGGCATGACAGTCCTGATATAACTGCTGCGCGGTCGCACTATGAAGGACTCTGGTGCGATATAAATTATAAAGAGAGGAAGAGAACAGTGAATAAATCTCAACTGATTGACAAAATTGCTGCGGGTGCGGACATTTCTAAAGCTGCAGCTGGACGTGCGTTAGATGCTTTAATCGCTTCTGTTACTGAATCTCTGCAGGCTGGGGATGACGTTGCGCTGGTAGGTTTCGGTACCTTTGCTGTTAAAGAACGTGCCGCCCGTACTGGTCGCAACCCACAAACAGGTAAAGAAATTACTATCGCTGCCGCAAAAGTGCCGGGCTTCCGTGCTGGTAAAGCGCTGAAAGACGCGGTGAACTGATCGGCTTTCCCGTCAGGGAATGTGACGAAGTACAAGGGCGCATCGTGAGATGTGCCTTTTTTATTGCCTTTTCAGACCACTTTATGTGTGTTTATCGCCACTTGTGGGCTGACAATCACCCTGTTTTCTTGTCAAAATACGTCCTCACGCGCGGCGGCCATCACGTGCTATGCTGCGCGAGCTAAAGTCATCTACAGCGGAGCGTTGTTACACCATGATGGACAACCTACGCACGGCCGCCAACAGCGTCGTGCTCAAGATTATTTTCGGTATCATTATCGTCTCGTTCATTTTGACCGGGGTGAGTGGTTACCTGATTGGCGGTGGCAAAAACTATGCCGCAAAAGTGAATGGCCAGGAGATTGGCCGTGGGCAGTTTGAAAACGCCGTCGCCAGCGAACGTAACCGTATGCAGCAGCAGCTTGGCGACCAGTTCTCCGAGCTGGCGGCGAACGAAAACTACATGAAAACCATGCGCCAGCAGGTGCTGAACCGCCTGATCGATGAGTCGCTTCTGGATCAGTATGCCCGCGAGCTGGGCCTCAGCATCAGCGATGAGCAGGTGAAGCAGGCGATCTTCCAGACCCAGGCGTTCCAGACGAACGGTAAGTTCGACAACCAGCGTTTCAGCGGTATTGTCGCCCAGATGGGAATGACCACCGATCAGTACGCCCAGGCGCTGCGTAACCAGCTGACCACGCAGCAGCTGATTAACGCCATTGCGGGTACCGACTTCATGCTGCCGGGTGAGTCCGATCAGCTGGCGGCGCTGGTGTCTCAGCAGCGTGTCGTCCGCGAAGCGACCATCAACGTCAACGCCCTGGCGGCAAAACAGACCGCCAGCGATGAGGAAATCAACGCTTTCTGGCAGCAGAATCAGGCCCGTTTTATGGCGCCGGAGCAGTTCCGCGTGAGCTACATCAAGATGGATGCCGCCAGCATGCAGGAAAACGCCTCTGACGAAGAAATCCAGTCATGGTATGACCAGCATAAAGATCAGTTCACTCAGCCGCAGCGTAATCGCTACAGCGTGATTCAGACTAAAACTGAAGCCGACGCGAAAGCGGTGCTGGCCGAGCTGCAAAAAGGCGCTGATTTCGCCACGCTGGCAAAAGAAAAATCGACCGATATTATTTCTGCCCGCAACGGCGGCGATATGGGGTGGATGGAAGATGCCTCTACCGTGCCTGAGCTGAAAGAGGCCGGCCTGAAAGAGAAAGGCCAGCTCTCCGGGGTGATCAAATCCTCGGTTGGCTTCCTGGTGGCCCGTCTGGACGACGTCCAGCCGGCGCAGGTCAAACCGCTGGCTGACGTGCGCAATGACATTGCGGCGAAAGTGAAGCAGGAGAAAGCGCTGGATGCTTACTATGCGCTGCAGCAGAAGGTGAGCGATGCGGCCAGCAACGATAATGAATCGCTGGCGGGCGCGGCGCAGGTCGCCGGAGTGCAGGTGGTGGAAACCGGCTGGTTTGGCCGCGATAACCTGCCGGAAGAGCTGAACTTTAAACCGGTCGCTGACGCTATCTTCAACGGCGGTCTGGTCGGTGTGAACGGCGCGCCGGGCAGCAACTCTGACATCATTACCGTTGATGGCGATCGCGCCTTTGTTCTGCGTATCAGCGAGCACAAAGCCGAGGCGGTGAAACCGCTGGCCGAAGTGAAGGCGCAGGTCAGCGATATCGTTAAGCACAATAAAGCTGAACAGCAGGCGAAGCTGGATGCCGATAAGCTGCTGGCGGCGCTGAAAGACGGAAAAGGCGATGAGGCGATGAAGGCGGCTGGCCTGAGCTTTGGCGCGCCGCAGACGCTTTCCCGTACCGGCCAGGATCCGCTGAGCCAGCTGGCATTCACTCTGCCGCTGCCGCAGCAGGGCAAACCGGTCTATGGCGTTGGCAGCAACATGCAAGGCGATGTGGTGCTGGTGGCGCTGGATGAAGTGAAAGCAGGCAGCATGCCGGAAGAGCAGAAGAAGGCTATGGTTCAGGGGATTACCCAGAACAATGCCCAAATCGCTTTCGAAGCGCTGATGAGCAACCTGCGCAAGGCGGCGAAAATTAAGCTGGGCGACAGCATCGACCAGCAGCAGTAATTTCGCGTCGTTTCGCAAAAATACGCAACACCATGTAATCCTCAGGGGCCGCTTTCGCGGCCCTTTCCATTTCTGTGATTTGCCTTTTGTCGTCCATCCGCACTGACGCTATCGTAGCCTTGCTGTCTACACACAAGGAGATATCAGCATGAAATATGGAATAAAAGCACTGATGGCCGCGGGCGTTCTGGTTTTCGCGGTAGGCGCACAGGGTGCGCTGGCCGCCCCCGCCAGCGGCAAAGCGGTGGTAACCAAAGAGCATGTCCCGGCGTCCTCTTCGGCGAAAGCGAAAGCGGAACCCGGCGAGGCCGACAACGGGGCGACCAAAGTCAGCATTAACCACGCCAGCGCCGAGCAGCTGGCGCAGGCTCTGAATGGCGTGGGGTTGAAAAAAGCCCAGGCGATTGTCAGCTACCGTGAGGAGTACGGGCCGTTTAAAACCCTTGATGACCTGAAGCAGGTCCCGGGGATGGGCAGTGCGCTGGTGGAGCGGAATTTAGCCCATCTAACGCTGTAAATTTTATGCCAGCGCTTGCACAGCGGTGATTTTTTGCCAGGATAAAGAGGTTGCATTAAGTGGTGTGACCTCTTACCTCACAAACAACAATAACAGAAAGGCATTGATGCTATGCAAACACAAATTAAAGTTCGCGGCTATCATCTGGACGTCTACCAGCATGTGAATAACGCACGCTACCTGGAGTTCCTTGAGGAGGCCCGCTGGGATGGTCTGGAAAATAGCCCGGCGTTTCAGTGGATGACCGAGAAAAACATCGCCTTCGTGGTGGTGAATATTAATATCAACTACCGCCGTCCGGCGGTCCTGGGCGATGTGCTGACGGTGAGCAGCAAACTGGAGCAACTCAACGGCAAAAGCGGCACGCTCAGCCAGGTGGTCACCCTCAACCCCAATGGCGAGGTGGTGGCCGATGCGCTGATCACCTTCGTCTGTATTGATTTGAAAACCCAGAAGGCGCTGCCGCTGGAAGGGGAACTGCGAGAGAAACTCGACCAGATGAACTTGCGCTGACAACCGTCGCGTGCGTGCCGGGCGGTGGCGCGCCTCGACCTCCGGAAGGTGATCAACCCCTTGCCCCGGTATGCGTAGCGCCACCGGGGAATTTGGACTGAAGCTTCGGGCAGATACCTCTTCGGAGGCTATGCCTGTGTCAAGCCGGTTTTTTGCTTCATCACCGCCATTACCCCGGTCTTATCGGCCAGATACTGGTTGAGCCCGTTAGCGCGCAGGTTGCAGGCGGCGCACTGGCCGCAGCCATCGCCCTTAATGCCGTTGTAGCAGGTGAGGGTTTCCCGGCGCACCAGATCCAGCTGACCCCAGTAGTCGGCCAGCGCCCAGGTCTCGGCTTTGTTCAGCCACATCAGCGGGGTTTCAAAGCGAATGTCTTTCGCCATCCCAAGGCTGACGGCGTGGTGCAGCGCTTTGACAAACTCATCGCGGCAGTCCGGGTAGCCGGAGAAATCGGTCTCGCACACGCCGGTGATGATAGCGTCGGCTTTTACCTGATAGGCGTAGATTGCCGTCAGGGTTAAAAACAGAATATTGCGCCCCGGGACAAAAGTATTGGGAATGCCCTCGGCATCAGGCTGATAGTCCGGTACCGGAATGTTATCGCGGGTCAGGCTGCTGACCGCCAGTTCATTGAGCAGGGTAACGTCCAGCACTTTATGCGCGACGGCGCCAAGTTTCAGGGCGAGTTCGCGCGCAACGTCGATTTCCGCGCGGTGGCGTTGGCCATAATCAAAAGTGACGCAATGCACTTCATCATACTGTTGCAGAGCCTGCACCAGACAGGTGGTTGAATCTTGTCCTCCGCTGAAGACAACTACGGCGCGTTTCATGGCAATTCCTGACTTAATGAGTAAAGGCGATATGGTAGCGCCAGACGCCCGCCACCACCAGCTCTCTCACGTCGACGCCGGCAGCCAGGCGCTGGCGAAGTCGAACCAGCCGCGGGCGTTGAGGCGCAAGCCATTGACACCCGGCGGGGCGCTGATCCGATAGTTGTATTTAAACAGCGGCGTCATGATGGCGTCTTCCATGAGGTTGTTGAATACGTTGCGCAGCGCATCGTTGCGGCTGCGGGCTTCCGGCTGCGCCTGTACCGCGTCTAATGTCGCCTGCAGATGGGCATATTGCGCCCCGGTCAGCAAATTGGGCCACAGCATATCGCAGCGCAGCCACTGCTCCAGGGCATACTCTGGCGCTTCGCCGATCAGGCGGTCGCCCATCATCAGGTCGGCCTGCCCCAGATGCTGGCAGCCCTCCCAGTTTTTGGCGTCATGAAACAGAAGCGTCAGCTCGCAGCCCAGCACAGCCAGCCGCTGTCTCAGCTGTTCGGCCATGGCGTGGAGTTCGACCGGCAGATGGTAGAGCAGCGTGAGCCTGGCCGGCAGCGGCACCGCGCTGTTTTCCGGCCCCTGCGGGATGGACCATCCCGGCAACACCTCATGGCTTGGCGTAATCAGATCCTCGTCGAGCGGCAGCGTTTCCAGCAACGATGAGCGGTGAATTATCGATACCAGCCGCTGGGCCTGCGCTTTGCTAAGCCGAGGGCTGTGACGCAGGGTCAGATAGCAGAAGCCAAGACTGATGCTGTTGCTGACCTGACGCAGGTTATGGAGCTCTTCGCGATCGCCAATCGTGATCTGCACCGGGTGGCGGCAGCTGGTCCCGAGATCGCGATCGAAGAGCTGGGGGGTGATCCAGTACTCCACCGCCTGGATCAGCGGATGCCGCAGATGGTAGCGGGGATGGTTCTCCAGGCGGACGAGTTCCGGACTAAACCGCTTCAGGCGGAACGGTCCGCAGCCGATGGCCGGATCGTCAGGATGGGCCAGCACGCTGCAATAGCTGGCGAGGCGGAACGGCAGCCAGTAGTCAGGGCGATGCAGCGTGATGGTGAGGCACTGGGCGTGAGTGACATCGATGCGGCTGATACTGGCGAAGAGGGTCCGCAAGGCGGGCAGATCCAGCAGCAGCAGTAAGCGCTGCCGCAGCTGTGCGGTTTCCACCGCATCGCCGTTGTGCCAGCACAGCGTGGAGCGGATATAAAACTGCCAGCGCAGGCCGTCAGGGGAGACCTGCCAGTGGTGCGCCAGATCGCCGATCGGCATAGTGTCGCCTTCGTCGAAGCGCGTCAGCCCGGCATAGATCTGCCCGGCCAAATGCTGCTCGGCGCGTCCGGGCAGAAAGCCGGGGCGTAGCGGCTCCAGCGGGCGATAGTATGGAATACGCAGCGTCGGGGTATTATTTTGCCACTGACCGCCCAGAAAGGGGTGGAGCAGGGCTTTCAGCTCCACCGGGGCCAGCTGCGCCAGCTCCAGCGCGTTTTGCTGCTGACCTTTATGCAGCGCCAGCTCCATCATCTCATTGCGCAGACGTTCCGGCGTTTTATAAAAAGAGAGCAGTCCGCGCTTACCGCGCCCGGAGCGGGCCTGCCAGCTTAACCATCCGGCCTCTTGCGCCTGACGCAGCAGGGTACGGACATGGCGTTCGCTGCAAAAACAGCGTTCCGCCAGTTCGCCGACGGTGACCTGCTGCGGCGCCCCGGCTGAGGGTTGCCACAGCCGCTGGTACTGATTTAAACGGTGTAAGAGTCGCATAAGCGCTGTCGTCCACCGGGCCGTAATAAACCCGGAACAATTTATATTATCTATTCACTATTACTTCCGTATATCCCAGGTGATACTGCAGCACAAGCGAAGCCCATCACACATTGGGGAAAACACCATGGCAAAACTGGCAGCATTTGATATGGACGGCACCTTGCTGATGCCGGACCATCGTCTCGGAGAAAAGACGCTCACCGCGCTTAAACGGCTGCGGGAACGCGATATCACCCTGACGTTCGCCACCGGCCGCCATGCGCTGGAGATGCACCATGTGATGGGTGAGTTTTCCCTGGACGCCTTTCTGATCACGGGCAACGGGACGCGCATCCACTCGCTGGAAGGGGAGGAGCTGTACCGTCAGGATCTCAATCCCGAGGTAGCGGAAGAAGTGCTGCATAGTCGATGGGATACCCGGGCCAGCATGCACGTGTTTAATGACGGCGGTTGGTTCACCGGCCAGGCAAGGCCTGAGCTTCTGAAGGCGCATGTCTTTAGCGGGTTTCGCTATCAACTGTGCGATCCGAAACGTATGTCGGCGCATCATGTCACCAAGATCTGCTTCTGCGGCGATCATGACGATCTGCGCCGACTGCGGATCCAACTGAATGAGGCGCTGGGCCAGCGCGCGTTTCTCTGCTTCTCGGCGATGGACTGTCTGGAAGTGCTGCCGGTTGGCTGCAATAAAGGCGCGGCGCTGGCGAGGCTGAGCCAGCACCTGGGCCTCACCCTACAGGAGTGCATGGCCTTCGGCGATGCGATGAACGATCGCGAGATGCTTCGCAGCGTCGGGCGGGGGTTCATCATGGGCAACGCGATGCCGCAGCTGAAAGCCGAGCTGCCGCATCTCCCGGTTATCGGCGACTGCCGGCATCAGGCGGTCTCCCATTTTTTAACGCATTGGCTGGATAATCCTGATCTTCCTTATTCCCCCGAATAGAGAGACCCTTCCAGCAAGCCAGATAGCATTTTATCTGGCTTTTTTTATGTTCTGCCGACCAGCCGGGCGAGCTCCGCCTGCCAGGGGGCGATATCGCCGATGTTGGCCGCCACCCACTGTGGGTTGTAATAGCTTTCCAGATAACGCTCGCCGCTGTCGCACAGCAGGGTCACGAGAGAACCCGTGCGTCCTTCCTCGCGCATCCGCGCGGCCAGCTGCAGCACCCCCCACATATTGGTCCCGGTCGAGGCGCCGACTTTTCGTCCAAGCTGCGTTTCCAGCCACAAAGCAGTGGCCACGCTCGCCGCATCCGGCACGCGCAGCATCTCATCGACAACGTCGGGAATAAATGATGGCTCGACGCGCGGGCGGCCGATGCCTTCAATTTTGCTGCCGACCGGGCTGCGCAGGCTGGCGTCGCGAGTCTGCCAGTAATCGAGGAACACCGAATTTTGCGGGTCGACAACCATCAGCTGCGTCTCGTAGCCCTGGCTGCGAATATAGCGGCCAATGGTCGCTGAGGTGCCGCCGGTGCCGGCGCTCATTACGATCCACGATGGCTGCGGGTGCGGCTCATGGCTCATCTGGCGGAAAATACTGTCGGCGATATTGTTATTGCCGCGCCAGTCGGTGGCCCGCTCGGCGAAGGTAAACTGATCCATATAGTGACCGTTCAGCTCGTGCGCCAGCGTTTCGGAAGCCGCGTAAATTTCGCAGGCGTTCTGCACAAAATGGCAGCGTCCGCCGTAGAACTCGATCTGTTCGATTTTGCGTCTGGCGGTGCAGGAGGGCATCACGGCGATAAACGGCAGCCCCAGCAGGCGGGCGAAATAGGCTTCAGAAACCGCGGTCGAACCCGAAGACGATTCGATAATCGTGGTGCCTTCTTTGATCCAGCCGTTGCACAGGCCATAGAGAAACAGCGACCGCGCCAGACGGTGTTTGAGGCTACCGGTCGGATGCGTACTTTCATCCTTCAGATAAATCGGGATCCCGGGAAAACCAGGCAGCGCCAGGCGAATCAGGTGTGTATCGGCGGAACGCTGATAGTCGGCGTTAATTTCACTAATGGCGTGTTTTACCCAGGCGCTATTCATCTCGGATTCCTGTTTGTCATTTTGTGCCCAGCTTAGCGGATTGTGCGGGAAAAATTGTTGCTATTTAGCCTTTCAATTACAATTGCGGGAGTAAATTATTCTCTCTGGTGGCCTTATGTTAGATAAAATTGACCGTAAGCTGCTGGCGCTGCTGCAGGAAGATTGCACCCTCTCTTTGCAGGCGCTGGCTGATGCCGTTAATCTGACCACGACCCCTTGCTGGAAACGCCTGAAACGACTCGAGGATGAGGGTATTCTCCGCGGGCGCGTCGCCTTACTCGATGCGGAAAAGGTGGGGCTGGGGCTGACGGCGTTTGTCCTGATCAAGACCCAACATCACAGCAGCGACTGGTATTGCCATTTTGTGAGCGAAGTGACGCAGATGGCTGAAGTGCTCGGCTTCTGGCGGATGGCGGGGGAGTATGATTATCTGCTGCGGGTGCAGGTGGCCGATATGAAGCGCTATGACGACTTTTATAAACGTTTGGTGAACAGCGTGCCGGGGCTGTCGGATGTCACTTCGAGTTTTGCCATGGAACAGATAAAATACACCACCGCCTTGCCTGTCGAATAACGGTATTGCGCCGTAACCCATAACAAAATCAGGATCTTACTGCTTGCGATTATTTGCACAACTCAGCTGGTATTTCCGCCGGGAGTGGCGCCGCTATCTTGGCGCCATTGCCCTGCTGGCCATTATTGCCGTCCTGCAGCTTGTTCCGCCGAAGGTGGTGGGCATTGTGGTCGACGGCGTGACGCAACAACATTACACCGCGGAGAAGGTGTGGATGTGGATCGGCGCGCTGGTGCTGATCGCGGTGATGGTTTACCTGCTGCGCTATGTCTGGCGCGTGCTGCTGTTCGGCGCCTCTTACCAGCTGGCGGTTGAACTGCGGGAAGACTTTTACCGGCAGCTGAGCCGCCAGCATCCGGCGTTCTATTTGCGCCATCGCACCGGGGATCTGATCGCCCGCGCCACCAACGACGTGGACCGGGTGGTGTTTGCCGCCGGTGAAGGGGTGTTAACCCTGGTGGATTCCCTGGTGATGGGCTGTGCGGTGTTGATTGTGATGTCGACGCAGATTAGCTGGCAGCTCACTCTGCTGGCGCTGCTGCCGATGCCGCTGATGGCCCTGGCGATCAAACGCAACGGCGATGCCCTTCACGAACGTTTTCGCGTTGCCCAGGCGGCCTTTTCCAGCCTCAACGATCGCACGCAGGAGAGTCTGACCAGCATCCGCATGATTAAGGCGTTCGGGCTGGAGGATCGCCAGTCGGCGCAGTTTGCCGCCGATGCGGCCGATACCGGAGCGAAAAATATGCGCGTGGCGCGCATTGACGCTCGCTTCGACCCTACTATCTATATCGCCATCGGGGCGGCGAATCTGCTGGCCATCGGCGGCGGCAGCTGGATGGTGATCCACGGTAGCCTGACGCTGGGTCAGCTCACCAGCTTTGTGATGTACCTTGGTCTGATGATCTGGCCGATGCTGGCGCTGGCGTGGATGTTTAACATCGTGGAGCGCGGTAGCGCGGCCTATGGTCGTATTCGCACCATGCTCGAAGAGGCGCCGGCGGTGGACGACGGGACCGAGACGGTACCGGCTGGCCGCGGCGTCCTGCAGGTCGCTATCCGCGATTTCATCTATCCGCAGGCGAGCAAGCCTTCGCTGGAACAGGTTAATTTTACCCTGCAGCCGGGGCAAATGCTGGGCATCTGCGGGCCGACGGGCGCTGGCAAAAGCACCATTCTGGCCCTGCTGCAGCGCCATTTTGACGTCACCAGCGGCGAGATCCGCTTTCACGATCTGCCGCTACCGCGTCTGCAGCTCGACAGCTGGCGCGAGCGGCTGGCGGTGGTCAATCAGACGCCGTTTTTATTCTCCGATACCGTCGCCAATAATATCGCGCTGGGAAAACCGGACGCGACGCCGGAACAGATTGAGCGGGTGGCGCGGCTGGCCAGCGTGCATGACGACATTCTGCGTCTGCCCCAGGGGTACGATACCGAAGTGGGCGAGCGCGGCGTGATGCTCTCCGGCGGCCAGAAACAGCGCATCTCGATTGCCCGCGCCCTGCTGCTGGAGGCCGAAATTCTGATCCTTGATGATGCTTTATCCGCGGTGGATGGCCGCACCGAACACCAGATCCTGCATAACCTGCGCCAGTGGGGAGAGGGGCGGACGGTGATCATCAGCGCCCACCGCCTGTCGGCGCTGACTGAGGCCAGCGAAATCCTGGTGCTGCAGCATGGGCATGTCGCCCAGCGCGGCCGCCATGAGGCGCTGGCGGTGCAGCCCGGCTGGTACCGCGACATGTACCGGTATCAGCAGCTGGAAGCCGCGCTCGACGAGGTTCCCCTGGAGCAAGAGGAGGCCCTGGATGCGTAGCTTTACCGAACTCTGGCCGACGCTTAGACGCCTGCTGGCCTATGGTTCACCGTGGCGTAAGCCGCTGGCCATCGCGGTGGCGATGATGTGGATCGCGGCGGCGGCGGAGGTGAGCGGCCCGCTGCTTATCAGCTATTTCATCGACAATATGGTGGCGAAACAGACTCTGCCGCTGAAGCTGGTGGCAGGCCTGGCGGCAGCCTATATCGGTCTGCAGCTGCTGGCGGCGCTACTGCATTATAACCAGTCGCTGCTGTTTAACCGCGCCGCGGTCGGCGTGGTCCAGCAGTTACGCAGCGATGTGATGGATGCCGCCCTGCATCAGCCGCTCAGCGAGTTTGATACTCAGCCGGTCGGGCAGCTGATCTCACGCGTGACCAACGATACCGAAGTCATTCGTGACCTGTATGTGACGGTAGTGGCGACGGTGCTCCGCAGCGCGGCGCTGATTGGCGCGATGCTGGTGGCGATGTTTAGCCTCGACTGGCGGATGGCGCTGGTGGCGATCGCGATTTTCCCGGCGGTGCTGATCGTGATGATCATTTATCAGCGCTATAGCACGCCGATCGTGCGCCGGGTGCGCGCCTGGCTTGCCGACATCAACGATGGCTTTAACGAAGTGATCAACGGCATGGGGGTTATCCAGCAGTTCCGCCAGCAGGCGCGCTTTGGCGAACGGATGCGCGAGGCCAGCTACGCCCACTACCTGGCGCGGATGCAGACGCTGCGCCTGGACGGTTTTCTGCTGCGTCCGCTGCTGAGCCTCTTTTCCTCGCTGGTGCTGTGCGGGCTGCTGATGCTGTTCGGCTTTAGCGCGGCGGGCACGATTGAGGTCGGGGTGCTGTACGCGTTTATCAGCTATCTCGGACGCCTCAACGAGCCGCTCATTGAGCTGACCACCCAGCAGTCGATGCTGCAGCAGGCGGTGGTCGCCGGCGAACGCGTTTTCGAATTGATGGACCGTCCGCGCCAGGCGTGGGGCGCCGATGACGCGCCGCTGAGCAGCGGTCGGGTGGAAATCGACCATCTCTCCTTTGCCTACCGCGGGGATCGTCTGGTCCTCCAGGATATCACGCTGGATATACCTTCCCGCAGTTTTGTGGCGCTGGTCGGGCATACCGGCAGTGGGAAGAGTACCCTCGCCAGTCTGATGATGGGCTATTACCCGTTAACCCACGGGGAGATCCGCATCGATGGCCGGCCGCTCTCTTCTCTCAGCCACAGCGCGTTGCGTCGGGGCATCGCGATGGTGCAACAGGATCCGGTGGTGCTGGCGGATACCTTCTACGCCAACGTCGCGCTGGGCCGGGACATCAGCGAAACACAGGTCTGGGAAGCGCTGGAGGCGGTGCAGCTGGCGGCGGTGGCGCGCAGCATGCGCGACGGCCTGTACACCCAGCTGGGCGAGCAGGGCAATAATCTCTCCGTCGGACAGAAGCAGCTGCTGGCGCTGGCGCGCGTGCTGGTGGAGACCCCGCAGGTTCTGATTCTGGATGAGGCGACGGCGAACATCGACTCCGGCACCGAGCAGGCGATCCAGCAGGCGCTGGCGAAGGTTCGCCAGCATACCACTCTGGTGGTCATTGCCCATCGCCTGTCGACCATCGTTGAGGCGGATACCATTCTGGTCCTGCATCGCGGTCAGGCCGTCGAGCGGGGCAACCATCAGCAACTGCTGGCGGCGAAAGGCCGCTACTGGCAGATGTATCAGCTACAGCTGGCTGGTGAAGAGCTGGCGGCCAGCGCCAGAGAAGAGTCGCTCAGCGCCTGATGCACCACCAGCAGGCAGCGAAGGCGGGTCGGCCTGTCGTGGTGCAAAAACGTTACATCAAATGCACCGCCGTGGTGCATTTTTGCTCGTTAAACGCCTTTACGCAGGCTAATGCCTGACCTCTCGCCTGTTTTTTGCCATCAAAGGGCCGCTCAGCGGCCTTTTTTCATTTCTGGCATAGCCCTTGCTTTATATCCATCGTGTTAGCTGCGGCCATTACCGAATACTGACTGGAGGGGACTTATGAAGCTGGTTACCGTGGTAATCAAACCATTCAAACTGGAAGACGTGCGTGAAGCCTTGTCTTCCATCGGCATTCAGGGCCTGACGGTCACTGAAGTCAAAGGATTTGGCCGTCAGAAAGGTCATGCGGAGCTCTACCGCGGCGCCGAGTATAGCGTCAACTTTCTGCCAAAAGTGAAGATTGATGTGGCGATCGCCGACGATCAGCTGGATGAAGTTATCGATGTCATCAGCAAAGCGGCTTACACCGGAAAAATTGGCGACGGCAAAATTTTTGTCGCTGAATTGCAGCGCGTCATTCGCATCCGTACCGGCGAAGCTGACGAAGCGGCACTGTAATTTCCAGACCACACAGTGATGGGGAACGAAACAATGAAAATGGCAACAATGAAATCGGGTCTGGGGGCGTTAGCCCTTCTTCCGGGGCTGGCGATGGCCGCGCCTGCGGTGGCGGACAAAGCCGATAATGCGTTTATGATGATTTGCACCGCGCTGGTTCTGTTTATGACTATCCCGGGGATTGCGCTGTTTTACGGCGGGCTGATCCGCGGTAAGAACGTTCTTTCCATGCTAACGCAGGTGATTGTCACCTTTGGCCTCGTCTGCGTACTGTGGGTCATTTATGGCTATACCCTGGCCTTCGGCACCGGCGGCAGCTTCTTCGGCAGCTTTGACTGGGTAATGCTGAAAAATATTGAACTGAAAGCGCTGATGGGCACCTTCTATCAGTATATCCACGTCGCCTTCCAGGGCTCGTTCGCCTGCATCACCGTCGGGCTGATCGTCGGCGCGCTGGCTGAACGTATCCGTTTCTCCGCGGTGCTGATTTTCGTGGTGGTGTGGATGACGCTCTCCTACGTGCCGATTGCGCATATGGTCTGGGGCGGCGGTCTGCTGGCGACCCATGGCGCGCTGGATTTCGCCGGCGGCACTGTTGTGCACATCAACGCCGCGGTCGCCGGGCTGGTGGGCGCCTATATGATGGGCAAACGCGTGGGCTTCGGCAAAGAAGCGTTCAAACCGCATAACCTGCCGATGGTGTTCACCGGCACCGCTATCCTCTATGTGGGCTGGTTCGGCTTCAACGCCGGCTCTGCCAGCGCAGCGAATGAAATCGCGGCCCTGGCGTTCGTTAACACCGTCGTGGCGACCGCCGCGGCTATCCTGGCGTGGACCTTTGGCGAATGGGCTCTGCGCGGCAAACCTTCACTGCTGGGCGCCTGCTCCGGGGCAATTGCTGGTCTGGTTGGCGTTACGCCGGCGTGTGGTTATATCGGTGTCGGCGGCGCGCTGATCGTCGGTATCGCCTCTGGCCTGGCGGGCATCTGGGGCGTGACTGCGCTGAAACGCTGGCTGCGTGTGGATGACCCTTGCGACGTCTTCGGCGTCCACGGCGTCTGCGGCATCGTCGGCTGCATCCTGACCGGTATCTTCGCGGCGACGTCTCTGGGCGGCGTCGGTTATGCGGAAGGCGTCACCATGGGCCATCAGCTGCTGGTGCAGCTGGAAAGTATCGGCATTACCGTGGTCTGGTCCGGCGTCGTCGCTTTCATCGGCTACAAAGTGGCGGATATGACCGTAGGGCTGCGCGTACCGGAAGAGCAGGAGCGCGAAGGGCTGGACGTCAACAGCCATGGCGAAAACGCCTACAACGCCTGACAGAAAACCCTTCTCCATGTAGCAAAAAGCCTCCCGTCAGGGAGGCTTTTTTTATGCGTTGCGGTTGCGCATCACCCCTTCCTGGACCGTTGAGGCAACCAGCGTGCCATCCTGCGTGTAAAACTCGCCGCGAACGAAGCCGCGGGCGCTGGAGGCCGAGGTGCTTTCAACGCTGTACAGCAGCCACTCATTGATATTAAACGGCCGATGGAACCACATTGAGTGGTCGATGGTGGCGACCTGCATGCCGGGCTCAAGGAAACCAACGCCGTGCGGCTGCAGCGCCACCGGCAGGAAGTTAAAGTCCGAGGCATAGCCCAGCAGATACTGATGAATGCGCAGATCGTCGGGAACGGCGCCGTTGGCGCGCAGCCAGACCTGGCGCGCCGGCTCGGCGATATGGCCTTTCATCGGGTTATGAAATTCCACCGGTCGGATCTCCAGTGGCTTATCGCAGAGGAATTTGTCTTTCACCTGCGGCGGCAGGAGATGCGCCAGCTTGCGGGCGATGTCGGTTTCCGAAGGCAGTCCGTCAGGGGAGGGGGCGGCCGGCATCGCTTTCTGATGCTCATAGCCGTGCTCTGGCGCCTGGAAGGAGGCGGTCATATAGAAGATCGGCTTCCCGTTCTGGATGGCGGCGACCCGGCGGGCGCTAAAGCTGTTGCCGTCGCGCAGGACCTCCACATCGTAGACGATCGGTTTTTGACTGTCGCCGGGGCGCAGAAAGTAGCTGTGAAACGAATGCACCAGACGTTCAACGGGCACGGTCTCTTTTGCGGCATACAGCGCCTGGCCCACCACCTGGCCGCCAAAAACCTGGCGCAATCCCAGGTCTTCGCTCTGTCCACGGAACAACCCTTCCTCAATTTTTTCCAGATCTAATAATGCCAGCAGGTTAGAGAGTGCCTGACTCATACTTATCCTCAATTAACAATGGCGGCGCCGTGCGCGTAATGTGGCAAAGTATAACCTGGAATCGCAAGTGGTCCGATGGGTGTAATAATCTGAATAACAACCGGTCAACAGGAAGAAATCTGAGATCTGTGCCACACTTATTGACGACACGAAAGTTCCTGCCGGCGAAGCGGCGGAACATCCTCCTGGGTATAAAGGGATGATAAGGAGAACATCATGAAATTTGCCTATATGTTTAGTGCCTTAGCCGTCGCCGCGACGCTGACCGCCTGTGCTAATCACCACTCCACCAGTTCTTCCGCTCAGGCAGCCGCACCCGACCCTTACGGTATTGCGACGCTGAGCGTGGCGCAGCAGCAGCCGAGCGTCACGGGGACGATTAATATCCGCCAGAGAATCGCATTACCGCCGGATGCGGTGCTGACGGTGACCCTGTCGGATGCTTCTCTGGCAGATGCGCCAGCCCGCGTATTGTCGCAAAAAGCGGTGCGTACCGAAGGCAAGCAGGCGCCATTTAACTTTGCCCTGCCTTACAACCCGGCAGATATTCAACCGAACGCCCGCATTCTGTTGAGTGCAGCGATTACGGTTAATGGCCAGCTGATGTTCATTACCGATACCGTGCAGACGGTGATCAATCAGGGGGGCACCCATGCCGACCTGACGCTGGTTCCGGTTCAGCAGACCGCCGTACCTGTCGCACAGTAAGCTCGATGAGCCCCCGGATGGGGGCTTTTTTTGGTCTTCAGTAAACCCAGCGATAGTGCTGGAGATCGATATGGCCGCTGCCGGAGACCTGTACCCCTTCGGCCAGCAATGCCTGACGCTGCCGCTGCAGATCGGGGCCGGTGAGGGAGATATCGCCATGGCGATTGACCACCCGATGCCAGGGCAGAGTGGACCCTTCCGGCAGACGCTTCAGCACACCGCCCACCTGGCGCGCCGCGCGCGGAGAACCGGCCAGCCTGGCGACATCGCCATAGGTCGTGACATACCCTTCCGGTATTGACGCCACAATGTGCCAGACACGTTGGGGAAATGTATCGAGCGGATCCATATTTAGTCCTGTTACCCGAAAAACGCCAGCATAAGCGCTGATCTGCAGGCTGTACAGCCTGCAGATCAGGCGGGCTGTTCGACGGTGAACGTCAGGGCCAGGCCGAGGATCTGCATGCCATGGACATTGTCGGAAGGTGAACTGGCGATGAGGCTCTCCAGGAATTTTAACCGCTGCGAGGTGGCGTTGATGATCAGCTTCGCGCGCAGGCCCGGCATGGTCAGCGACGAGATGGGGTAGACCACCCGACCGCTGATGTAGACCGGTAGCTTGCGCAGTTCCACCTGACGCAGCACGCCGACGGTGGAATAGAGCAGCGCCAGCGGCGTGACCGCCCGCACCGGCGCCTGACTGATAGTCACGAAGTTGAGCATTTTTTCAGGGCGCAGATAATTCACCCCCTGAAAGGCGATGGTCATCCCTTCAATGGCGGGCAAAGGCAGAGTGATGGTCTGTGGTGATGAGTCAGTCATTCGATTACCGTAGAGACAATGCGCTGATGATAAAAGAGAACATAAGGTGGATAAGTATGGTGGATATCCCGGCAGTGTGCTGAGCGCACGCTCTCACTCTCACAGATTGAGCGTGAGTGACTGGTTTTATTCGCGTTATTGCGCAATAAACCAGCAGGCAGTCGGGGCGCGCTTGCAATTCACCAGGTCAGCAGGGATAATGCGCCAGCGCGTTGGGTAACAACGCTCTCAATGGGGGCTCTGTTGGTTCTCCCGCAACGCTACTCTGTTTACCAGGTCAGGTCCGGAAGGAAGCAGCCAGAGCAGACGACGTGTGTGCCGGGATGTAGCTGGCAGGGCCCCCACCCATTTCGCCCTCATGATATATCCCTTATATTTTCCCGGTCTTTATTCCTGCTATATTTAATACCTGATACAGATCACATATTATTTTTTGTTGCTAAAACAACCCGTTTTTATTCCATAATATTGACTTGTCATAAATCTGAAATGCTACTGCAATATTAATGTCATTTTCGTGTCATAAATAAAGCGCATCTTATTGCTGGGAATTTGTTGCCAGATCCATGCTATAAAATATATCTCTGGATCAGCATGTTAACTTCGTGTATTAATTATGATGATTTTATTGCACGGGAAGCGTAGCTATGACCACAGTGGTTTTGAATGTAAAAATTGACGCTGAGTTAAAAGAGAAGTTGCGTCATTATGCGGAAGTGAATAACGAGAACCTGGGTACGGCAACGGAAAAGCTGCTGCAGCTGGCTTTTCAGCTGGAGGCATCAGCAGGTGAGGCGGGGGTGACGGAAGAGGACATTGACAGCCAGCATACCGAAGAGGAAGCGACGCCATTAACCCCTAAAGAAATCAAAGCATTAAGAAAACTTCTGAAGAAGAAAAAATGAAACAACAATTCTCTACAGCCAGCAACTATAGCGAAGCCTGCGATATGTTGCGCTCAGGATACGTAAAACACGTTCGCCTGAACTGGAATATCGGTAGTGATGAGTTCTTTCGCATTGCCTCCGACTGGTGTGACACCGGCGCTAAAATTAAAAAAGATGAAGATGGCTTTATTATTTCCCTGAAAGGGTTTCCTATTCCGCGCCAGCATTAATGAAATTGCCTTATTTCCGTCACCGGGTTGCCATAACCAGATGGCAGGATACTCAGGCAATTTTATAAAAACATCTCATATACCTCATGGATGACGGACTTTTGACGGGCTGAAGCCAGCCCGTCGATATTTTCTTATATTATTTTCCGCAAACGCGTATTTTCCCGCTGTTCTGCAAGGCTATGCCACAATGGTTGTAGCGTGGAGAAGGCCTGGCGCAATGCTTCGTCCGGCAAGGTAAACGGCAGACGTAAATAGCGATCGAACGCGCCCTCCAGACCAAACCGCGTCCCGGTGCCGATATGGATCCCCTGGCTTTCCGCCCGCGCAGAGAACAGGGTGGCCAGCATGTCAGGGAGTTCCACCCAAAAAGAGAGTCCGCCTTCCGGTGGCGTAAAGCGCCAGCGGGGAAAATACTCTTTCATCAGCACTTCGCACATGTCCCGGCGCGCCTGCAGCATCTCCCGTCGCGGCGGTAGCAGCGTGGCGGCGTTTGCCAGCAGCCAGCTGCAGGCCAACTGCTCCAGCAGCGGCGTACCCAGGTCCAGAGAGTCGCGGGCCTGAATCAGCGAGGCGATCGTTCGCGCGCTGGCGCGGATCCAGCCGATGCGCAGTCCCCCCCAGAAACTTTTCCCGGCCGAACCGATAGTGATCACCGCGGCGTCGGGATTAAAGCAGGCCAGCGGCGGCGGGGGCGGGGCGTTATACCAGAGGTCGACCATGGTCTCATCGATCACCAGCGTTGTTCGCGTCCTGGCCGCGATGTCCGCGACCCGCTGGCGGGTAGGGGCATCCATACAGCGCCCGGTAGGGTTGTGAAAATCCGGCATCAGCCATGCCAGACGCGGCGCGGTCTGCGCAATGGTCGCCGCTAATCCATCGCAGTCCCATCCCTGCTGGGGGAGTGCGACCCCGACGGGCCGGCAGGAGGCGCCCTGAATGGCGCTGATGGCCATTGGATAGGTCGGGGCGTCAATGACCACCCGGTCACCGGGGCCGGTGAACAGACGCAGGATCAGCGCGAAGGCGCTGAGCGCGCCGTTGACCACCATCACTTCATCGGGCCGCGTCGGCAGGCCACGTTCGCTGTATCGCCGGGCAATCGCTTCCCGCAGCACCGGGAGCCCCTGCTGATCGTAGCCGGTCTGGGTGAGATAGGGCGGCAGCAGGGTCATGGCGTGCTGGAAGGCCTGATGGACCTCCGGACCGGCGCTGAGGGCAGCGGTAGAGAGATTGATCGTCGAGGGGGTCGCAGAGGGCGGCGGCAGATCGGCAGGGCGTTCCGGCAGGACAATGCGCGACCCGCTCCCCTGGCGGCTATGGAGAAACCCCTCCTCCCGCAGCTGGCCGAGGGCGCTGGCGATGGTCGTCCGGCTGACGTTGAGGGCTGCCGCCAGCTCGCGCTCGCCGGGCAGGCGCGTCTGTAGCGTCAGACGGCCATCGAGGATCAGCAGGCGGAGCGCTTCCGCCAGCTGGCGCCATAGCGGTGTGCGGGAACTGGACTCCTGCCAGTTGCCAAGCAGGCGTACCAGGGACTGTGTTCCAAAGCGTCGGGCTGACATAGCGATCCACTTTTCCAAAACTGGCCATTAATTATCAGTCCATTTTTGCTGATGATGAGGGCATTCGCAATGATGTTGAGGAAAAAATATGCTTCGTCGCCTGCTGCAGTTATATATCGGTCTGGTGCTCTACGGCGTGTCCACGGCGCTCTTCGTGCATGCTAATCTCGGCGCCGATCCGTGGGACGTTTTTCATCTTGGGGTGGCTAAACAGCTGGGGATCAGTTTCGGGACCGTGATTATCCTGACCGGCGCCGCGGTGCTGCTGCTATGGATCCCGATTCGGCAGATGCCGGGGCTCGGCACGGTGAGTAATGTTATCGTGCTGGGGCTGGCGGCGGACGCCACGCTGGCCGTCCTGCCTCCGCTGGAGTCGCTGGTGGCGCGCAGTGCGCTGCTGGTGGTGGCGATTGTGATGAACGCTATCGCCACCGGGATGTACATTGGCGCGGGCTTTGGCCCGGGTCCGCGCGATGGCCTGATGACCGGCCTGCACGCTCGCACCGGCTGGTCATTGCGCGGTATCCGTACGGCGATCGAGCTCTCCGTGCTGCTGATTGGCTGTCTGCTGGGGGGCAAGTTTGGCGTCGGAACCGTCATTTACGCGCTGTCGATTGGGCCGCTGATCCAGCTGTGCCTGCCGTGGTTCAGCCAGCCCGTCCGCCGCCGGGCAGTCAGCACTCCCCGGGAGAGCGTCTCCTGAAGGGAACCCGCGCCCTCGTCGTCAAGAAGAGGGCGCATTGTGGTTTACAGGCCGCTCAGGCCATGAAGCATCATGTAGATCCCTACCACAATAATCAGTAAGCCTGAGATCCAGGGCGCTTTGCGCGAGATGTCGTTAAGCCACGGCCAGCGGCGGGTGGCATGTTTCATGCTCAGGGCGGCGATAGCCCCGGAAGCCACCAGCGTCAGCGCCAGACCGACGCTAAAGCCCAGTACCAGCGTGGCGCCCAGCGAGAATTTCTTCAGCTGTAAACAGATAAGCAGTACGGTAATGGACGCCGGGCAGGGGATCAGCCCGCCGGTCAGGCCAAACATCACAATCTGCCCGGTCGTCACCTGGCGGCCATCGAAGCGCCGGTTAATCTCCTGAGCATGGGCCCGCTGATGCGCGTCCTGCCACTCCTCCGCCACCAGCGGCGCGCCAGGGGAGTGAGAATGATGGTGGTCATGATGTTCATGATGATGATGGTCATGGTCGTGCCCGTGCTGAGGATGATGGTGGTGGGCGTGGGGCCGCGATTCGCGCCAGGTGCGCCAGAGCATCCAGCAGGCAATCAACACAATGACAATCCCCGAGATCAGCTGAAACCAGGGCTCAGAAGTCTGGGCGTTCCAGCCGCGGCCAAACCACAGGCCGGCCATGGCGATCAGCCAGACCACCGCGGTATGCGAGACCGTCGCCGCCAGCCCTAACAGAACCGCCTGCTTTAAGGTTCCCCGTACCGCCACGATAAAGGCGGCCATCATCGTTTTTGAGTGGCCGGGTTCGAGGCCGTGCAGCGCGCCGAGCAGTATCGCGCTGGGAATAAACAGCCAGGCATTGCCCTGCTGCAGAAGGGAAGTGAAATCGTTCATATCGGGATCCTTGCCAAAAGTGGCTCTATGCTACTCCCCCCCAGTAGTAAAATACTACCCCCCAGTAGAAAAAGAGGCTGATAAAAGGGATCATGCTATGCTGGCAAGCGTTGCCGGCGTCGAAGGTCGGGCAATGACGGCAGAATAAAACGGTGGATCGCGCAATGTCACACACAGTGAGAGACAAAAAGAAGTTACTGACCCGGCTGAAGAAAATTCAGGGGCAGAGTACCGCATTAGAGAAAATGCTTAATCGCGAGCATGAGTGCGCTGAGGTGCTACAGCAGCTGGCGGCGATCCGCGGCGCGGTCAATGGCATGATGCTGCAGGTTATCCAGGGGCATTTGACCGACCATGTGGTGAAAGAGCCAGATGAGACGCAGCGTGAAGCGGATCTGGAGACGGTGATGCAGGTGATTAAATCCTATCTGAAGTAGCCTCCGGCAGAGGGCGGCGAAGAGGCTGCGCCCGCTGACCTTCTGCGCAGGCTGCCTGCCGCTTAATGCGCATGGAGATTATCTTCCGCCCACTGAATAAATGACTCTTTTGGCAGCGCTTTGCTGTACAGCCACCCCTGGGCGTACTGAACGCCATGCTGTCGCAGCCAGTCGCGCTGGCTTTCGGTTTCCACCCCTTCGGCGACGGTGGTCAGATTGAGCGCCTTGGCCATTTCAATAATGTGCGGCGTCAGCGGCCGGTACTCGAGGGTATCGACAAAGGATTTATCGATTTTCAGCGTGTCGACGTCCAGTTTTTGCAGATAGCTCAGACTGGAGTAGCCGGTACCGAAATCGTCAATCGAGATCCGATGGCCAGCCTGACGGTAGTGAGCGATCACCGGCATGGTGGTCTCCGGGTCGACAAACCCGCGCTCGGTGATCTCAAGGATGATCTGTTCGGCGGCGATCCCCCAGTGCTGCAGCTGATCGTGTAACAGCATGGGCAGGGTGGGAGAGCGTAAGTCATCCACCGACAGGTTGATGGAGATATGCACTTCCGGCCGCTGCCTCAGCCAGGGGCCCAGATCGGCGAAAATTTTCCTGACGATATCTTCCGTCAGCTGGGTGATCAGTCCGGTCTGCTCGGCCAGGGGAATAAAGATATCCGGCGATAAATAGGTACCGTCGGGTTGCTGCCAGCGCGCCAGCGCTTCGGCTCCGGCGATTTTCCCGTCCTGCAATGAAATAATCGGCTGATAGTGAACCTGAATCGCTTGGGAATGGAGGGCGTCCAGCATACTGTTACGCGGTGAACGCAGGTGTCTCAGCAGGCGCAGCAGCAGCCAGGTGGCAAGCAGGCTGGTGAAGATGCCGGCCGGGAGCCAGAAGATCAACTGCTGCCGTATGTGCTGCTGCAGGGGCAGGGTGGATGACCAGGTCACAATGCCGGATCCCAGCTCGGGAATGCGCTGGATCCGGTAGACCGTATTATCCAGGGTAAGCATATTCAGGTGCGGGTCTTTAATCCGTTGCCAGGCCTTCGCCGGCAGCGGCTGGCTGCTGATCACCATTTTCAGATGGTCCAAACCAAACAGCATGCTATGGATCTTCTCCTCGCTGACGGGCGCCACATCAATGAAGGAGATGGGATCGATCATTACCATATGCTGCTGGCTGGCCATGGCCGTCATCTGGTGATTGAGGCCAAGATCGTTAATCGAGGTCAGCCAGGTGCGATAGCCGTCGGAGGCAATGTGGTCCGGTGGCGGGAAAGTCACCGCGACGCTATGGTCTTCCAGGGAGGAGCATTGCGGCACGGAATCCTGCAGCCAGAGCACTTCCTGAACGTAGCGGTGGGTATAGGCGATCCGGCGGAGGGTGAGCAGATGTTCAGGGCTACAGGACGAGGCTGTATGTGCATCGGCCTCCCGCAGCGCTTCCCGGGCCTGATCGGCGACCTGCAGCGTGCGGACGACGATGCGGTTGGAATAATCATCCAGTTCACGATAGAACTGCATTTTGGCCTGCCGCGCCGCCTGCCAGATGCTGAGCGAGATGGGCAGGATGATGGCCAGTATCAGCACCCCTGTAAACAGCGCCATCAGATGCCGGGTCCTCATGCCTGTGTCCTTATCGTTCGCCGGGTGTCATCAGTATATGCGAAAGATAAACCGGGCGCAGTGGGAGAAATCGCGCTGTGCGGGGAAAAAAACCGGCATCACAATAGCCTGCGATGCCGGGAGAGAAGGATGATTCCGATGCAGCAGAATAAAAATGAGGGTGTGAATGCCGGGCAGGATGTATTCCGGCATTCAGTCGCAGCATACGCTGCGCAGATGACAGCAATATGTTGGCTTAGTGCGCGTCTGGCGCCGTGATATCGGCGCTGATGCGCAGATCGTTCTCATCAAACACCATGCAGAAGCGGTCATCGAAGGCCAGATTAATCTTCTGCCACGGGCGGAAATGGACGTCGCCGGGCAGCAGAACCTTGACGTTATCGTGACCATAGCACTGGCCGAACAGGTAGGTATTGTTGCCCAGACGTTCCACCACTTCACATTGAAACTCCACCACGGTACCGGTGGAGACTTCAGGCGTGAGGTGCTCTGGCCGGATCCCCAGCGTTACCGCGGCGCCGGGGTTAAGCGGTTGGGTGGCAACGTTCAGGGTGAGCTGATGGTCCTGGGCGAGGGTGACCGTTAAACGCTCTGGCTGCCAGTCGCTGACGGTGGCGGGTAAAAAGTTCATCTTTGGCGAGCCGATAAAACCGGCGACGAATTTGTTGACCGGATTGTAGTAAAGCGCCATCGGCGAACCCATTTGTTCAACCTTTCCGTAGTTCATGACCACGATTTTATCAGCGAGAGTCATCGCCTCCACCTGATCGTGCGTGACATACACCATGGTGGTCTTCAGCTCCTGGTGCAGGCGGGCAATATGCAGGCGCATATCGACGCGCAGTTCCGCGTCGAGGTTAGAAAGCGGCTCATCGAACATAAACACCCGGGGATTACGCACGATAGCGCGGCCAATGGCCACGCGCTGCCGCTGGCCGCCGGAGAGCTGCTTCGGTTTACGGTCCAGCAGGTGAGAGAGCTGCAGCGTTTTGGCCACCATTTCCACCTGGCGACGGATCTCCGCTTTCGGCACTTTATTCACCTTCAGCCCGTAGCCCATATTCTCCGCCACCGTCATGTGCGGGTAGAGCGCATAGGACTGAAAAACCATCGCCACGCCGCGGCGGGCGGGGACCACATCGTTCATCACCTCATCGCCGATCAGCACCTCCCCGTCGCTAACCTCTTCCAGCCCGGCAATCATACGTAACAGCGTCGATTTTCCACAGCCGGAAGGGCCGACGAAGACCGCAAACTCGCCATCTTCAATATCGAGATTGACCTGGTGCAGCGTCACCGTGCTGCCGAACCTTTTGGTGACATTCCTCAGTCGTATATTGGACATCCACATTCCCCGAAGTGAGTAGCCGTTGTTTGCCGTTGGCGTGTCGCTGAGTTGAGTGAAATTGTATTACGTGTAACAAAACAGCGTGACGATATTCAACAGCGCTAAAATCATGTCCTGACTATAACTTCCGCGGATTTTGCGCCATACAGCGGCGTTTCATTTCTGCAAGGATGATCACACAACTGGCAGCTTATGGTAGTTTTATCCCTAATCAAAGCGTAGCGTATAACAAAAGCGAATCAGCGTCTGTTTTCTATGTAACAACGCAGTTTGAAATGATTTTTTTTCTAGCTGACAGACGTAATTCAAATAAAAACCATTAAATTGTTATACCTTCACATGAGGTTGATAATGAAAAAGAACACGCTTGCTGCACTGATCCTTACCACCCTCGCGGCGGGGCAACTTACCAGCCTGCAGGCGCATGCCGCCGGGCAGCTCAACGTTTGGGAAGACATTAAAAAATCCACTGGCATCAAAACCGCGGTCAGCGATTTTGAGAAGCAGTACAACGTGAAGGTCAATCTGCAGGAGATGCCTTATGCCCAGCAGCTGGAAAAGCTGCGCCTCGACGGCCCGGCGGGCATTGGGCCGGACGTGCTGGTGATCCCGAATGACCAGCTCGGCGGCGCCGTCGTTCAGGGGCTTCTCTCGCCGCTCAACGTCGAGCAGGCGAAACAGGATGCCTTTACGCCAGCCTCTATCAATGCCTTCCGCATGGACAACGCGCTGTACGGCATCCCGAAAGCGGTGGAAACCCTGGTGCTTATCTACAACAAGGACCTGATCGACAAGCCGCTGGACAGCCTGCAGGCCTGGCTGGACTACTCGAAGACCCAGCGCGAGCAGAACAAATACGGCCTGCTGGCGAAGTTTGATCAGATCTACTACAGCTGGGGAGCCATTGGCCCGATGGGCGGCTATATCTTCGCGAAGAACGACGGCGGCGGTTTCAACCCGCAGCAGGTGGGGCTCAATACTCCCGGCGCTGTGGAAGCCGTGACCTTCCTGAAAAAATTCTATGCCGAGAAGGCTTTCCCTGCAGGGATCCTCGGCGATAACGGGCTGAACGCCATTGATTCGCTGTTTACCGAGAAAAAAGCGGCGGCGGTGATCAACGGCCCCTGGGCCTTCCAGCCGTATGAAGCCGCCGGTATCAACTATGGCGTGGTGCCGCTGCCGACCCTGCCGGACGGCAAGCCGATGAGCTCCTTCCTCGGCGTTAAGGGCTACGTGGTATCGACCTGGAGTAAAGACAAGGCGCTGGCGCAACAGTTTATCGAGTTCATCAACCAGCCGCAGTATGTAAAAGCCCGCTATGTCGCCACCGGCGAAATCCCGCCGCTGAAGGCGATGATTGACGACCCGGTGATTAAAAATGACGAAAAGGCCAGCGCCGTCGCCGTACAGTCGGCGCGGGCGATGGCCATGCCGGGCATTCCGGAGATGGGGGAAGTGTGGGGGCCGGCTAATGCCGCGCTTGAACTGAGCCTCACCGGCAAGCAGGCGCCGCAGGCCGCGCTCGATAACGCGGTGAAACAGATCAAGATGCAGATCGAAGCGATGCAGGCCAGCAATCAGTAATTTACCGTCACGTGAAGTCACCGAGCGGGAGGGGGACCTCCCGTTTGTAGAAGGAGTCGAGTGTGAGCATCCATTCCAGCGAAAATTATAGCGACGCGCGCGGGCCCGGGCGCCATGCGTGGTGCGGCCTGCTGCTGGCAATCGTGCCGGGTTTCGGTCAGTTTTATCATCGCCAGTGGCTGAAGGGGCTGGTCTTCCTGGTGTTGTTGAGCAGCTTTCTGGGTATTTTTTATGACTTCCTGCGCGAGGGGCTGTGGGGGCTCTATACCCTGGGTGAAGAGGTGCCCCGGGATAACTCTATCTTCCTGTTAGCGGAGGGGATTATCAGCGCGCTGATCGTCGCTTTTGGCGTGCTGATCTATTTTCTCTCGCTGCGGGACGCGTGGCTGAACGGCAAAAAACGCGATGAGGGGGTCGCGCTGAACAGCGTGCGTAAGCAGTACCAGATGCTGCTGAGCGATGGCTTCCCGTACCTGATGATCACGCCAGGCTTTATTCTGCTGGTCTTTGTGGTGATCTTTCCCATTCTGTTTGGTTTCGCCATCGCCTTCACCAACTATAACCTGTACCACACGCCGCCGGCGAAGCTGGTGGACTGGGTGGGCCTGAAAAACTTCGTCAATATTTTCACCCTCTCCATCTGGCGCTCCACCTTCCTGGATGTGCTGCAGTGGACCGTGGTGTGGACGCTGCTGGCGACCACCCTGCAGTGTACGGTGGGCGTGCTGTTGGCGATTCTGGTGAACCAAAAAGATCTGCGCTTTAAGCCGCTGATCCGCACTATCTTTATTTTGCCGTGGGCGGTGCCGGGGTTTGTCACCATCCTCGTCTTTGCCGGGATGTTCAATGACTCCTTCGGGGTGATTAACAACGCGATCCTGTCATTCTTCGGCATCAGTCCAAAGGCATGGCTGACCGACCCGTTCTGGACCAAAACCGCGCTGATCATGATGCAGACCTGGCTTGGCTTCCCGTTTGTCTTTGCCATGACCACCGGCGTGCTGCAGGCGATCCCGGACGATCTGTATGAAGCGGCGACGATGGACGGCGCCAGCGCCTTTACCCGCCTGCGCACCATCACCCTGCCGCTGGTGCTGTACGCGATCGCGCCGATCATCATCACCCAGTACACCTTCAACTTTAATAATTTCAACATCATTTATCTGTTTAACAACGGCGGCCCTGCAGTGGCGGGATCTAACGCCGGCGGGACGGATATTCTGGTGTCGTGGATCTATAAGCTGACGATGTCCTCGTCGCAGTACGCCATCGCGGCGACCATCACTATCCTGCTGTCGATCTTCGTCGTCGGCCTGGCGCTGTGGCAGTTCCGCGCCACCAAATCCTTCAAAAATGACGACATGGCGTAAGGGAAGCAACATGGCTCAATCACCCAGTATTAAACGCGAAAAGTGGATCCGACTCTCTCTCACCTGGCTGGTGGTTATCCTGGTCTCGGTGGTGATTATCTATCCGCTGGTCTGGACCGTCGGGGCGTCGCTGAACGCCGGCAATAGCCTGCTGAGTACCTCGATCATTCCGGAAAATCTGTCGTTCCAGCACTATGCCGATCTGTTCAATGGCAATGTGAATTACCTTACCTGGTACTGGAACTCGATGAAAATCAGCTTCCTGACCATGGTGCTGACCCTGATTAGCGTCAGCTTTACCGCCTACGCCTTCTCCCGCTTCCGCTTTAAAGGGCGGCAGAACGGGCTGATGCTGTTCCTGCTGCTGCAGATGATCCCGCAGTTTTCCGCGCTGATTGCCATCTTTGTGCTGTCGCAACTGCTTGGCCTGATTAACAGCCATCTGGCGCTGGTGCTGATCTACGTCGGGGGAATGATCCCGATGAACACCTGGCTGATGAAGGGGTATCTCGACGCGATCCCCAAAGATCTGGATGAGTCCGCCCGCATGGACGGCGCCAGCAGCTTTCGCATCTTTATCGAGATCATCATGCCGTTGTCGAGGCCGATCCTCGCGGTGGTGGCGCTGTTCTCCTTCACCGGCCCGCTGGGGGATTTCATCCTCTCCAGCACCATCCTGCGTACCCCGGATAAATACACCCTGCCTATCGGTCTGTATAACCTGGTGGCGCAAAAAATGGGGGCCAGCTACACCACCTACGCGGCGGGGGCGGTGCTGATTGCCGTGCCGGTCGCGATCCTCTATCTGGCGTTACAAAAATACTTCGTCTCCGGCCTGACCTCGGGCAGTACTAAAGGATAAGCACATGAAAAGATTTACACCCGCATGGCTTGCGGTTTGTCTGGCATGCAGTTTTTCCCCCCCTTCGCTGGCGGCGGACGCGCTTGAAACCCGCGCCTTTCAGGGCATGCCGGCGGACTTTATTAAAGGCGCGGATATCTCCACGCTGCTGGATGCTGAAAAGCACGGGGCGACCTTCTACGACCAGAATAACCGGCGTAAGGATCCGATCGCCATTCTGAAAGAGAACGGCGTCAACTATGTTCGCCTCCGCCTGTGGGTGGATCCGCAATCGGCAAGCGGCGAGGGCTATGGCGGCGGGAATAACGATCTGGCCACGACCCTGGCGCTGGCGAAACGCGCGAAAGCCCAGGGAATGAAGCTGCTGCTCGACTTTCATTACAGCGATTTCTGGACCGATCCCGGCAAGCAGTTCAAACCGAAGGCCTGGGAAAAGATGGATTACCCGCAGCTGAAAACGGCGATTCATGACTATACCCGGGATACCATCGCCCGCTTTAAGCAGGCGGGCGTCCTGCCGGATATGGTGCAGATCGGCAATGAGATCAATGGCGGTATGCTGTGGCCGGAAGGGAAAAGCTGGGGGCAGGGGGGCGGAGAGTTCGACCGGCTGGCTGGTCTGCTGAACGCGGCCATTGATGGCCTGAAGGCGAACCTGCACAACGGCGAGCAGGTGAAAATCATGCTGCATCTGGCTGAAGGGACCAAAAACGATACCTTCCGCTGGTGGTTTGACGAAATAGAGAAACGCCATGTGCCGTATGACGTGATCGGTTTGTCGATGTACACCTACTGGAACGGGCCGATCAGCGCCCTGAAGGCCAATATGGATGACATCAGCAAACGCTATAACAAAGACGTTATTGTCGTCGAGGCGGCCTATGCCTATACCCTGGCCAATTGCGATAACGCGGAAAATAGTTTCCAGGCCAAAGAGGAAAAGGACGGGGGATATCCCGCCAGCGTGCAGGGACAATATCGCTATATCCACGATCTGATGCAGGCGGTCATCGATGTTCCCGACCAGCGCGGCAAAGGGATTTTTTACTGGGAGCCCACGTGGATTGCCGTTCCGGGAAATACCTGGGCCACCCCGGCGGGGATGAAATATATCCATGACGAATGGAAAGAGGGCAATGCGCGTGAAAATCAGGCGCTATTTGATTGCCAGGGAAAAGTATTGCCGTCGGTAAAAGTATTTAATTAATTTTTTGTCGTTCTTTTCAGGAAGTTTATTATGAATAAATTTGCACCTTTACATCCAAAGGTTAATACGCTGCTGCATGGCGCAGATTATAACCCGGAACAATGGGAGAATGACCCCGATATTATTGATAAAGACATTGCCATGATGCAGCAGGCAAAATGTAATGTGATGTCGGTGGGAATATTTAGCTGGGCGAAACTTGAGCCGCGCGAAGGGGTATTTGATTTCGCCTGGCTGGATACTATCCTCGATAAACTGTATGCCGCCGGCATACATGTTTTTCTGGCCACGCCGAGCGGCGCGCGTCCGGCGTGGATGTCACAGCGCTATCCGCAGGTTCTGCGGGTGGGGCGCGATCGGGTGCCAGCCCTGCACGGCGGCCGTCACAACCACTGTATTTCATCGCCGGTGTATCGTGAGAAGACCCTTAAAATCAATACCCTGTTGGCGGAGCGCTATTCTGCGCACCCGGCGGTGCTGGGCTGGCATATTTCCAATGAATATGGCGGCGAATGTCATTGCGAGCGCTGCCAGACTCGCTTTCGCGACTGGCTGAAGGCGCGGTACCAGACCCTGGAGAATCTCAACCAGGCCTGGTGGAGCACTTTCTGGAGCCATACCTACAGCGACTGGTCGCAGATTGAATCGCCTGCGCCGCAGGGCGAGGTGTCGATCCACGGCCTGAATCTGGACTGGCATCGCTTTAATACCGCCCAGGTGACCGATTTCTGCCGCCATGAAATCGCCCCGCTGAAGGCGGCGAATGCCGCCCTGCCGGTGACCACCAACTTTATGGAGTATTTTTACGATTACGACTACTGGCAGCTGGCGGAGGTGCTGGACTTTATCTCCTGGGACAGCTATCCGATGTGGCACCGCGACAAAGACGAAACCGCGCTGGCCTGCTATACCGCGATGTATCACGACATGATGCGCAGCCTGAAGGGCGGCCAGCCGTTTGTGCTGATGGAGTCCACGCCGGGCGCCACCAACTGGCAGCCGACCAGCAAACTGAAGAAACCGGGGATGCATATTCTCTCTTCGCTGCAGGCGGTGGCGCATGGCGCCGACTCGGTGCAGTATTTCCAGTGGCGCAAGAGCCGTGGTTCGGTTGAGAAATTCCACGGCGCGGTGGTCGACCACGTTGGGCATATTGATACCCGCATTGGCCGTGAAGTCAGCCAGCTCGGCGAGATCCTCAGCAAGCTGCCGGCGGTGAGGGGGTGTCGCACCGAGGCGAAAGTGGCGATTATCTTCGACCAGCAGAACCGCTGGGCGCTTGATGACGCCCAGGGGCCGCGCAATCTGGGTATGGAGTATGAGAAGACGGTCAATGAGCACTACCGTCCGTTCTGGGAGCAGGGCATCGCCGTCGATGTGATTGACGCCGACGCTGATTTAACGCCGTACCGGCTGGTGATCGCCCCGATGTTATACATGGTGCGCGACGGCTTTGCCGGGCGGGCGGAGGCGTTCGTCGCCAGCGGCGGCCATCTGGTGACTACCTACTGGACCGGCATCGTCAACGAGTCCGATCTCTGTTATCTCGGCGGCTTCCCGGGCCCGCTGCGCAATCTTCTGGGCATCTGGGCGGAGGAGATCGATTGTCTGAATGACGGCGAGTTTAATCTGGTGCAGGGCCTGGCCGGGAATCAGTGCGGTCTTCAGGGCCCCTATCAGGTGCGCCATCTCTGTGAACTGATCCATACCGAAAGCGCGCAGACGCTGGCCACCTACCGGGATGATTTTTATGCCGGAAGGCCAGCGGTGACGGTGAACGGCTTCGGGAAAGGTAAAGCCTGGCATGTGGCCTCCCGCAACGATTTGGCCTTCCAGTGCGACTTTTTTGCCGCCCTGAGCAAGGAGCTGGCGCTGCCGCGGGCGATCGCGTCGGATTTACCGCCCGGAGTGGTGGCCACCGCGCGCACCGACGGTGAGAGTACGTTTGTCTTCCTGCAGAACTACAGCGCGCAAAGCCATACCCTGAGCCTGCCGCCAGGGTATCGGGATTGCCTGACCGACGCGGCGGTGGCGGACCCGCTGACCCTGTCAGCATGGGATTGCCGTATTCTCCGTCGCCACGCGTAATCCTTTTTCTCCACGCCTGCTCTGCCGAGCAGGCTTTTTTTTTATCTATTACCCTGGAGTTTATGATGGTGAGTTTAAAATCTTTCCTGCACTATTTCTCGCCTGCGCGTCCGGCACAGCCGTTAAGCGAAGCGGAAAAACAGCAAATCGAGGCGCTGATTCAGGCCTTCGGCGGTGAAGCGAATATTACCCAAGTGGACGCCTGTATTACCCGTCTGCGGGTAACGGTTCGTCATCTGGCGGCCGTGGACTCTGACGCATTACAGCAGCAGGGCGCGCTGGGCGTCATTATTCTTGGTCAGCAGGTTCATGCTATTTTCGGTAAGCAGTCCGATGCGCTACGTCAATTGCTGGATGACCATTTTGCCGCGCGGAAATAAATAAAACGGGATAACCTGAAAACAGGTTATCCCGAAAATAAGACAAAGACAGCAGTGGCAATAATGATTACCGGAGGGTAATTAATGACCTTAGCGTTGGAGATATCAATAACGTATTTTTCTTACCAGAGCGATATTACCACCAGGCCTCAACCTGCACGCCGAAATTCCAGGTATTATTCGCCGTCTGGTCTTCAAATGGTTTACCATCTTCGGAATCATTCAGATACGACGCGAAAATACGTAATTCCGGACGTGACATAAAGTCCGGCCCGTCCGCCAGACCCAGCGCAATGGTATATTTCTCACCGGCCTGTTTGTAACTGGTGCCATTGTTGTAGCTGTCTTTCTGATAGAAACCGCCGACTTCGCCAATCAGGCGCACGTAGTCGGTGAACTGATACTGCCCGCGGGCGACCAGCGACAGCATCCGCGTTTTGTCGGTGTAGTCGGTAATATCATCCGCCGAGCCCCAGGTCAGAACGTGGTTGATGGAGAACTTCTCGGTAATGGGGATCAGACCGGTGTTAATCACGCGATAGCCGGTGGCGTCATTCACGTAGTTCCACATATCGTACCAGCCGCCGCCCTGGGAGACCATATTCTGCGCCAGCCCTTTGTTGGCATACTGCAGCACGGTTTTGTTATAGCCGCCCAGCATATCCTGACTGATTTCACCGGTTAGCATCACGCCATTTTCGGCATCGTACAGCCCGCCGTAGCTGTCCTGTTTTTTGGTGGTGTTCGGCATGGCGTAGTCGATGCCGAATTCGGTCCACGACCCGGACCACGGCTTCCATCCCGCATAGCGTAAATCGATATAGTTGATATTGACGTTGCTGTCGCCATCGACGCGATAGTCAACGTCGTTGGCATCGCCGCGGATCCACGCCAGCGAGACGGCGCCCGGGCCAAGGGTGTAGTTTTCCACCCCGGCCCCGGAGCCGGAAATGTTCCAGTATTTGGTATCGATGATGTGCAGATCGTGACGCTGATAGTAACGTTTGCCGCCCCAGATCACCGCATTCGGATCGCCCGGGATCAGCCCTTTGATCTGCAGATTCAGCTGACGTAAGCCGAACTGCGCGTCATCGTTCAACGTGGTTTCATTATCGTTAGAGCCATCGGAGACCATGCTGACCATGCTGTCGAGATAGAAACTGACATCATCTTTTTTGTAGACCTCGGAGCCCAATTCCAGTTCGCCATAGGTATCCGATTCGTTCCCCAACCGGCCCAGCTTGTTCTTTTGCCATTCCGCTTCGCTACCGTCGCCGGAGACCCCAACCCCGGCGCGCAAATAGCCATGAAAATCAACGGTCGGGATCGCAGCGGTAGCCGCAAAGGCGGAAGGGGTGATTAGCGCAGCGGCTAATGCTGTGGAAAGGGCGCGCAGTGTCGTATTCATCTCTATCCTCTTATTGTTTTGTATTACGTTCACATAACTGATGTCATAAAATGCCTAAATGTAACTTCAGGCAAACGAGATATGATTATTGTGTGACTAAGTGCAAATAATAACGCTGTTTTTTGTTGTGATGAGTGAGGTGATTCACAATTGACCTGGTTGTGAACGTAATACTTTTTGTGGTCTAATTTTGCGGTGAGAAGTGGCGGTGAGCGTTTTTTCAAATGGCCCCTGTTACAATCATGGGATAACAACATAAGGAACCGGACCATGAAGTCTAAAAGCGCTACTCTGGAAGACGTCGCACGTCATGCGGGTGTCTCTTACCAGACCGTGTCCAGGGTACTCAACAAATCTGCCAATGTATCCGAAGCGACGCGCCGCAAGGTGGAGAAATCGATAGAGGCTCTACGCTATGTGCCCAACCGGCTGGCGCAGCAGCTGGTGGGGAAGGAGAGCCAGACGGTGGGGCTGGTGACGATTTCGCTGGCCTGGCATGCCCCCTCCCAGGTGGCGGCGGCGGTAAAACGCTATGCCAACCTGGAAGGTTACCAGGTCCTGATTTCGATGATCGATGAGAGCGTCAACCAAAGCATCCAGGATTCCATCAATGAGCTGAAGTCTCAGCGGGTGGATAAGGTCATTATCAACGTGCCGCTGGAGACCGAACAGGCGCAGAAAATCGCCGCTGACAACGATGATATCGTCTGCCTGTTTCTCGATGTTGATCCCTACAGCTCTGTGTTTAACGTTTCGTTTAACCCGGCGGACGGCACCCGGGCCAGCGTCAAATATCTCTACGAGATGGGGCATCGGGAGATCGCGCTGCTGGCGGGGCCGGACAGCTCCGTATCGGCCAAACTGCGGCTGAAAAGCTGGCTGGAGACCCTGGATGGCTACGGTCTGAAGCCGGTGACCGTCCTGCACGGCAACTGGGATGCGCAAAGCGGCTACGCCGGCGCGCTGCAGATGCTGCGTGAAACGCCGAACTTCAGCGCTGTGCTGGTGGGCAATGACCAGATGGCGCTGGGGGTGCTCAGCGCCTTCCATCAGCATCAGGTGGCGGTGCCGGGAGAGAAATCGGTGATTGGCTATGACGATACCTATGAAAGCTCCTTTTTCTATCCGGCATTGAGTACGGTATCGCTGGACCTCGACCTGCAGGGTAAAGAGGCGGTGCGGCGGATCCTCGCCAGTACCAGCGGCGCGGCGCATACCTCATCCATCCTGCCGGCGCGCCTGGTGATTCGCCACTCCAGCGGCGCCAGAGTCGAGCAGGGGAAAGATCTGCAGGCCATCGCGGAGCAACTTCGCGCAATCGCTCACCGTCTGGCGCCCTGAAGCCAAAGGCGAGGAAACTCGCCTCTTTGTTATTACCCCTGCTATAACCATGGTTGATCTTTGTCGTGGAACGGCGTAACTTCATTGTTATGTTATAACATAATGATGAGGTCATCATGAAAGCCCATATCCATCCTCCCTATCGCACGGTGGTGTTTCACGACACCAGCGCCAATGAATATTTTAAAGTTGGCTCAACCATCCGCACCGAACGCGTAATTGAGCTCGACGGTGAGACGTATCCGTATGTGACGATCGATGTCTCATCGAAATCGCATCCTTACTACACCGGCAAACAAAAAACGTTCGCCAGCGAGGGTAGCGCGGCCCGTTTCCGCCAGCGCTTCGGCGGCTTTATTGATGCAAAAAGGAAGGCATGATGCAGGTCGTTAACTCATTACGCAGCGCCAAACAGCGCCACCCGGATTGCCAGCTGGTCAAACGCAAAGGGCGGCTGTACGTGATCTGTAAGAGCAACCCCCGCTTTAAAGCGGTGCAGGGGCGCAAAAAACGTCGTTAACGGAAGCTTTCCAGGGGACGGCGCTGCTGGCCGTCGGCGGTAAAATTGTCGGCGGCCAGCCATTGGCGCATGGCGCTATCCAGCTCCGGCCATTCGCCATCAATCACAGAAAACCAGTCCGTGTCCCGGTTGTGTCCTTTGCTCACCAGCGCCTGACGAAAACGTCCTTCGTACTGAAATCCCAGTCGCCTTGCCGCCCGGCCTGACGGCGTATTGAGGCTATTGCATTTCCATTCATAGCGACGGTAGCCGAGCGTCCCGAAAACATACTGCATCAACAGCCAGTGCGCTTCGGTGGCCATAGCCGTTCGGCTCAGCAACGGAGAGAAATGGACATGCCCCACCTCGACCACGCCGTGGTTGGCATCGATGCGCATTAACGCCAGCGACCCGACCGCCGTCCCGCGCTGCTGGTCAACGACGGCGAAATGGATAGGATCGGTCAGCGTCGCAACCTGCGCCACCCAGGCGCTAAATTCAGCCAGACTGGTTTCCGGTTCGCGCAGCAGCCACGTCCAGCTGCGGGCGTCGGGCGCCAGCTGGTGGGCAGCAAACAGATCGCTGGCGTGGGCGAGGGTGAGCGGTTCGAGCCGACAGCGGCTGCCCTGAAGTACCTGCCGCGTTGGCCAGGGGCGGGGTTGCCAGTCGGGCAGCGCGGCGCCGAGCGCCTGTCCAAACTGATTGTATTCACACATTGCGGTTTCCTTATTGGGGATGTACAGGCAGCGTACGCGCTGGCTGGTTCCATAAAAAGTGCCACCAGAGTATGTTCTTATGGATCCACGAGGAGGTGACATGAACATACCGGACGATGCGTTTTATGGATTGGTGACGCAGGGGATGCGGCAGCGAACGGATGAAACCCTGCAGCGGGCCCTTTACCACACTTTGCGCCATGCCATCCTGCAGGGAACCCTGGCGGCCAGCTGCCGTTTGCCAGGATCGCGCGTGATTGCCGGTCGACTGCATCTGTCGCGCAATACGGTGAATGCCGCACTGGAGCAGCTGACGCTGGAAGGATACCTGACGCGAAGCCGTCAGGGGACGCAGGTTGTGCCGCTCGCCGCCAGCCGCCGGCAGGAGGTAAACGCGCCACCCGTTGTGCTGTCTGAGAGGCTGCAGGGGCTGCCAGCCGCTATGCGCCGTGACTCGCCGGCGCTGCCGTTTACGCCTGGCATGCCGGCGGTGAACTATTTCCCGCTGCCGCTGTGGCGGCGGTTAATGGATAAAGCATTGCGCGACGAGGGCAGCACGCTGCTGGGCTACGGTGAGGCCGCGGGCGATCCCCAACTGCGGGAGGCGATCGCTCGCCATCTGGCGCTCTCCCGGGGTATTCAGTGCGATATCCGGCAGATCGTCATCACCGAGGGGGCGCTGGAAGGGGTCAACTTATGCGCCTCGCTGTTGACCAACCCGGGCGACACCGTGTGGCAGGAAGAGCCGGGATACCTGGGCGCCAGGAGTGGTTTCCAGCGGGCGGGGCTGCAGGTCTGCGGGATGGCCGTCGATCATGAAGGGATGTGTATGGCCAACGGCGCGGCAGAGCCACCCCGGCTGATTTTCACCTCTCCCTCTCATCAGTATCCCCTTGGGAGCGTTATGAGCGCCGCGCGGCGTCTGGCGCTGGTGGAGTATGCCCATCGGCACGGCGCGTGGATTGTGGAGGATGACTACGACAGCGAGTTTCGCCACAGCGGAGAGCCGATCCCGGCGATGCTGGGAATGGTCCCGGATGCCCCGGTGGTCTATCTCGGCACCTTCAGCAAAACCCTTTTTCCGGCGCTGCGTATCGGTTTTATGGTAATGCCGCCCGCGCTGGCGGATGCCGCTCAGGAGGCCATTGGCGCGCTGCTGCGCGGGGGGCACCGCGCTGAACAGCGGGCGCTGGCCAGCTTTATCGAGAAGGGGCACTATGCGCGTCATCTGGCGGCGATGCGTCGTCTGTACCGCAAACGTCAGCAGCTGCTGCGCGAGGCGCTGGCGCAAAAGATCACCGTGCCGTGCGAAGTCCTTGGTGGGGAAGGGGGGCTCCATCTGACGCTGGCCATCGAGGGGATCGACGATCGCGCGATAGCGCAGCAGGCGCGTCAGTTTCAGCTGGCGCCCGCTGCGCTAAGTCATTTCTATCTCGACCCGCGGCGGGGGCGGAGCGGGCTGGTGCTGGGGTATGGCAATACTTCTGCTTCCCGCTATCCGCTGGCGCTGCGGACGCTGAATCGTCTTATTGCGCAGTACCGGCTCGGGTCAGCGTAAAGACATCGTAAAAGGAGAGATCGCCTTTGGTGTCGACCATTTTTTTAAGCTGCGCCTTCTGCTCGCTATCGACGTCCGGCGACTGCAGAATACGGTCGATCAGCTGTCGGGGGACAAAGCGGGTGTTGTACCATTCGCCGTTGTAACACACGCGAAAGTCGAGGACATCGATATCTTCGTAACGATAGCGTGGATAGACGTCAAAGAAGAAAAAAGCGTTGAACAGGATGAACAGCACCACCAACAACCAGACCGAATCCACCAGCGTTTCAGAGCGCAGCATCACCACCAGCGTCGCCAGAAACGCGGCATACATGGCAACAAACAGGCCCGGATGGTTACGGATAAAACTGATGCTAAAACGCGGGCGATTATCGCGTTTTTCCTGCACGTTCAGTTCGTCAATGGTGTGAGTAAGCAGGCGTTGTATTTCTGTCATCTTGGTCCCCGAATTCTGCAATAAGCCTGCCCCGTGCGCCCGGTGGCTCGGGCGTGGCAGGCTCAGCCTGAAGGCTATTTTATGTTGCAGTATTCTGCGGAGAAAGTAACAGATCAGTTACAGAAAAGCATAACAGTTACGCATTTGGCGGCGGAAGGCGCTTGATGATCTGCGCCGGGTTGCCGCCGACAACGGTACTGGCGGGGACGTCTTTAGTGACCACCGCTCCGGACGCGATGACCGCATTATCGCCAATGGTCACCCCGGGATTGATCACCGCCCGACCGCCAATCCACACATTGTGGCCAATGGTCACCGGTTTGCCATATTCCTGGCCGCTGTTTCGGGCCTCAGCATCCAGCGGATGGGTGGCGGTATAGATATGGACGCCCGGGGCCAGCATGCAGTTATCGCCAATATGGATAGGACAGACGTCCAGCATCACGCAGTCAAAATTGGCGTAAAAACCGGCGCCGAGAAAGATATTGTAGCCGTAGTCGCAGCGAAAGCTTGGCTCGATATACGCATCGCCAGCGCGACCGAGCAGCTCGGCGAGAATACGCTGACGTTCTTCCTGCGCATCCGGGGCGGAATGATTGTAACGGTGCAGCAGCTGTCTGGCGCGCAGACGATCGGCGCGTAGCGTTGGGTCGCCAGATAAATAGAGCTCACCGGCGATCATTTTGCGTTTTTCTTCACTCATTGGTCTTCCTTATACCTGACGTTCGATGGCCAAAGCAGTATAAAAAAGAAACCGGTTACAGGTTTGCTGTTGGCTAAATGATGTGATGACTATCACAAAGATACCCTGCTGAGGCTGGCGATTACCGTCCGGTCAGCAGACCGCGTCGGGCGCGGTAATTAGCGGATAAATTTCCAGACGGACGTCGGGATCTTATCGTACAGCTTATTCATGGTCAGTTCAGCCAGACGATGATCGGCGGCTGAGTAAAATACCGCCAGCTCATTATCAGAAAGTTCATATTTGTTTTTTTCAATGACGCGCTCCAGCGTGTCAATTGTCTGGCAACGGCGTAAGCGCATCAAATAGTCTGTTTTAGTTAATGGCTTATCAGACATAATTCCACCTTTTGATTGTAATAATCCTAACACGAAAGACTGGCCGGATTTTCCCGGCTGGCGTTGACAAAACAACGAAATAACCGATTACCGGATTTTTTCCACTTTTGCAAATCCGTAGAGTTAATGCCGTAGTTACTGAACAACGTAAATGTATCGTCCAGATATTCGTCAACCTGAGCGATCAGCTTATTATCCTCAGCGTACTTAATTTTATAATTAAGGGCGAACGTGGCAATGTGCTCGATCAGTTCATTTAACTGGAGATTGACAGCCGATGTCGGGTCGTTGACCCAGCCATGGTTGCTCTCTTCCAGGTTTGCAAGGCAGTCATGATACAGCGTTTCGCAGAGAAAGCGTAGTTGTGCGATATCATGTCTTTTTGGCGAGTATTCGTCCATAACGCATCCCCTTTTGAGTGGTTTAAACGACGACTAACAAACACCGTTGTGGGATGAACACGACTAACTGACCTGACACTAACTGAGTAATCCTGCTGATTTAACTATAATCCACTCTCCAACAGATTTCATCGTGCTATTACGAAAAATTACAATTATCAGAGAGAAATTATCTTAAAAATAGACGAATTAAATTCTCCGACCCGGGCGCGCAGCCTGAAAAATAGAGATGTCTTATCAATCATTGGCTTAAGGCAGGCAGTCGTCGCGTTCAGAAACCGCCGGCCGTGATGATGATATTAGGATTATTCCTGGTAAATGAGCGTAAGAAGATCCTAAGGGCTAAACAGCGTGATAGATATAACCGGGAACATATCAATATATATTAAATGCAGCGCGAAAAATAAACAATGGCAATATGTGCCCTGTGGGTAATGATCAAAAAAAGGGCCGCAGTAGCGGCCCTTTGTTCATCAGTGCAGATTAATGATGCTCAACCTGATGGCTGTGCTCAATATCTTCCGATTTCTTACTAAAGCGGCGTCGAACCACCACAAAGAACACCGGCACGAAGAAGATTGCCAGGATCGTCGCGGTCACCATCCCGCCCATTACGCCTGTACCTACGGCGTTCTGCGCACCGGAGCCCGCTCCGGAGCTGATAACCAGCGGCATAACCCCAAGGATAAACGCCAGGGAGGTCATCAGGATTGGACGCAGACGCATACGTACCGCTTCAAGCGTCGCCTCAATCAGCCCTTTGCCCTCTTTCTCCATCAGGTCTTTGGCGAATTCAACGATCAGTATCGCGTTCTTCGCCGACAGGCCGATGGTGGTCAACAGGCCAACCTGGAAGTAAACGTCATTGGTTAAACCGCGGAAGGTGGCGGCTAACAGCGCGCCGACCACACCTAACGGTACGACCAGCATGACCGAGAACGGAATCGACCAGCTCTCATACAGCGCTGCCAGACACAGGAAGACGACAATCAGCGAGATGGCATACAGGGCAGGGGCCTGGTTACCGGACAGCCGCTCCTGATAAGACATCCCGGTCCAGTCGTAGCCAATACCCGACGGCAGTTTACCCGCCAGCTCTTCCATCAGGCTCATCGCCTCACCGGTACTCTTGCCTGGCGCTGCCTGGCCAAGAATTTCCATTGATGGCAGACCGTTGTAGCGTTCCAGACGCGGCGAACCGTATTCCCAACGCGAGGTGGAGAAGGCGGAGAACGGCACCATCTGGCCATCACTGCCGCGAACATACCACTTGCCGATGTCTTCCGGCAGCATACGGTATTTCGCTTCGGACATGATGTACACTTTCTTCACGCGGCCGCGGTCGATAAAGTCGTTGACATAGCTTCCGCCCCAGGCGGCGCCCAGCGTGGTGTTAATGTCGCTGATGGAGACGCCCAGCGCCTGGGCTTTTTCCTGATCGATATCGACTTTGAACTGCGGTGTATCTTCCAGACCGTTAGGACGCACGCCGGTCAGCACGTCAGGATGCTGCGCCACCATGCCAAACAGCTGGTTACGTGCCTGGGTCAGTTTTTCGTGTCCCAGGCCGCCCTGGTCAATCAGCTGGAAGTCAAAGCCGGTCGCGGTACCCAGTTCAACGATAGCCGGCAGGTTAAAGGCGAAGACCATCGCGTCTTTAATCTGCGAGAAGTAGCCCATCGCCCGACCGGTGATCGCTTCAACTTTGTTTTCGTCGCCTGGACGCTGACTCCAGTCTTTCAGCGAGACGAACGCGATACCGGTGTTCTGGCCGCGGCCGGCGAAGCCGAAGCCGTTAACCGCAAACACGGATTCCACGTTGTCCTTCTCTTTGGTGAGATAGTAATTCGTCATCTCATCCAGCACTTTCTGCGTGCGCTCCTGGGTGGCGCCGGCAGGCAGCTGGGCCATACTCAGGAACACCCCCTGGTCTTCGTCCGGCAGGAACGAGCTCGGCAGACGAACGAACAGCCACGCCATACCCACCACGATGATCAGATACAGCACCAGATAACGACCGGTGCTGCGCAAAATGTTGCCTACGCTGTCGGTGTAATGGTGCGTGCTCTTATCGAACATGCGGTTAAACCAGCCGAAGAAACCCGTGGTCGCGCCATGGCTGCCTTTCTGAATAGGCTTCAGCATCGTGGCGCACAGCGCCGGCGTCAGGATCAGCGCGACCAGTACCGATAGCGCCATCGCGGAAACGATGGTGATGGAGAACTGGCGATAGATGGCCCCGGTTGAGCCGCCGAAGAACGCCATCGGGATAAATACCGCCGACAGCACCATGGCGATACCTACCAGCGCGCCCTGAATCTGACCCATCGATTTACGCGTCGCTTCTTTCGGCGGCAGGCCTTCTTCGGCCATGACGCGCTCGACGTTCTCGACCACCACGATGGCGTCATCCACCAGCAGGCCGATGGCGAGCACCATCCCGAACATCGTCAGGGTGTTTATCGAGAAGCCAAACGCCGCCAGCACCGCGAAGGTCCCTAACAGGACCACCGGCACCGCGATGGTCGGGATCAGGGTGGCGCGGAAGTTCTGCAGGAACAGATACATCACCAGGAAGACCAGGATGATCGCTTCCACCAGCGTTTTAACCACTTCGTGAATAGAGATTTTCACGAACGGGGTGGTGTCATACGGGTAAACGATTTTCATCCCCGACGGGAAAAACGGCTCCATCTTCGCCAGTTCAGCGCGGATCGCGTTGGCGGTATCCAGCGCGTTCGCGCCGGTAGCCAGTTTAATACCCAGACCGGACGCAGGCTGGCCGTTATACTTCGCCACCACGTCATAGCTTTCGCCACCCAGTTCAATTTTGGCGACATCACGCAGACGAACCTGGGAACCATCCTGGTTCACCTTCAACAGGATGTTGCCAAACTCTTCCGTATTGGTCAGACGCGTCTGTGCGACGATGGAGGCGTTGAGCTGCTGGCCTTTCACCGGCGGCGTACCGCCTAACTGACCAGCGGCTACCTGGGCGTTCTGCGCTTTCAGCGCGCTGATCACGTCCACCGGCGTGAGCTGGAAGTTATTCAGTTTATTCGGATCCATCCAGATACGCATCGCGTACTGGGAACCGAACAGCTGAACGTCGCCGACGCCGCTGGTACGGCTGATCGGGTCCTTCATGTTGGCCGCCACGTAGTCCGAAATGTCGTCCTGGTTCATGGTGCCGTTGGTGTTAATGACGCCGACAACCATCAGGAAGCTGCTGGACGCTTTCTCAACGCTGATCCCTTGCTGCTGTACTTCTTGCGGCAGCAGAGGGGTGGCCAGGGCCAGCTTGTTCTGAACCTGAACCTGGGCGATGTCCGGATCGGTACCGGATTCGAAGGTCAGGGTGATGGTCGCCGTACCGGTGGAGTCGCCATTCGAGGACATGTACATCAGGTGATCGATACCGTTCATATTCTGTTCGATAACCTGAGTCACGGTGTTCTGCACGGTTTCGGCGTCAGCACCGGGGTACATGGCGGTAATGGAAATTGCTGGCGGCGCAATCGTCGGATATTGCGCCACCGGCAATTTGAGGATCGATAATCCCCCAGCCAGCATGATGATGATGGCGATCACCCATGCAAATATGGGGCGATCGATAAAGAAATTAGGCATGTCTTAACGGCTCCTGTTTAAGTTAAGACTTGGTTTGTTCTGATGGCGCGTTGCCTGCGGCTTGCTGTTTATCATCAGAAGCTACTTCCTGCGCTTTTACCTGCACGCCTGGTTTGATTTTTTGCAGGCCGGTGACGATAACGCGATCGCCGGATTTCAGACCGTCAGTGACCAGCCATTTATCGCCAATCGCTTGAGAAGCAGTGACCTGGCGGACTTCGACCTTATCGCCTTCACCTACTACCATGACGCTGGCGTCACCGCGCGGCGTACGGGTCACGCCCTGTTGCGGCACCAGCAGGGCGTCAGGGTTAACCCCTTCTTCCAGACGCGCGCGGACAAACATCCCCGGTAACAAGGTGTGATCCGGGTTGGGGAAAATGGCGCGCAGCGTGATAGAGCCGGTGGTCTGGTCGACGGTCACATCCGAGAACTCCAGGGTGCCGGACTGCGGATACTTAAGACCGTCGTTAGTCACCAGCTCCACTTTCGCTTTACCGTTTTCCTGTTTCAGACGGCCATCGGCCAGCTCCTGTTTCAGGCGCAGGAAATCATTGCTCGACTGGGTGACGTCAACATAGATCGGATCCAGCTGCTGAACGGTTGCCAGAGCGGTTGACTGACCATTCTGCACCAGCGCCCCTTCGGTCACCGCGGATTTACCAATGCGGCCGCTGATCGGCGAGGTGACTTTGGTGTAGGCCAGATTGATGCGCGCGGTTTCCACGGCCGCTTTCGCCGCGACCACGGCCGCATTGCTCTGCTGCGCCGTCGCGACGGCGGTATCGTAGTCTTGTTGACTGATATACTTAGTGCCTAACAGTTTCTGATAACGCTTGACCGTCAGTTGATCCATGTTTGCCGCCGCCTGGGCTTTTGCCAGGTCGCCTTTGGCGCTGTCATAGCTGGCCTGATAGGTGGCTGGATCGATCTGATACAGGGAGACGCCGGCCTGGATATCGCTACCTTCGACGAAGTTACGTTTCAAAATAATGCCACTGACCTGAGGGCGGACTTCCGCAATGCGATAGGCGCTGGTGCGGCCTGGCAGTTCGGTGGTCATTTGTAGAGGTGCGGATTTGAGCGTCACAATACCGACTTCCGGCATGTGCTGGGCTCCCTGTTGAGCCGGTTTATCGTCACATCCTGTTAGCGCTAAGCTGCCTGAGAGCATCAGAACGACCGCCAGAGGCGTTAACCCTCTGTTTTTGTTCATATGTAAACCTCGAGTGTCCAATTTCAAAATGTTCAGTGGCTCAAACAACCACAAACCCACTACAGTCTTTCTATTATGGTCGTGCTATGGTACATACATTCACAAATGTATGTAAACGTAACCTCTGTAAAGTCATTAACCTATGGCACGAAAAACCAAACAACAGGCACGTGAAACCCGGCAACTGATTCTGGATGTTGCTCTGCGTCTGTTTTCGCAGCAAGGCGTATCATCTACCTCGTTGGCAACAATTGCAAAAGCTGCGGGTGTAACGAGGGGGGCTATCTACTGGCATTTCAAGAATAAATCAGATTTATTCAACGAAATTTGGGAGCTGTCAGACGCCAGTATTAGCGATCTCGAAATTGAGTATCGGGCAAAATTCCCTAACGATCCACTCTCAGTTATCAGGGAGATACTAGTCTATGTTCTTGAAGCGACGGTGACAGAGGAGCGCCGTCGGTTGATGATGGAGATTATCTTCCATAAGTGTGAATTCGTCGGTGAAATGACCGTGGTGCAGCAGGCCCAGCGGCAGTTATCCCTGGCGAGCTACGAGCGCATCGAGCAGACCTTGAAAGAGTGCATCGCCGCGAAGCTGTTGCCCGCCAATTTACTCACCCGGCGAGCGGCGATTTTAATGCGCAGCTATCTTTCCGGCCTGATGGAGAACTGGCTGTTTGCCCCCGACTCGTTCGACCTGCATGCGGAGGCGCGCGACTATGTCGCCATCCTGCTGGAGATGTATCAGTTCTGCCCCACGCTGCGCGGCCCGGAGAACCTGCCAGCGTAAACGTCGCGCGCGGAGGGACGTGAATTTTTAGCGCCGTCCGCCGCTATTCGCCAGCGATGAGAAGTGCTATTCTTCGCGCTTGCGACGACCCCCGGTATTCTCCGGCATTTGCATTCATTCATATTAACTATGCTGCACACGATCTCCAGGCAACGCGCCACGTTCATCTTTACCATTATGCTGCTCTGTTTTATTGGCCTTTTCAGTCCAGTTCAGGGCCGCGCCGCGGACCTCCCTGACCGGGCGGAGGTGCAGAGTCAGCTCAATACCTTAAACAAGCAAAAAGAACTGACTCCGCAGGACAAACTGGTCCAGCAGGATTTGACCCAGACCCTGGAAACGCTGGATAAAATCGATCGCATCAAGAGCGAGACGACGCAGCTCCGCCAGCAGGTCGAGCAAGCCCCGGCGAAGCTGCGCCAGGCGGTGGACAGCCTTAACAATCTGAGCGATGTCCCGAACGACGACGCGACGCGCAAAACGCTGAGCACGCTCTCCCTGCGTCAGCTGGAATCGCGCGTCACCCAAACGCTGGACGATCTGCAGAATGCGCAAAACGATCTGGCGACCTACAACAGCCAGTTGGTTTCCCTGCAAACGCAGCCGGAACGCGTGCAAAATGCGATGTACAAAGCCTCCCAGCAGCTGCAGCAGATCCGCAATCGTCTGAATGGCACCTCGGTGGGGGATGAGACTCTGCGTCCGACCCAGCAGGTGCTGCTGCAGGCCCAGCAGGCGTTGCTTAACGCGCAGATCGAGCAGCAGCGCAAGAGCCTCGAAGGCAATACGGTGCTGCAGGATACCCTGCAGAAGCAGCGTGACTACGTCACCGCCTGGAGCAACCGGCTGGAGCATCAGCTGCAGCTGTTGCAGGAGGCGGTGAACAGCAAGCGGCTGACGCTGACTGAGAAAACCGCCCAGGAGGCGGTCACGCCCGACGAAACGGCGCGTATTCAGGCCAACCCGCTGGTCAAGCAGGAGCTGGATATCAACCACCAGCTGAGCGAGAAACTGATTCAGGCGACGGAGAACGGCAACCAGCTGGTGCAGCGCAATATTCAGGTGAAGAACTGGCTCGACCGCGCCCTGCAGTCTGAGCGGGATATTAAAGAGCAAATTTCCGTGCTCAAGGGCAGCCTGCTGCTGTCGCGCATTCTCTACCAGCAGCAGCAGACGCTGCCGTCGGCGGATGAGCTGCAGGATATGACCAATCGCATTGCCGATCTGCGGCTCGAACAGTTCGAGGTGAATCAGAAACGCGACGCGCTGTTCCAGAGCGATGCCTATGTCGCTAAGCTGGAAGAGGGGCACAGCGCTGAAGTAAACGATGAAGTGCACGCCGCGCTGCTGGAAGTGATCGACATGCGCCGGGAGCTGCTCGACCAGTTCAATAAACAGCTGGGGAATCAGCTGATGATGGCCATCAACCTGCAGATCAACCAGCAGCAGCTGATGAGCGTCTCGAGCAGCCTGAAAGAAATTCTGACCCAGCAAATTTTCTGGGTGAACAGCAATAAACCGATGGACTGGGAGTGGATTAAGGCCTTCCCGGAAGCGCTGAAAGGTCAGTTTAAGGCGATGAAAATCACCGTGAACTGGGAAAAAGCGTGGCCAGCGGTGTTTGTCGCTTTTCTTGCCGGATTACCGCTGCTGCTGATTGCCGGCCTGATCCGCTGGCGTTTGCAGTGGCTCAAGGATTATCAGGCAAAGCTTGCCTCCCAGGTAGGCCAGCTGCGCAATGATACCCAACTGCATACGCCGAAGGCGATCCTTATCGACCTGATCCGCGCCTTACCGGTGGTGCTGGTGATTCTGGCGATTGGCCTGATCTTACTCACCATGCAGCTCAATATCAGTGCTCTACTGTGGGCATACAGTAAAAAGCTGGCGATGTTCTGGCTGGTGTTTGGCCTGTGCTGGAAAGTGCTGGAAAAGAACGGCGTAGCGGTCAGCCACTTTAATATGCCGGCGCAATTGACCAGCCACTGGCGGCGGCAGATTGTTCGCGTCAGCCTGGCGCTGCTGCCGCTGAATTTCTGGTCGGTGATTTCCGAGCTGTCGCCGCTGAACCTGATGGACGACGTGCTGGGGCAGCTGGTGATTTTCTTCAACTTACTGCTGATAGCGGTGCTGGTCTGGCCGATGTGCCGGGAAAGCTGGCGCGATAAAGAGTCGCACAGCCTGCGCCTGCTGACGATCACTGTGCTGTCTATCGTTCCGGTGGCCCTGATGGTGCTAACGGCGACCGGCTACTTCTACACCACGCTGCGCCTGGCGGGACGCTGGATCGAGACCGTCTATCTGGTCATGATCTGGAACCTGCTGTACCAGACTGTGCTGCGCGGCCTGAGCGTGGCGGCGCGGCGCATCGCCTGGCGCCGGGCGCTGGCGCGCCGTCAGCATCTGGTGAAGGAAGGCGCGGAAGGCGCCGAGCCGCAGGAGGAGCCGACTATCGCCCTCGAGCAGGTCAACCAGCAGACGTTACGCATCACCATGCTGGTGATGATCGCGCTGTTCGCGGTCATGTTCTGGGCGATTTGGTCGGATTTGATCACCGTTTTCGCCTATCTCGACAGCATTACCCTCTGGCATTACAACGGCACCGAGGCAGGGGCCAGCGTGGTGCGCAGCGTCACGATGGGCAGCCTGCTGTTTGCCATTGTGGCGTCGATGGTTGCCTGGGCGCTGATCCGCAACCTGCCGGGGCTGCTGGAGGTGCTGGTCCTGTCGCGGCTCAACATGCGCCAGGGGACTTCCTACGCCATCACCACCATTCTTAACTATGCGATTATCGCCATCGGGGCGATGACGGTATTCGGGTCGCTGGGCGTCTCATGGGATAAACTGCAGTGGCTGGCGGCCGCGCTGTCGGTTGGTTTAGGTTTTGGTCTGCAGGAGATCTTCGGTAACTTCGTATCCGGCCTGATTATTCTGTTCGAACGTCCGGTGCGCATTGGGGATACGGTGACTATCGGCACCTTCTCCGGTACGGTAAGCAAAATCCGTATTCGCGCCACCACCATCACCGACTTCGATCGCAAAGAGGTGATCATCCCGAACAAGGCGTTCGTTACCGAGCGCTTGATCAACTGGTCGCTCTCCGACACCGTGACCCGCGTGGTGATCCGCCTCGGCGTCGCCTACGGTTCCGATCTGGATAAGGTGAAGGAGGTGCTCCTGAAGGTCGCGCACGATCATCCGAAAGTGATGCAGGAGCCAGCGCCAGCGGTCTTCTTCACCACCTTCGGGGCCAGTACCCTGGATCATGAACTGCGTCTGTATGTCCGTGAACTGCGCGATCGCAGCTACACGGTGGATGAGCTCAACCGCGCCATCGACCGTCTGTGCCGGGAGAATGACATCAACATTGCCTTTAACCAGCTGGAAGTCCATCTGCGAAATGAAAAGGGCGACGAGGTCACGGAAGTGAAGCGGGACGGAAAGGGTGACGATTTAGCTCCCTCCGTCGCGTCTTAACTGAAAAGGGGCGGCGCAAAGCCGCCCCTGCTGCATCAGGGCGTCAGCGCGGCGAGCTCTTCGTCGCTAAGCCCGGTGAGTTCCCGCACGATTTGACGTTCGAGGCCGCGCGCCAGCATTCTGGCGGCGATGCTGCGAGTGGCGGCTTCTCGACCTTCCTGCTCGCCCTCCTGCTGCCCCTGTTTACGGCCTTTCTCTTCCAGCCATTCGGCAATGGTCATCATCAGCTCCTTATGTCTGGGCGACTGCGCCGCCAGCGCGCGGATCAGCGCCCCCGGATGTTCCGTGGTACCCGCCTGCAACATATAGCGCAGCAGCGTATTTAACTGCGCTTCTGTCAGATAGCCTTGCGTCATCAGCGCAATCAGCGGCACCTGCAGCTCGGCCAGATCGCGATGGCGGATATGCTTTTGCAACAGCTCCAGCATGGCCATACGCCGATGACGGACGATCTGATTATCTGGCATAACGGTGAGGTCCACCAGCGGAAAATCACCGCTATAGAGCGCCTTCGCCAGCGCCGGTTCGGCGAATAGCTGTTGCCAGTTGCGGGGCCAGGGCCAGGGGCTGACCTTGCCGTGATAAAACAGAATTGGCACCACCAGCGGCAGCGTGTCGTGGCCAGCGTCCAGATGACGCTGCATGGCGGCCAGCGCGTAGCGCAGCAGGCGAAACGCCATCAGCTTGTCCGGGGTACTCTGGTGCTCAATCAGCGCGTAAACATAGCCCGGTCCGTGGCGGGTGCGCAGTGAGTAAAGGATATCGGAATAGCTGGCGCGCAGGTCCTCTTCAACAAAGCTACCGGAGACCAGCTGCAGTGAATCCAGCTCGCAAATTGCCAGAAACGGCGCGGGCAGATACAGCTGCAGGAAATCCTTCGCCACCGCCTGATGCATCAGCATCTGGCGAAAAACCGCATCGTGCGGGGTTTGACTGACCTTTTCCATCAATATTGCCTCCATCGGCGTCATGCGCAGAGGACCACTCTGCCAGCACGTCGTCGTGGGCAACATCTTACTTCTGCGGCGTTTGCGAGGCGCTTTCCGCGTTTTTTAACTTGTTTGCATAATCCCGCCTGACAATTTCCAGCGCGTCCAGCACCGTTTGCGCCGGGATCTGATGCGACTCCAGCAACATGATTAAATCGACGGCCAGTTTGACCTCATCGGGGGCTTTTTCCAGCGACATCGGACTCTCCTGTTAGCGCGTCAGCCGCGCCAGTACGTTTTCAATCTTGTCCAGCGCCTGTCGACAGCGCGCCAGCCGTCCGCTGTAGACCTCGACTTCGCTGGCCAGCCGCTGCTGCTCGTCAAGGCTGGTAGCCTGCGTCAGCTGGCGCTGGCGTTGGTCGCGCATCGCCAGCAGGCGGCGCTCATACTCCTGATGCTGCAGGCGACGGCGCTGCCAGCGGCTCAGCGTTGGCGAGGCATGGTCCCAACTGCGCAGCGACCAGGTGGCGGTTTCGCGACGCAGCGCGGCGATTTGCGCCGCCAGCCGCTCGGCGATCCAGGCTACCTGCGGCAGCTGCTGGCGCTCGACGGCCTGGCGGAGCTGGTTAAAGTTGTGTTGGGCTTCCGCCAGATAGGCCTGCATCAGCGTGCTGCGGGTGTGGAAGAGCTGGCGGTCAAAGCGCGGGCTGAGGGTCGCGTGCTCCGCCAGCGGCGCCACCAGCGCGGCCAGCTCGCTGAGCTGATTGTTCAGCGTTTGTAAAAGTTGAGCTGTTTTCACCCGCCCCCTCCATTTTCCATCAGCCAACTGTGCTACAGTAGCCGTATCTGTTGATAACGATTCGCATTATGCCACCTGTTATTTTAACCATTATCGGCTGGCTGGCGGTAGCGCTGGGTACGCTGGGTGTTTTCTTACCGTTGCTGCCGACGACGCCGTTTATTCTGCTCGCCGCCTGGTGCTTTGCCCGCTCATCGCCACGCTTTCACCAGTGGCTGCTGTATCGCTCATGGTTCGGCGGCTATCTTCGCCACTGGCAGCAGTACCGCGCCATGCCCCGCGGCGCCAAACCGCGCGCCATTGCCATGATCGTGGCGACTTTTGCTATTTCACTGTGGCTGGTTAAGCTTACGTGGGTGCGCATTATGCTGTTGGTCATTTTGGCCTGTCTGCTGATCTTTATGTGGCGCATTCCGGTGGTTGACGCAAAGCAACAAAAGCACTGATGCGCAATAATGCCTGTTGCAATTGTTGCTGACAGCCAGTAAATTCTGGCGTTTTCGAGCGCGGGTAAGCCTGGTCAAAGGTTAAACAAATGTTTCTTTGGCCCCTTTTGCACGCCCGTGGGTAATACCGTTTCAATCAGGCATACACTTATGACCGCAACTGCACAGCAGCTTGAATATCTGAAGAACAGCATCCAGAGTATCGAGGATTATCCAAAACCTGGCATTCTTTTCCGCGATGTCACCAGTTTACTGGAAGACCCGAAAGCTTACGCGCTCAGCATTGAACTGCTGACCGAGCGCTACAAAGACGCGGGAATTACCAAAGTGGTAGGGACTGAGGCGCGTGGCTTCCTTTTCGGCGCACCGGTTGCGCTGGCGCTGGGCGTGGGCTTTGTTCCGGTACGCAAGCCGCGTAAGTTGCCGCGTGAAACCATCGCTGAGAGCTATGAGCTGGAGTACGGCACCGATCAGCTGGAGATCCACGTTGACGCCATCAAACCGGGCGACAAAGTGCTGGTGGTGGACGATCTGCTGGCGACCGGCGGAACCATCGACGCGACGGTCAAACTGATCCGCCGTCTCGGCGGCGAAGTACAGGATGCCGCTTTCATTATCAATCTCTTCGATCTGGGCGGCGAACAGCGCCTGGAGAAGCTGGGGGTCCACTGCTACAGTCTGGTGCCGTTCCCGGGCCACTAAGCAAATCCCTCCACATAGCCTCGCCGATCGGGCGGGGCTGTGATAGCATGACCCCTTCGTGATTTCACCTTCCAGCGTTTCAGAGCCAGCCCATGAGTTATCAGGTCTTAGCCCGTAAATGGCGCCCACAAACCTTTGCTGACGTCGTCGGCCAGGAACATGTGCTGACCGCACTGGCGAACGGCTTGTCGTTAGGGCGCATTCATCACGCTTATCTCTTTTCCGGTACCCGCGGGGTCGGTAAGACTTCCATCGCCCGCCTGCTGGCGAAAGGGTTAAACTGTGAAACCGGCATCACCGCCACCCCCTGCGGCGTGTGCGATAACTGCCGGGAAATAGAACAGGGGCGCTTTGTCGATCTGATTGAGATTGACGCCGCCTCGCGAACCAAAGTCGAAGATACTCGCGACCTGCTGGATAACGTCCAGTACGCGCCGGCCCGCGGCCGCTTTAAGGTCTATCTCATCGACGAAGTCCATATGCTGTCGCGCCACAGCTTCAACGCGTTATTAAAGACGCTGGAGGAGCCGCCGGCGCACGTCAAATTCCTGCTGGCGACGACGGATCCGCAGAAGCTGCCGGTGACGATCTTATCCCGCTGCCTGCAGTTCCACCTGAAGGCGCTGGACGTTGAACAGATCCGCCATCAGCTGGAGCATATTCTTGGCGAAGAGCAGATTGCCTTCGAGCCCCGCGCGCTGCAGCTTCTGTCGCGCGCCGCCGACGGCAGCCTGCGTGATGCCTTAAGTCTGACCGATCAGGCTATTGCCAGTGGAGAAGGGCAACTGACGGCGGCGTCGGTGAGCGCCATGCTCGGCACCCTCGATGACGATCAGGCGCTGTCGCTGATTGAAGCCCTGGTCGCCGCCGATGGCGAGCGGGTCATGGCGGGCGTCAATGACGCCGCCGCGCGCGGCGTTGAATGGGAGGCGCTGCTGGTGGAGATGCAGAGCCTGCTGCACCGCATCGCCATGGTTCAGCTGTCCCCTTCGGCGCTGGGCGCCGACATGGCCGCGGTCGAAGTGCGAATGCGCGAACTGGCGCGCACCGTACCGCCGGGCGACGTTCAGCTCTACTACCAAACGCTGCTGATTGGCCGCAAAGAGCTGCCCTATGCCCCGGACCGGCGGATGGGCGTCGAAATGACGCTGCTGCGCGCCCTGGCGTTTCATCCGCGTAAGCCGCTGCCCGAGCCGGAGGTGCAGCCGGCACTGGCCGCCGCGCCCGCGCCGCGCCAGCCGGTTTCCCCCGCAGCGCCGCCGCCGCAGCCGTCGCAGAGTTTGCCGCCGACCACCAGCCAGGTGCTGGCGGCCCGCAGCCACCTGCAGCGCAGCCAGGGAGCAACCACCCCAAAAAAGAGTGAACCGGCAGCCGCTTCCCGCGCGCGGCCGGTGAATAACGCTGCGCTGGAGCGACTGAGTTCGATTACCGAGCGCGTCCAGGCTCGTCCGGCCGCGGCGGCGCTGGAGCAGGCCCCGGCGAAGAAAGAGGCCTATCGCTGGAAGGCGACGACGGTGGTTGAAGAGACCAAAGTCGAAGTCGCCACGCCTAAAGCGCTGAAAAAAGCGCTGGAGCATGAAAAAACGCCGGAGCTGGCGGCTAAACTTGCCGTTGAAGCGGTCGAGCGCGACAGCTGGGCGGCGGAAGTGAGCCAGCTGGCGGTACCGAAGCTGGTCGAGCAGGTGGCGCTCAACGCGTGGAAAGAGCAGGAGGGCAATCGCGTCCGTCTGCATCTGCGCCCCAGTCAGCGCCACCTCAATTCCGCCGGCGCGCAGCAAAAGCTGGCTGAAGCGCTGGGGGTGTTGTACGGTACGCCGGTTGAATTGACCATCGTGGAAGACGATAATCCCGCGATGCGCACGCCGCTGGAGTGGCGGCAGGCTATTTATGAAGAGAAGCTCGCGCAGGCGCGCGACGCGATTATTGCGGATAATAACATTCAGACCCTGCGTCGTTTCTTCGACGCCGATCTGGATGAAGAGAGTATCCGCCCCATTTGACTGCAAGTTTGACTTGCAGTCAGTACCTTTAATGATGACTGACTGAGAGAGAAGCCTATGTTTGGTGGAAAAGGCGGCCTGGGTAACCTGATGAAGCAGGCCCAGCAGATGCAAGACAAAATGCAGAAGATGCAGGAAGAGATCGCTCAGCTGGAAGTGACCGGCGAGTCCGGCGCGGGTCTGGTGAAAGTGACCATCAACGGCGCGCACAACTGCCGCCGCGTGGAGATCGACCCAAGCCTGCTGGAAGATGACAAAGAGATGCTGGAAGATCTGGTGGCTGCCGCGTTCAACGACGCCGCGCGCCGTATCGAAGAGACCCAGAAAGAGAAGATGGCTTCCGTCTCTGCCGGTATGCAGCTGCCGCCAGGCTTCAAGATGCCGTTCTGATGCAAACCAGCCCGCTGTTAACTCAGCTTATGGAAGCGCTGCGCTGTCTGCCGGGCGTCGGCCCGAAGTCCGCGCAGCGCATGGCGTTTACCCTGCTGCAGCGCGATCGCAGCGGCGGGATGCGTCTGGCGCAGGCGCTGACGCGTGCGATGTCGGAGATCGGCCACTGCGCCGATTGCCGCACCTTCACCGAGCAGGAGGTGTGCAATATCTGCAGCAACCCGCGTCGCCAGGAAAACGGCCAAATCTGCGTGGTGGAGAGTCCGGCGGACATCTACGCCATTGAGCAGACCGGGCAGTATTCCGGCCGCTACTTCGTGCTGATGGGGCACCTGTCGCCGCTCGACGGCATCGGGCCTGACGACATCGGGCTCGATCGCCTGGAACAACGGCTGGAGGCGGAGTCGATCACCGAGGTGATCCTTGCCACCAACCCGACCGTTGAGGGCGAGGCGACGGCCAACTACATCGCAGAGCTGTGCGCGCAGTATGGCGTCGACGCCAGCCGAATCGCCCACGGCGTGCCGGTGGGCGGCGAGCTGGAGATGGTCGACGGCACTACGCTGTCCCACTCGCTGGCCGGTCGCCACAAGATTACTTTCTGAACAAACGGAGGCGGCCATCGCCGCCTCCGCTTGAAAAATTTCCCCGCTGTCCCCATCTCCCACTCAACGGTTTTTTACCCATTTAAAATGGCATTGTTGAGGTTGAATCAGATGAAAGGACAAGAAACTCGTGGTTTTCAGTCAGAAGTAAAACAGCTTCTGCACCTGATGATCCATTCCCTCTATTCCAACAAAGAGATCTTTCTGCGTGAGCTGATTTCCAACGCCTCTGATGCGGCCGATAAGCTGCGTTTCCGCGCGCTGTCGCAGCCGGATTTGTATGAGGGAGACGGCGAGCTGCGCGTGCGGGTTTCGTTTGATAAAGACAACCGTACCCTGACCATCGCCGATAACGGTATCGGCATGAACCGGGAAGAGGTTATCGACCATCTCGGCACCATCGCCAAATCTGGCACCAAAGCGTTCCTGGAATCCATGGGTTCCGACCAGGCAAAAGATAGCCAGCTGATTGGCCAGTTCGGCGTCGGCTTCTATTCGGCCTTCATCGTGGCGGACAAAGTGACCGTGCGCACCCGTGCGGCAGGCGATAAACCTGAAAACGGCGTGTTCTGGGAATCCGCCGGCGAAGGGGAATATACCGTGGCCGACATCACCAAAGCCGATCGCGGGACCGAAATCACCCTGCATCTGCGCGAAGGTGAGGACGATTTCCTCAACGACTGGCGCGTGCGCTCCATCATCAGCAAGTATTCCGATCATATCGCGCTGCCGGTTGAGATTGAAAAACAGGAAGAGAAAGACGGCGAAACCGTTATCAGCTGGGAAAAAATCAACAAGGCGCAGGCCCTGTGGACCCGCAGCAAGTCTGAAGTTAACGACGACGAGTACAAAGAGTTCTACAAGCACATTGCCCATGACTACAGCGACCCGCTGACCTGGAGCCACAACCGCGTGGAAGGTAAGCAGGAGTACACCAGCCTGCTGTATATCCCGTCGCAGGCGCCTTGGGATATGTGGAACCGCGATCATAAACACGGCCTGAAGCTGTACGTCCAGCGCGTGTTCATTATGGACGACGCCGAGCAGTTTATGCCGAACTACCTGCGCTTCGTACGCGGCCTGATAGACTCCAACGATCTGCCGCTGAACGTCTCCCGTGAAATCCTGCAGGACAGCAGCGTGACCCGTAACCTGCGCACCGCGCTGACCAAACGCGCGCTGCAGATGCTGGATAAGCTGGCGAAAGACGACGCCGAAAAATATCAGACTTTCTGGAAACAGTTCGGCCTGGTGTTGAAAGAGGGCCCGGCGGAAGATCCGAGCAACCAGGAGGCGATCGCCAAACTGCTGCGCTTCGCGACCACCCATACCGACTCCTCCGCGCAGACCGTGTCGCTGGAAGAGTACGTCTCGCGTATGAAAGACGGTCAGGAGAAGATCTACTACATCACTGCCGACAGCTATGCGGCGGCGAAAAGCAGCCCACACCTCGAACTGCTGCGTAAGAAAGGGATCGAAGTGCTGCTGCTCTCCGATCGCATCGACGAGTGGATGATGAGCTACCTGACCGAATTCGACGGCAAAGCGTTCCAGTCTGTCGCTAAAGCCGACGAGTCGCTGGACAAACTGGCGGACGAAGTGGACGAGTCCACCAAAGAAGCCGAAAAAGCGCTGGAGCCGTTCGTTGAGCGTGTGAAAAACCTGCTTGGCGACCGGGTCAAAGAGGTGCGTCTGACCCATCGTCTGACCGACACCCCGGCGATTGTCACCACCGATGCCGACGAGATGAGCACCCAGATGGCGAAGCTGTTCGCGGCTGCGGGCCAGGCGGCGCCGGAAGTGAAATACATCTTCGAACTGAACCCGGCTCATCAGCTGGTGAAACGCGCAGCCGATACCCAGGATGACGCGCAGTTCGGCGAATGGGTGGAACTGCTGCTGGATCAGGCGCTGCTGGCCGAGCGCGGCACGCTGGAAGATCCGAACCAGTTTATCCGCCGTATGAACCAGCTGCTGGCTTCCTGACGCGAACCTGAACGAGTAGCCCGGCCGAGCGACGCGACGCCGGGAACGGGATAAATGCCCCGTCTGAGCGATTTGCTCCGGCGGGGCATTTCACATTGGATGGCATAAAATATCTCACCATTAACCGTTTCAGCCGCACCGCCTTCCTTGAGCCATCGCCGTTCTGGTGGTATGGTTTAGCGTTTTTGAAAAATTGAATCGACTTTTGAGGGGATTTTCGTAATGCGTATTATTCTGCTTGGCGCTCCGGGCGCGGGTAAAGGAACTCAGGCTCAGTTCATCATGGAGAAATACGGTATTCCGCAAATCTCCACCGGCGATATGCTGCGCGCTGCGGTAAAATCCGGCTCCGAGCTCGGTAAGCAAGCGAAAGACATCATGGACGCCGGCAAGCTGGTGACCGATGAGCTGGTTATCGCGCTGGTTAAAGAGCGTATCGCCCAGGAAGATTGCCGTAACGGCTTCCTGCTGGACGGCTTCCCGCGCACTATTCCGCAGGCTGACGCCATGAAAGAAGCGGGCATTACCGTTGATTACGTGCTGGAATTCGATGTGCCGGACGAACTGATCGTCGACCGCATCGTTGGCCGTCGCGTTCACGCGGCATCCGGTCGCGTATACCACATCAAATTTAATCCGCCGAAGGTGGAAGGCAAAGACGACGTGACCGGCGAAGAGCTGACCACCCGTAAAGACGACCAGGAAGAGACCGTGCGTAAGCGTCTGGTGGAATATCATCAGATGACGGCGCCGCTGATCGGCTACTACACCAAAGAAGCGCAGGCGGGCAACACCAAATACGCCAAAGTCGACGGCACCAAAGCGGTGGCTGACGTGCGCGCCGAACTGGAAAAAATCCTCGGCTGATAAAGCCTTTTCTCATCCTGCTGCGGCAGGATGAGAACTTCTCTCATTCCTACCTTTTGCTATGATTGGTTCCGTTTAGCGCCATTTCAGCTACAATTGGCTGCGATTCAAATGGTTAAGAGGCGGTAATGCATCAGACGAAAACAGGTATCTTGCTGGCCAATTTAGGCACTCCCGATGCGCCCACCCCCGGTGCGGTGAAGCGCTATCTGCGACAATTCCTCAGCGACAAACGGGTGGTGGATACGTCTCGTCTGCTATGGTGGCCGCTGCTGCGCGGCGTCATACTGCCGATTCGCTCTCCCCGCGTGGCTAAACTCTATCAGTCCGTCTGGATGGAAGAGGGGTCGCCGCTGATGGTATACAGCCGTCGTCAGCAGCAGGCGCTGGCCGCCAGACTGCCGGATACCCCGGTGGCGCTGGGCATGAGCTATGGATCGCCGTCGCTGGCCAGCGCGGTGGATGATTTACTGGCGCAGGGGGTGGGGCACATCGTAGTGCTGCCGCTGTATCCGCAATATTCCTGCTCGACGGTGGCTGCCGTCTGGGATGAGCTGGCGCGGATCCTCGCGAAGAAACGCGCCATTCCCGGTATCTCGTTTATTCGCGATTACGCCGGGCACCCGGACTATATCCATGCCCTGGCGGCCAGCGTGCGCGCCTCGTTTGCCGTTCATGGGGAACCGGATCTGCTGCTGCTCTCCTATCATGGGATCCCGCAGCGCTATGCCAATCAAGGGGATGATTATCCTCAGCGCTGTCGCGATACCACGCGGGAACTGGTCTCCGCGCTGGGGCTCCCGCCGGAGCGGGTGATGATGACCTTCCAGTCGCGCTTTGGTCGGGAACCCTGGCTGACGCCGTACACCGATGAGACGCTGAAGATGCTCGGCGAGAAAGGGACGAAGCATATTCAGGTGCTGTGCCCGGGGTTTGCCGCCGACTGTCTCGAAACGCTGGAAGAGATCGCCGTCCAGAACCGGGAAATATTCCTCGAAGCGGGCGGAAAGCAATATGAATACATTCCGGCGCTTAACGCGGACGCTGCGCATATTGAGATGATGGTCAACCTGACGGCGCCTTATCGCTGATCGCGCGCAGGGCGGGGAATATGCTACTATTTCCCGCTTGTTCCCTGTTATTTAAGCGCCACTATGAAATTTCCCGGTAAACGCAAATCCAAACACTATTTTCCCGTTAACGCCCGCGACCCGCTGCTGCAGCAAATTCAGCCGGAGAATGAATCCAGCGTCTCCTGGGTGGTGGGTATCGACCAGACGCTGGTGGATATCGAAGCGAAAGTGGATGAGGCGTTTATCGTGCGCTACGGCCTGAGCGCGGGCCACTCGCTGGTGATTGAAGATGACGTCGCTGAGGCGCTGTACCAGGAGCTGGTGCGCAATAATCTTATTACCCATCAGTTTGCCGGCGGCACGATCGGCAATACCATGCACAACTACTCGGTGCTGGCGGACGATCGCTCGGTGTTGCTTGGCGTCATGTGCAGCAATATCGAAATCGGCGGCTATGCCTATCGCTACCTGTGCAATACCTCCAGCCGTACCGATCTGAACTATCTGCAGGGCGTCGACGGCGCCATTGGCCGTTGCTTCACCCTGATCAGCGACAGCGGCGAGCGCACCTTCGCCATCAGCCCGGGACATATGAACAAGCTGCGCCCGGAAAGCATTCCGGAAGCGGTGATCGCCGGCGCCTCGGCGCTGGTGCTGACCTCCTACCTGGTACGCTGCAAGCCGGGCGAGCCGATGCCGGACGCGACGATGAAAGCTATCGAGTATGCCAAAAAGCATGATGTGCCGGTGGTGTTGACTCTTGGAACCAAATACGTGATTGCCGATAACCCGGCGTGGTGGCAGCAGTTCCTGCAGGAGCATGTCTCGATTCTGGCGATGAATGAAGAGGAAGGGGAAGCGCTGACCGGCTTTGCCGATCCGCTGTCGGCGGCGGATAAAGCGCTGGACTGGGTCGACCTGGTGCTGTGCACCGCCGGACCGGCGGGGCTGTATATGGCGGGCTTCACTGAAGAAGAGACGAAGCGTAAGACCCAGCATCCGCTGCTGCCGGGGGCGATCCCGGAATTTAACCAGTTCGAATTCAGTCGCGCGATGCGTCACCAGGACTGCGTCAATCCGCTGCGGATTTATTCGCACATTGCGCCGTATATGGGCGGCCCGGAGAAGATCATGAACACCAACGGCGCAGGGGACGGCGCGCTGGCGGCGCTGCTGCATGACATCACCGCCAATAACTACCATCGCAATAACGTCCCCAACTCCAGCAAACACAAATGCAAATGGCTGACCTACTCCTCTCTGGCGCAGGTGTGTAAATATGCCAACCGCGTGAGCTATCAGGTGCTGAACCAGCACTCGCCGCGCTTAACCCGCGGCCTGCCGGAACGTGAGGACAGCCTGGAAGAGGCGTACTGGGATCGGTAAGCGAGTCCCTCTCCCGACGGGAGAGGGCAGAACATCAGCCGGTGACCACTTCACCGGCGGGTGGCGTTTCCAGAAGCTGCAGCATGGCGCGGGCAATTTCCCGCTCGCCCATCACCACCTGATTGGCCCCACGGTCGATAATGTAATCCACTTCGTCATCATAATGGGCGCGGGCGATAATCTCGATATGCGGACATTTTTCCCGTGCGGAAGCGACAATCTCGCCGGCCTCATAGCCGTTGGGAATGGTCAGCAGCAGCCAGCGGGCGCAGTCGAGATGCGCCAGCTCCATGATCTCTTCATTGGCGGCATTGCCCAGCACCGCGCTGATCCCGCGCTCGCGTAGCTCATCCACGCGGGTGCGCGAGGTTTCAACCACCACCAGCGGGATCCCCTGGGCCATCAGCTTCTCGCCCAGCAGGCTGCCGACGCGGCCGAAACCGACCAGCAGCGCGTGGTTGCAGATATCGACCGGCACCTGCTTCTCGTCTTCCAGCACCTCTTCCAGGGTCTGCTCGTCGAGGGTTTCGGTTTTATCGAGATATTTCTCCAGCAGAGTGAACAGTACCGGGTTGAGCATAATCGAGATGATCGCTCCGGCCAGCACCAGGTTTTGCCCGGCCTGCGGCAGCAGGTTAAGCGCCATCCCCAGGCCGGCGAGAATAAAGGCAAATTCACCAATCTGCGCCAGGCTGGCGGCAATGGTCAATGCGGTACGCGGCGAGTGGCCAAACATACGCACGAGGAAAAAGGCGGCTGCGGATTTACCAAAGATAATGATCGCCAGCGTCGCCAGCACCGCCAGCGGCTGCTGGACCAGCACCATCGGGTCAAACAGCATGCCGACGGAGACAAAGAACAGCACCGCGAAGGCGTCGCGCAGCGGCAGGGTGTCATGGGCGGCGCGGTGGCTCAGCTCGGATTCGTTAAGCACCATACCGGCAAAGAAGGCGCCGAGGGCGAAGGAGACATCAAACAGCTCCACGGCGCCGAAGGCGATGCCCAGCGCCAGGGCCAGCACCGACAGGGTGAACAGCTCGCGCGAGCCGGTGGCCGCGCTGCGCGACATGATCCACGGCACCAGCCGACGGCCGACCAGCATCATAATGGCGATAAAGGCCACCACTTTGCCAATGGTGATCCCGAGGTCGAGGGCCAGGGAAGCGAAGCCGAGGTTGCCTTTCTCCGCCATACCGGCCACCGCCGGCAGCAGGACCAGCGTCAGGACCATCACCAGGTCTTCCACAATCAGCCAGCCGATGGCGATCTGCCCGCGCTGACTGTCAATCAGCTGTCGTTCCTCCAGGGCGCGCAGCAGCACCACGGTACTGGCGGTGGAGAGGCACAGACCAAAGACGATGCCGGTCATCAGCGACCAGCCAAGGGCGGCGGAGAGCGCCATACCCAACAGCGTCGCCACGGCTATCTGGGCGATGGCCCCGGGAATGGCGATCGACTTTACCGCCATCAGATCCTTGAGGGAGAAATGCAGGCCGACGCCGAACATCAGCAGGATCACGCCGAGCTCCGCCAGTTCCGGAGCCAGTTTGGTGTCAGCAACAAAGCCAGGGGTGAAAGGTCCGGACAGCACGCCCGCTAAGAGATATCCCACCAGAGGAGAAATACGTAGCTTATTGGCAATCATGCCGAGAATAAAGGCGAGCACGAGGCCGCCGACAATGGTGGTGATTAGCGGTGTTGCGTGGTGCATTCCGTCTCCTTTCCAGTGGTGAATCGGTCCATTTTGCTACCCTGTCCGCGTAATAGTTTATGACAAAAACGTTCACTTTGTTTATGAATAATTCTTGAATTGTGCAAAAAAATGCAATTGGCCGCTGAAAAGGCACAGAAGGAAAAATCGAGAGAGGAATGCGCGCATCAGGCCGATGGCGCAAGGGGTAACGGCGGCCAGCGTTACACTTTGGCCGCCGGATAATCAGGCTTTTTGCCGGTTATCAGGAAGAAATATCGTCAGGAATCCCAGCAGCGGCAGGAAGGCGCAGATTTTATATACCAGGTCGATGCTGGTATGGTCCGCCAGCAGGCCCAGCACCGCGGCGCCAAGGCCGCCCATACCAAAGGCGAAGCCGAAAAACAGGCCTGAAACCATGCCGATACGTCCCGGCAGCAGCTCCTGGGCATAGACCAGAATAGCGGAGAAGGCCGAGGCGAGGATAAAACCAATGATCACCGTTAAAATTCCGGTCCATTCAAGGCTGGCATAGGGTAAAACAAGGGTGAAAGGCGCCACGCCGAGGATAGAGCCCCAAATAACATATTTTCGTCCAATCTTATCGCCAACGGGCCCGCCAATCACCGTCCCGGCGGCCACCGCGAACAGGAAGGCAAACAGATGCAGCTGGGCGTTTTGCACCGATAAGCCGAACTTATGCATCAGATAAAAGGTGTAATAGCTGCTGATGCTCGCCATATAGAAGTATTTCGAGAAAATCAGCATCAGCAGAATACCTACCGCCAGAATCACCTTATTGCGCGGCAGCGGATTGACGATCGCCGGCTTCGGTTTGCCCTTATTCATCCGGTGCTGCGCGGCGTACCAGCGGCTGATTTGCGACAGCACGACGATAGCCAGCAGGGCGGCCAGCACGAACCAGGCGACGTTGCCTTTACCATACGGGGCGATGATCACCGCCGCCAGCAGCGGGCCAAGCGAACTGCCGAAGTTGCCGCCGACCTGGAACAGCGACTGGGCCAGGCCGTGACGGCCGCCGGAGGCCATCCGCGCCACGCGGGATGATTCCGGATGGAAAACCGAGGAGCCGGTACCCACCAGCGCGGCGGCCAGCAGCACCATACCGAAGCTACCGGCCAGCGCCAGCAGGATCAAACCGCAGAGGGTAAAGCACATGCCCACCGGCAGCGACCACGGCATCGATCGTTTATCGGTGATGTAGCCAATCACCGGCTGGAACAGCGATGAGGTGAGCTGGAAGGTGAGGGTGATCATCCCAATCTGCACGAAGGTAAGGGAGAACTCGGCCTGCAGCAGCGGGTAGATAGCGAGTATGAGCGACTGGATCATATCGTTAAGCAAATGGGACAGGCTGATCGCGCCTAAGATGCCAAACGAGGTGCGCGCTTTTTGCGGCGGCGCGTCGGTACTGGGTAAGGTCTGAGCGGATTGGTTGGTTGTCATAGGTTCACTTCAGCGAGTTCGATTTGTTGTAGAGAATGCAGGTTGTTACCCTAAATAATTCGAGTTGCAGGCAGGCGGCGACGCAGCGAATCCCCAGGAGCTTACTCTCGTAAGTGACTGGGGTGAGCGAGGACAAATTCGTCAGGAACGAATTTGAACGCAGTTCACTGCGCCCGTAAGGGCGAGGCCCAGGGATGGGCCGAGTTATTGCCAACGCACATGCAACTTGAAGTATGACGGGTAGAATTATTATCCGACTAACATACCTGCAGATAAGGTTTGAAGGAAGTCGCAATTCTGAAAACATATTTGTCAACGCGGCTAACTCGCTATACTTTCGGCACTTGGGATTAAGTCAGGGAGTGAAGCATGCATTATTTCAAACACAGCGTGGCGCTGGCGTTATTCGCCGCTTTATCGCTGGGCAGCCTGTCCGCGCAGGCCTATGAGCAGGATAAAACCTATAAAATTACCATCCTGCACACCAACGATCACCACGGCCATTTCTGGCGCAATGACTACGGCGAATATGGCCTGGCGGCGCAGAAAACGCTGGTGGACGGTATTCGTAAAGAGGTGGCGGCCGAAGGCGGTAGCGTTCTGCTGCTGTCCGGCGGGGATATCAATACCGGGGTGCCGGAGTCTGATTTACAGGATGCAGAGCCCGATTTTCGCGGCATGAACTTGATCGGCTACGACGCGATGGCGGTGGGGAACCATGAGTTTGATAATCCGCTGAGCGTGCTGCGCCAGCAGGAAAAGTGGGCGAAGTTCCCGTTCCTGTCGGCCAATATTTATCAGAAAAGCACCGGCGAACGGCTGTTCAAACCCTGGGCGCTGTTTAAACGCGGCGGGTTAAAAATCGCGGTAATTGGCTTAACCACTGACGATACGGCCAAGATTGGCAATCCGGAATATTTCACCGATATCGAATTCCGCAAACCGGCGGAAGAGGCGAAGCTGGTGATCCAGGAGCTGCAGCAGAATGAAAAGCCGGACGTGATCCTGGCCACCACCCATATGGGCCACTATGACAACGGCAACCACGGGTCTAACGCGCCGGGGGATGTCGAGATGGCACGCAGTTTACCCGCGGGCTCGCTGGCGATGATCGTCGGCGGTCACTCGCAGGATCCGGTGTGCATGGCGTCGGAAAATAAAAAACAGGTCGACTATGTGCCAGGGACGCCGTGCGCCCCGGATCGTCAGAACGGTATCTGGATCGTCCAGGCGCATGAGTGGGGCAAATACGTCGGCCGCGCCGATTTTGAGTTCCGCAACGGTGAGATGAAGCTGGTGCACTATCAGCTGATCCCGGTCAACCTGAAGAAAAAAGTGACATACGATAACGGCCAAAGCGAGCGGGTGCTGTATACGCCGCAGATCGCGGAGAACCCGCAGATGATGTCGCTGCTGACGCCGTTCCAGAACAAAGGTAAGGCGCAACTGCAGGTCAAGATCGGCAGCGTGAATGGTCATCTGGAGGGCGATCGTAGTAAAGTGCGCTTCGTACAGACCAATATGGGCCACCTGCTGCTGGCGGCGCAGATGGCGCGCAGTAACGCGGATTTCGCGGTGATGAGCGGCGGCGGGATCCGCGACTCCATCGAGGCGGGCGATATCACCTACAAGGATGTGATGAAGGTCCAGCCGTTCGGCAATGTGCTGACCTATGTCGATATGAGCGGCAAAGAGGTGGTGGATTACCTGACCGCCGTCGCGCAGATGAAGCCGGATTCCGGCGCCTATCCGCAGTTTGCGAACGTCAGCTTTGTGGCCAAAGACGGCAAGTTGAACGATCTGAAAATCAAAGGCGAACCGGTGGATCCGGCGAAGACCTACCGGATGGCGACGCTGAGCTTTAACGCCACCGGCGGCGATGGCTATCCGAACATCGCCGATAAACCCGGGTATGTGAATACCGGCTTTATCGATGCCGAAGTGCTGAAAGAGTATATTGAGAAGAACTCGCCGCTGGATGCCGCCGCCTATGAGCCGAAAGGCGAGGTGAGCTGGCAGTAACCCTGAGGGGAAGCCCGGATAAAGCGCGCTGCGTCGCTATCCGGGCGCTTTCCCGGTGGCGCTGCGCTTACCGGGCACGGGGCGCGTCATCAATCGCGGCGGGCGATATCGGCGAACTTCGCATCCAGCAGCTGCGCCAGATCGCTGGCCGCCAGCTCAATATCCAGCCCGCGTTTGCCGCCGGAAATGTAAATGGTGGCAAATTCCTGCGCCGGGGCGTCAATCACCGTCGGCAGGCGCTTCTTCTGCCCCAGCGGACTGATACCGCCCACCAGATAGCCGGTGATACGCTGCGCCACCATCGGGTCGGCCATGTCGACTTTCTTGGCGCCCAGCGCTTTCGCCACTTTCTTCAAATCCAGCTGCCCGGCGACCGGGGTGACGGCGACCGCCAGATGCTTCATATCGCCATTTACGGCGACCAGCAGGGTCTTGTATACCTGGTCGGCATTGAGGCCGAGCTTGCGCACCACTTCATCACCGAAGTTGGTCTCATTGGGATCGTGATCGTAACTGTGGATCTGAAAGGGGATTTTGTTTTTTTCGAGTAATTTAACGGCGGGAGTCATAGCTATCCTTCTTACCAACCGGTTTTGCGTGACGTCAGAATACGCCCGCAGGTTGTCTAAAAAATAGTACCATCTTGCGCAATAGTGTTGGCAGTGATGGTCACTTTGAGCGACAATCAGACGATCCGGGATGCAAATCCCGGGATAATAATAATGATGAAATTCCTCTTTGACGGGCCAATAGCAATATTGGCCATTTTTTTATGTCAGCATATCCGGCAGATTCCCTTCGCCATACAGATGCAGCGCGCCGACGGCGACCACGTAGCGGCCCGGCGGCAGGGCCAGCAGCGTCTCGCGCCAGGCGAGATTGCGCTGGTGCATCAGCACATCATATAAAGACTGGCTGAAGGTCGTCGGCAGCGATACCGCGCCGCGCGACGGCGGTTGCTCCAGCCACCAGCCGATCATGACCTGCAGTAAACGGGCGTTGGTGCGCCAGTGGGTCAGCGTATCCTCCAGCAGCGCCATTCCGCCATCGGGCAGGTCGCGCAGCAGCGCGATCTGGCTGTCGGCGCCTTCCAGCTCCATCACCGCTATGTTGCTCTCGCGGGCGGCCATCAGCAACTGATAATCGATACCGTAATCCGGCCGCAGCCCCAGCTTCTGCGCCTGGGTGGCCTGCAGAACCATCGCCACCTGCCACAGCGGCTGGCTGTCGAATAGCGCGACCGACAGGCCGAGTTCACCGGCTCGCGTCTGTAGCTCGCTCAGCTGCGCGTCGCTCAGGCGCTCCGCCAGAGGCGGATAAGCGGGGAGATGGCTAAACGGGGTTTCATTGCCGCTGATATCGGCCTCAACGATTAACGCATCGGCCTGGCGTATTTTTTTCAGCAGCTTCGCTGGCGGCGGCGCCATATCGCGGGTGCCCATATGGATGCTGCCGACGAGGTGCAGATAGCGTTCGCCGGGCAGGACGATATCCATCGCAGGCCAGGAATAAGACGAGCCGACGGCGGCTCGCCACAGCATTTTTATCCGGTTTAACAGGCCCATACGCGCTCCGAAGTGTGAGGCATTCATGCTAGCGCATATGGTGATACACGTCACCCTTCCGGCGGGCTTTTCTTGTCCCGGTAAAAAAGCGGGCGCCGACCCTGTCAGCGCCCGCTTTCCTGGACAGCGCTTACGCTTTTGGTTTAAAGCGCAGCAGGCGGTTAGCGTTACTCACCACGGTAATCGACGACAGCGCCATCGCCGCGCCGGCGACCACCGGATTGAGCAACGTGCCGGTCAGCGGCCAGAGGATCCCGGCGGCAATCGGGATGCCCAGCGAGTTGTAGACAAAGGCCCCCAGCAGGTTCTGCTTCATATTGCGTAAGGTCGCCTTCGAAATCGCCAGCGCATCGGCCACGCCGTGAAGACTATGGCGCATCAGGGTGATCGCCGCCGTTTCAATGGCGACATCGCTGCCGCCGCCCATGGCGATCCCGACATCCGCCTGCGCCAGCGCCGGGGCGTCGTTAATCCCATCGCCCACCATCGCCACTTTGTGCCCCTGGCTCTGCAGACGCTTAATGGCGTCGGCTTTACCGTCCGGCAGCACGCCGGCAATCACTTCATCAATGCCGGCTTCTTTGGCGATAGCATTCGCGGTAGTGGGGTTATCCCCGGTGAGCATCACCAGGCGGTAGCCCTGACGATGCAGGCGCGCCAGAGCGTCGACGCTGTCTTCGCGTAGCGGGTCACGGATGGCGAACAGCGCGGCCGCCTGACCATCTACCGCCAGCAGCACCGGCGTAGCCCCGCGCGAGGCCTGCGCCATCATCTCGCTTTCTATATCGCCGGTGGCGATATGTTGCTCGTTGAGCAGCGCCTGGTTACCGAGCAGCAGGCGATGGCCTTCCGCTTCGCCGCTGACGCCCAGGCCGCGCAGAGTGCGGAAGCCGCTCACTTCCGGCAACGGGCTGTCTCCGGTTTTATCAAGGATCGCTCGCGCCAGTGGATGGCTTGAACCCTGCTCGAGCGCGGCGGCAAGACGCAGCGCGGTCATCTCATCAACGCCAGCGAAAGTTTTCACCGCCACCACCTGCGGCTTGCCTTCGGTCAGGGTGCCGGTTTTATCGAACACCAGGGTGTCGAGTTCACTGGCGCGCTGCAGAGCATCGGCGTCGCGCACCAGTACGCCGTACTCCGCCGCCCGGCCAACGCCGGAGATAATCGACATCGGCGTCGCCAGGCCTAAGGCGCATGGACAGGCGATAATCAGTACCGTGGTGGCGATCACCAGGGTATAGACGATCTGCGGCGCCGGGCCGAAAAAGTACCAGATCGCAGCGCTAATCAGCGCAATGGCGACCACCGCCGGGACAAACACCGCGGAGATTTTATCCGCCAGCTGGCCGATCTCCGGCTTGCTGCTCTGCGCCTGGCGCACCATGCGGATAATACGTGCCAGCGTGGTCTGGCTGCCGACGGCGCTGGCGGTGAACAGCACGCTGCCGTCCTGCACTACGGTGCCGGCGTGAATGGCGTCGCCATCGCCTTTTTGCTGCGGTACCGGTTCGCCGGTGAGCATCGCTTCATCAAACCAGGCTTCCCCCTGGCTTATCACGCCGTCGACCGGGACGCGGTCGCCGGTCGTCAGGCGCAGCGTCATGCCGGCCTGAACTTCAGCGAGCGGCAGATCTTTCTCGCCCTCGGGCGTAACGACCCGCGCCGAAGGCGGCGTCAGGTCGAGCAGTTTTTCCAGCGCTTTTGAGGAGCGCTGGCGGGCGCGGGCCTCCAGCATATGGCCGAGGTTAATCAGGCCGATAATCATTGCGCTGGCTTCGTAATAGAGATGGCGGGCTTCCATCGGGAACCACTGTGGCCACAGGTTGACGCTCATCGAGTACAGCCAGGCGACGCCGGTACCGAGCGCCACCAGCGTATCCATGGTGGCGGTGCCGTTTTTCAGGCTTTTCCACGCGCTGCGGTAGAAGTGGCCGCCGGCGAAGACCATCACCGCCAGGGTGACGAGGCCGATGACCAGCCACAGCGAACGGTTGTCGTCGCTGACCATCATGTTATCGCCGATCATGCCCCAGACCATCACCGGCACGCCGACCAGCAGGGCGACAATCGCCTGCCAGCGAAAACGTTTCATGGTGGCGATGGCGGTTTCCTGCTGCCGTTCGCGGCGTTCCAGATCGTCCTCGATCGCCTCCGCGCCGTAGCCCGCTTTCTCCACCGCCTGCACTAATTCTGCGGCGGACGCACTGCCCATCACCAGCGCCGTGCGTTCCGCCAGGTTAACCCGCGCCTGTGAGACGCCCGGCACCGCGGCAAGCGCGTTCTGTACCCGGGAGACGCAGCTGGCGCAGCTCATGCCGTTGATCAGCAGCTGTTGACTGTCATCTTCGTCATGGGCTGCCGGAAGCTCAGGAGTGGCCGCTGTCAGTGCTTCCGACGGGATTGATGATTCTGCCAGCGGTTTAGCCTTTGGGTGGCTGAGCTCCGCGCCGTATCCGGCTTGTTTAACGGTTTCAATCAGCGCTTGTGCGCTGGCGCTGCCCGTCACATGGGCTTCAGTGAGGGTGACTTCCGCTTGCTCAACGTCAGGACGCTGCTCCAGACTCTCTTTCACGCGTTTAACGCAGTGGCCGCAGGAGAGGCCATCCAGCGTCAGGTCGATAGTGTTAGACATAAATAACTCCTGAATAATTTTCCGGTCAACGATTGACCAGAACCACTCTTTCATCGAGTATTAAGAAGGTTAAACCTTCCAGCAAGGGGAAGGTCAAGGAGAAAAAATGAATATCAGCGATGTGGCGAAAAAAACCGGCTTAACCAGCAAAGCGATTCGTTTTTATGAAGAGAAGGGGCTGGTGACGCCGCCGTTGCGGAGCGAAAACGGCTACCGCACCTACGGTCAGCAGCATCTCGATGAGCTGACGCTGCTGCGCCAGGCGCGGCAGGTGGGGTTTAATCTGGAAGAGTGCCGCGAGCTGGTGGCGCTATTCAACGACCCGTCACGGCACAGCGCCGATGTGAAAAAACGCACGCTGGAGAAAGTGGCGGATATCGAGAACCATATCCGCGAGCTGCAAAATATGCGCGCGCACCTGCTGGCGCTGGCTGAATCCTGCCCCGGCGACGACAGCGCGGAGTGCCCGATTATCGATAATCTTTCCGGCTGTTGTCATCGCAAGGCGCAGGCTTAACGAACAACGGGTCTGATCCGCAGCGTAATCCCTTCCACGGCGACCACTTCGACCTTGCTGCCCGCGGCGAGGTCCTCGTCAGCCATCACCGGCCAGGAGCTGTCGCCCACGCGCACGTGGCCGCGGCCGTTTACCAGGGGGGCATCCAGCGTCAGACGGCGGCCAATCAGCTGTAGCCCGCGCTGGTTGAGTTGAGCATCGGCAGGACGCTGCAGTTTGACGCGCTTGCGCAGCCACTTCGACCACAGCCACGCCGCCAGCAGAGTGAGGACGGCAAACAGCGTGCCTTGCCATTCCCAGCTCAGCGGCAGGAGCCAGGTCAGGGCGCCGGTCACCACGCCGGCGACGCCGCTCCATAGCAGGTATCCGCTGCCGCCCAGCATCTCGGCCGCCAGCAGCAGCCCGCCGAGGCTAAGCCAGAACAGATGGGGGTAGGCGAGGATCATGTCGATCATGATTTTTTCCGATCGCCAGCGCCTTCTTTGATCAGCTCGCTGATCCCGGCGATCGATCCCATCAGGCTGCTGGCATCCAGCGGCATCAGCACCACTTTACTGTTGTTGGCGGCGCCAATCTGCTGCAGCGCATCGGTGTATTTCTGCGCCACGAAGTAGTTGATCGCCTGAATATCGCCTGAGGCGATCGCCGAGGAGACCATCTGGGTGGCGCGGGCTTCCGCTTCAGCGGAACGCTCGCGGGCCTCCGCCTGCAGGAACGCGGACTGCCGCTCGCCCTCCGCCTTGAGGATCTGCGACTGCTTTTCCCCTTCCGCTTTCAGTATTTCCGCCTGACGCACCCCTTCGGCCTCGAGAATATAAGCGCGCTTGGTTCGTTCGGCTTTCATCTGGGCGTTCATCGAGGCGATAAGCTCCGCCGGTGGGCGAACGTCGCGAATTTCGACGCGGGTGATTTTCACCCCCCACGGGTTGGTGGCGTCGTCAACGATATGCAGCAGACGGGTGTTAATGCTGTCGCGCTGGGAGAGCATTTCGTCCAGCTCCATCGAGCCGAGCACGGTACGGATGTTGGTCATCGTCAGGTTGACGATCGCCTGCTCAAGATTGCTGACCTCGTAGGCGGCCTTTGGCGCGTCAACCACCTGAATAAAGCAAACGGCGTCGATAGTGACGTTGGCGTTATCCCGGGAGATCACCTCCTGTGACGGGATGTCGAGCACCTGCTCCATCATGTTCACTTTGCGGCCGATGCGGTCCATAAACGGCACGACTAAGCTTAATCCCGGCTGCAGCGTCTGGGTAAAACGCCCGAAGCGCTCCACCGTCCACTGGTAGCCCTGCGGGACGATTTTCACCGCCGCGGCCACAATGACCAGCGCGACGAAAATAAGGATAGGAATAAAAATCAGCATCAAAAACCTCCTGTCTTGTTGCCTGGTGGGGCGCTACAAGGAAATAGCGCATGTTTAAATTGAGTATATCTTTCTCCTCATCCTGGAGAAAGGAAAGTGGGGTAAACTAGCGGTGTTTCAGAAAATAATCAGGAAGACTCATGAAGGAAAATAACGCGCTTTTGCGTCTCGAGGATGTGGGATTTAAGACCGACGACGCAGTTATTTTACATAATATCAACCTTCAGCTCAGACCCGGGGAATTCAAGTTGATTACCGGGCCTTCCGGCTGCGGGAAAAGCACCTTGCTGAAAATTATCGCCTCGCTGCTCAGCCCGACCTCCGGACGTCTGTTTTTCGATGATGCCGATGTCGCGACGCTGTCGCCGGAAAGGTATCGCCAGCAGGTCTCTTATTGTGCGCAGACGCCGGCGCTGTTCGGGGATTCGGTTTACGATAACCTGATTTTTCCGTGGCAGATCCGTAATAAACAACCGGATCCGCAGGCGCTGGTGGCCGATCTGCAGCGCTTTGGTCTTGGCGAAAATATGCTGGAAAAATCGATTAACGAACTGTCGGGCGGTGAAAAGCAGCGCGTATCGCTGATTCGCAATTTACAATTTCTGCCGCGCGTGCTGCTGCTGGACGAAATTACCAGCGCGCTGGATGACAGTAATAAACAGAATGTGAATGACATTATTCATGGCTACGCGACGGAAAAACAGGTCGCTGTTCTATGGGTCACCCACGATCGCAATGAAATTTCGCATGCCGATGAAGTAATTACGCTGCAACCTGCCGGCGGAAACATGCAGGAGGCACAGCATGAACGGGCATAACATTACGAACGAATCGCTGGCGCTGTCGATGGTGCTGGTGCTGATCGCTATTCTGGTGAGCTATCGGGAAAAGCTGGCGCTGGAAAAAGATATTCTCTGGAGCATCTGCCGGGCGATCGTGCAGCTGATTATCGTCGGCTATGTGCTGAAATATATCTTTAACGTCAACCATGCGGTTCTGACGCTGTTGATGGTGCTGTTTATCTGCTTTAACGCGGCGTGGAATGCCAAAAAGCGCAGTAAATATATCGATAAGGCGTTTGTCTCGTCATTTATCGCCATCACCACCGGCGCCGGGCTGACGCTGGCGGTGCTGGTGTTCTCCGGCTCGATAGCCTTCGTGCCGATGCAGGTGATCCCGATTGCCGGGATGGTGGCCGGGAACGCCATGGTGGCGGTGGGGCTGTGCTACAACAATATGGGCCAGCGCTTCAGCAGCGAGCAGCAGCAGATTCAGGAGAAGCTCAGCCTCGGCGCGACGCCGAAGATGGCCTCGGCGCGGCTGATCCGCGACAGCATCCGCGCGTCATTGATTCCCACCGTCGATTCAGCGAAAACGGTCGGCCTGGTGAGTTTGCCAGGGATGATGTCGGGACTAATTTTTGCCGGTATTGACCCGGTGAAGGCGATTAAGTACCAGATCATGGTAACTTTTATGCTGCTGTCGACCGCCAGCCTGTCGACGATTATCGCCGGCTATCTGACCTACCGGAAGTTCTTCAACGCCCGCCATCAGCTGGTGGTGACGCAGCTGAAAAAACGCCCGTGAACGATCCCGGGTTGCTAAGGCTACGTTGCGCCTCGTTCGCATAGCCCGGATAAGCGCAGCGCTATCCGGGGCAGACAACGAATTAGTACAGCAGCGAATAGAGCTGACGGCGGTATTTGGCGGCCAGCGCATCGCCGGTACCGAGGGCGGCGAGGATCTCCTGCAGCATCTTGCGCGCCTGGCCGTCGCCGGCGCCTAAATCCTTCTGCAGATGGCTGAACAGCAGCGCCAGCGCTTCTTCGTTACGCCCGACCTGATGCAGCTGTAGCGCCAGCTGGGAGGCCAGCAGCGCATCCTCCGGATTCTGTTCCACCTGCTGCTGCAGCTGCTGGATTTCCGGCGTGTCGGCGGCCTGTTTGAGCAGCTCAATCTGCGCCACCAGACCCTGATAGTGGGTATCCTGATCCTGCAGCGGGATGGTTTTCAGCACGCTTTCCGCTTCATCGGAACGGTGCAGGGCAATCAGCGTTTCCGCCAGCAGCAGGCCAATCTGGCTCTCCTGATTCGACAGCTGCCAGGCTTCCTTCAGCAGCGGCAGGGCATCGGCGTATTTTTCTTCCTGCATCAGGGCCAGCGCCTGCTGAGCTTTCAGCTCCTCTTCGCGGGGCAGGACTTTATCCAGCAGGGCGCGGATCGCTTCTTCCGGCTGCGGGCCTTCAAAACCGTCCACCGGCTGGCCGTTCTGGAACAGATAAACCGTAGGGATGGCGCGCAGACCAAACTGTGAAGCGAGCATCTGCTCAGCGTCGCAATCGACCTTCGCCAGCGTAAACTGGCCATTGTATTGCGCGGCCAGACGCTCAAGAACCGGGGTCAGCTGTTCGCAGTGCTGGCTGCGGGCAGACCAGAAGTAAAACAGCACCGGGACGTTCATAGACTGCTGTAGCGTCTGCTGCAGGTTCGCTTCGCTAATGTTGACAATATTCTGTTCGGACATGGGCATTTCTCGTTAGTCGATTTCTGTTTTACATGGGGGCGGCATTCCGCGCTTCAACTCAGCCGTGGATAATTTTGTCCATCGCGCGAGCTGGCAGCAGGCGTTTGAGCAGCGCCACCGCGTGGGTGACCAGGGTGACCGGGTAGCGCAGCTTTGGCTTATCGCTGGTAAAAGCGTGGCGCACTTTTTCCACCACCGCTTCCGGCCCGAGGGTAAAACGGGCGGCGATGCCCGGGTTTTCAACGGGCTTGTCGCTTTGCGTCTGGTTGACGTTATCGGTAAAGCGGGTGCGGATCGGGCCCGGTTCAATCAGGCTGACCTGAATACCGCTGTGGCGCAGCTCCATGCGCAGCGCATCGGACCATGCCTCAAGGGCATATTTGCTGGCGGCGTAGGCCCCGCGGCCGGGGCTGGCGATAAGCCCCATCACCGAGGAGGTCATCACGATGCGCCCTTCGCCATGCGGGGTCATCGCCGGCAGCAGCAGCATGGTGAGCTGATGGGCGCCAAAAAAGTTGGCGGAAAACTGCTGTTCCATCTGCTGGCGGCTGATGGTGTTCAGCGGGCCATAGACGCCGTAACCGGCGTTATTGAACAAGCCGTAGAGACGATTATCGGTCAGCGCAATCACCTCCGCCGCCGCGCGCTCCACGCTCTGCGGGTCGTCCAGATCGAGCAAAATACCGGTTAGCCCCAGCTCCTGCATCCGCGCCACATCCTCCGCTTTGCGGCAGGCCGCCAGCACGCGAAAGCCCTGGCGGGTTAAATCCAGCGCGCTTTCCAGACCAATTCCGCTGGAACAGCCTGTCACTAAAACCGTTTTTTGCATAACTTTACCTGTCAGCGACCCCTGGCGTTCAGGAGTCATGATTAACTAAGGGAGCCAGCCGGTTCGCCATCCAGTCGGCGATAAACGGCTGCGCGTCGCGATTCGGGTGAATGCCGTCGTCCTGCATCCACTGGGGTTTCAGATACACCTCCTCCATAAAAAAGGGCAGGAGAGGAATAGCGAACTCTTTGGCCAGGGCCGGGTAAATCGCGCCGAAGGCTTCATTATAGCGGCGGCCATAGTTCGCCGGCAGGTGAATTTGCATCAGCAGCGGTTCGGCGTTGGCCGCTTTGATCGTCTGAATGATGGTGCGCAGCGTCTGCTCGGTCTGCTGCGGCGCAAAGCCGCGCAGCCCGTCGTTGCCGCCGAGCTCAACCAGCACCCAGCGCGGCTGATGCTGCTGAAGCAGCGCTGGCAGACGGGCCAGTCCCTGCTGAGAGGTATCGCCGCTGATGCTGGCGTTCACCACCGGCGTTTTCGCCTGCCACTTCTCATTGAGCAGCGCAGGCCACGCGGCGTTGGCCGCCATCCGATAGCCAGCGCTCAGGCTGTCGCCGAGGATCAGCAGCGTGTCCGCCGCCATCGCGCGGCAGGTAAACAGGAACAAAAACAGGAAAGGCACATGCCAGCGGAAAACATACTTGAAGTTCATCATCTTAAGAAGTCCGTCGGTCAGGGGGAGCATCAGCTCACCATCCTTACCGGAGTTGAGCTGGTTGTCAAACCGCGGCAGACCATCGCCCTGATCGGCGAGTCGGGCTCTGGTAAATCGACCCTGTTGGCGATCCTCGCCGGCCTGGACGATGGCAGCAGCGGGGAAGTATCGATGCTGGGCAAACCGCTGCATCGAATGGATGAGGAGGCGCGGGCGGCGCTGCGGGCGCAGCACGTCGGTTTTGTATTTCAGTCGTTTATGCTGATCCCAACGCTCAACGCCCTGGAGAACGTCGAGCTGCCGGCGCTGCTGCGCGGCGCCAGCGATAGCCAGAGCCGGGGCGATGCCCGGGCGCTGCTTGAGCAGCTGGGGCTTGGCAAACGCCTGCACCACCTGCCGGCGCAGCTCTCCGGCGGCGAACAGCAGCGGGTGGCGCTGGCCCGGGCCTTCAATGGGCGTCCGGCCATTCTGTTCGCCGATGAGCCCACCGGCAACCTCGATCGCCAGACCGGGGACAAAATTGCCGATCTGCTGTTCTCGCTTAATCGCGAACACGGCACCACCCTGATCCTCGTCACTCACGATCCGCTGCTGGCGGCGCGCTGCGACCGCCGTCTGCGCCTGGTGGATGGCCAGCTGCGGGAGGAAGCATGATTGCCCGCTGGTTCTGGCGCGAATGGCGCTCGCCGTCACTGCTGATCGTCTGGCTGGCGTTAAGCCTCGCCGTGGCCTGCGTGCTGGCCCTGGGGTCGATAAGCGATCGAATGGAGAAAGGTCTCAGCCAGCAAAGCCGTGAGTTTATGGCGGGCGACCGGACGCTGCGCAGTTCGCGCGAGGTGCCCGCTGAGTGGATCGCGCAAGCGCTGAAGTCAGGGCTGAGCGTCGGCGAACAGCTGAACTTCGCCACCATGACCTTTGCGGGCGATACGCCGCAGCTGGCGGACGTCAAGGCAGTGGATGACCGCTATCCGCTGTATGGCACTCTCGAGACGCAGCCGCCGGGGCTGAAGCCCCGGGCGGGCAGCGTCCTGCTGGCGCCAAGGCTGATGGCGCTGCTGAACCTGAAAACCGGCGATACGATTGACGTTGGCGACGCCACGCTGCGCATTGCCGGGGAAGTGATTCAGGAACCGGATGCGGGGTTTAACCCCTTCCAGATGGCGCCGCGGCTGATGATGAATATGGCCGACGTGGCAAAGACCGGCGCCGTACAGCCCGGCAGTCGCGTCGCATGGCGATATAAGTTCGCCGGCGACGCTGAACAGCTGGCCCGTTATGAGCAGTGGCTGCTGCCGAAACTCGGCCCGGAGCATCGCTGGATTGGTCTTGAACAGGACGACAGCGCACTGGGCAAATCCCTCGAACGCTCGCAGCAATTCCTGTTGTTATCCGCGCTGTTGACGCTGCTGCTGGCCGTCGCGGCGGTGGCCGTGGCGATGGGCCACTACTGCCGCAGCCGCTACGATCTGGTCGCCATACTCAAGACGCTGGGCGCCGGACGGGCGCAGCTGCGCAAGCTGATTGTCGGTCAGTGGCTGCTGCTGCTGGCGCTGTCGGTGATAACCGGCGGGGTGGCGGGGCTGGCGCTGGAGCGCCTGCTGCTGCTGGTGCTCAAACCGGTTCTTCCCGCCGCGCTCCCGCCGGCCAGCGGCTGGCCGTGGCTGTGGGCGGTGGGCGCGACCGGCGTGATTTCCCTGCTGGTGGGCCTGCGGCCGTATCGGCTGCTGCTGGCGACCCTGCCGCTGCGAGTGCTGCGCCAGGACGTGGTGGCCAGCGTCTGGCCGTTAAAAATCTGGATCCCGACGGTCAGCGCCGTGGTGGTGGGCCTGCTGGCGTGGCTGATGGGCGGCAGTCCGCTGCTGTGGTCAGTGCTGGCCGGGGCGGTGGTGCTGGCGTTGCTGTGCGGCCTGGTGGGCTGGGGATTGCTGTGGCTGCTCAAACGCCTGACGCTCAGAGCCTTGCCGCTGCGTCTGGCGGTGAATCGCCTGCTGCGCCAGCCGTGGTCGACCCTCAGCCAACTGGCGGCGTTTTCCCTGTCGTTTATGCTGCTGGCGCTCCTGCTGGTGCTGCGCGGCGATCTGCTCGACCGCTGGCAGCAGCAACTGCCCCCGGAGAGCCCGAACTACTTCCTGATCAATATCGCCCCTGAGCAGATAATGCCGGTGAAGACCTTCCTCGCCGAACATCAGACGCGGGCGGCGGAATTCTATCCGATCGTCCGGGCTCGTCTGACGCAGATCAACGGCCAGTCCACGGACGGGAATAAAGACGAAGCGCTGAATCGCGAGCTTAATCTCACCTGGAGCGAACAGCGTCCGGATCATAATCCGCTGGTGGCCGGCAGCTGGCCGCCGAAGCAGGGCGAGGTATCGATTGAGGAGGGGCTGGCGCAGCGATTGGGAGTGACAATCGGCGATACGGTGACCTTTACCGGCGATACGCAGGAGTTCAGCGCGAAGGTAAGCAGCATGCGCAAAGTCGACTGGGAGAGCCTGCGGCCAAACTTCTTCTTTATTTTCCCCACCGGGGCGCTGGACGGGCAGCCGCAGAGCTGGCTCACCAGCTTCCGCTGGGATAACGGTCCTGCGATGTTGACCCAGCTGAACCGCGAGTTTCCCACCGTCAGTCTGCTGGATATTGGCGCTATCCTGCGTCAGGTCGGCCAGGTGCTCTCCCAGGTCAGCCGGGCGCTGGAGGTGATGGTGGGCCTGGTGACGGCCTGCGGCGTGCTGCTGTTGCTGGCGCAGGTGCAGGTCGGTATGCGTCAGCGTCATCAGGAGCTGGTGGTCTGGCGCACGCTGGGGGCCGGGAAATCGCTGCTGCGCGCCACGCTGTGGGCGGAGTTTGCCCTGCTGGGGCTGGTCTCCGGCCTGGTGGCGGCGATAGGCGCTGAAGTGGCGCTGGCGATGCTGCAGACCAAAGTCTTTGATTTTCCCTGGGCGCCGGACTGGCGGCTGTGGGTGATGCTGCCGCTGACGGGAGCGGTGTTGTTATCCCTGTGCGGCGGCGGGCTGGGGCTGCGTTTATTAAAAGGGAAAGCGCTATTCCGTCAGTTTAGCCAGTAAGAATATTGCATGTTGATGATGCGCCGCCGTTTTTGGCGGCGCTTTTATTTTAAGCGCACAAATTGATAAACCATTGATTTTTAAGCGCACGAAACATTAAAAACCCAGCAACACGCTGTGCTGATTCGCGGTTAATATTCAACTGGAAAATATAAGGTTGCTTATTAATCAAGGAAAAACTATGGCACACACAATAAAAACGCTGGCGATCTCGATCGGCGCAGCATTAGCGTTAACGTCATTGGCTGCCCACGCGGAGATCACCCTGCTAAAACAGGATCCGCAGGCGGGGGATCCGTTAAGCCGGCTTAACTTTACCGTCGGCGGAAGTATCCGCCCGCAGTTCAATATGATGACCGGCGACGGGGATAAAGGCTCCTATAAGCGCAACGGTTTCGACGGCGGCACCCGCTTTCGTTTCGCCGCGGACTACTATCTGTTCGATGATATTAGCTGGATCAGCTACTACGAGCTGGGGGTGAATATTCCGGCGCTGTTCGACTGGGATAATCACTACGCGGAAGGGGCAAACAATACCACCCGCCGCATGCTGTATACCGGCCTGAAAAGCGATACCTGGGGGACGTTAACCTACGGTCAGCAAAACAGTATTTACTATGATGTGGTCGGGGTGAAAACCGATATCTGGGACTACGATATGATTGCCCAGGCGCCGGGCAACGGTATTAACGGCGATTACGATGGTTCTTATCGTTCCCGTAATATGCTGAAATATAAGAAAACCGTTGGCGATGTCGATCTTTACGGCTCCTATCTGTTCGAAGACAGCGAATACCTGCCGGGTAATGGTCTGCGCTATAAACGTAAAGGCGGCGGTTCTGTTGGCGCGGACTACCACATCATGAAGGATCTGACCTGGGGGACCGCGTGGAACTACACCCGCGCCGAAATGCGCAACCCGTCAAGTTCCGACAGCAAAACCTATGACCAGAACATCGTCGGTACCGCGCTGAGCTGGACCCCGGATAACTGGACTTTCTCCTTCGGCGGCGGCTGGTATCAGAACTTCCTCACTACCAAAAAAACCGATGTCCATAATTACTTCGCCGGCGACGCCTGGGGGATTGAATATTTTGCGGGCTATAAATTCCCGATCAATCAATATGCCGTTAAATCTATTCAGCCGTACTTTATGGGCGACCGTCTGGAATATGTGAACGGCCGTAACTACCAGCGTATTGATAACGGTCTGGGGATCAGCTTCCAGCTGGATTATGGTTTCCGCGTTGACTACGAGCACGTGTTTACCTCCAGCACCGACAACCTGGGCGATATGAACCTGGTGCGTCTGCGCTACGACTTCTAAGCGCTAACCATTCCCCGGTGACGCTGCGCTTACCGGGGCTACAGGTTCACCGCCGTCTGCGGACCCGTAGCCCGGCTAAGGCGTTTACGCCGCAAGCCGGGACAAGAGAGGGTGTGATTACTCCGCCAGCCAGGCGGCAACTTCCTGCCAGCTGCCGCGGAAAATAATTTTCTCCGCTTTTTTGCCGAGCTGGTAGCGGTACATCGGATCGTAATACTCATTCAGCAGGGGAACCAGCCAGCTGAAGTGCGCTTCGGTGTCGGCGGTTCGCTGCTGTTCAAGCAGCGCTTCATCAAGCCTGGCAGTGAGCTGAGCAAAACGCTGCAGTCCCAGGCGACGACGGATGGCGAACAGGCCGTGATGCAGATACTCGCCATATGCCTGCCAGCCTTTCTCTTCGCCATAGGCGGCGATAAAGTCGCGATACATGCGATCGAAATACTCCTCGCGCAGCCGTTCGAGGCGAACGTCAAACGGATCTTCCACCACCGCCAGCGGCGATTGCGCCATGCGGATGCGCAGGCACTCCGGCAGATGGTTGGCGCCGATCATGTGGCCTTCATCTTCCAGCACCCAGCGCGTCTGCTGTTCGGCTTTTTTGAGCAGGCTAACCGCCAGATGGTTTTCAAAGGTGGCCTGCGGATGCTGCGGCTGTAGCGTGCGGCCAAACGAAGAGCCGCGGTGGTGGGCATGGCCTTCCAGATCGATACCGTCCGGGCGCGAGCAGACCAGCTGGGTTTTGCCGTTGCCGGTGCAGCCGCCAATCAGCACGATCGGTCGCTGTACCAGCGCGTCGGTGGCCTGGATCGCCGCCTGGCGCAGCGCTTTATAGCCGCCGACGATCAGGGGGTAATCCACACCAGCTTCTTTCAGCCACTGCTGGACGATATGCGAGCGCTGGCCGCCGCGAGCGCAGCACAGGAAACCGTGCGGGTAACGGGCGCACGCTTCCAGCCAGGCCTGGATCCGGCTGGCGCGCATGTCGCCCTGGACCAGCTTATGGCCGAGCGCCAGCGCCGCTTCCGGCCCCTGGCGCTTGTAGCAGGTGCCGACCGCGGCGCGTTCTTCATCATTCATCAGCGGCAGGTTGATCGCCGCCGGCATCGCGCTTTGGCTAAACTCCACCGGGGCGCGCACGTCAATCAGTGGCGTATCGCTGGCGAGAATGGCGCGATAATCCGTCCCATTGGTCATGGGGTATCCTCTGAAGTCAAAACAGAAATGGGCTTTACAGCAAGGGGGGGATTGTACGCGCCTCAAGGTGTGCCGGGGAAGGGGATAGATCAAATCCCCGGCACGAAGGGCTTAGCTGAGCTGCGCCTGCGCCCAGACGATACCGCTGGCGTATTCCGCTGGCAGCAGCGGCTTCAACGCTTCCAGCGTCGCGCTCAGACGGTCTGTATCGCTGTCGGTCAGGTTCAGGTGGCCGACTTTACGACCCTGGCGCACTTCTTTATCGTACCAGTGCAGGTGGACCAGCGGCAGCTTCAGCCAGTCGTAATTGAGATCGGTGCCGATCAGGTTGATCATCACCGACGGGCTGTTAACCACCGGCGGCGGCAGAGGAAGGTCGGTCATCGCTCGCAGATGCAGCTCAAACTGGCTGATGGAGGCGCCATTTTGCGTCCAGTGGCCGCTGTTGTGTACGCGCGGCGCCAGCTCGTTGATCAGCAGCCCCTCGGCGGTGACGAAGCACTCCATCGCCATCACGCCGACGTAGTTCAGCTCGTTCATGATCGCCGTCAGCATGCTTTCCGCTTGCTCCTGCTGGCGGGCATTGGCCTGCGGGAAGGCGACGCTGGCGCGCAGAATACCGTCCTGATGCAGGTTGCGGGTCAGCGGGTAGAAGACGGTGCTGCCGTCCTGGGCGCGGGCGCCTACCAGCGACACTTCGCCGGAGAAGTTAATCCCCTGCTCGACGATGCACTCGCCGTAGTTATCGTCCGGTAGCTGATCGATCTCGTTTTCCCGCAGACGCCACTGGCCGCGGCCGTCGTAGCCGCCGACGCGACGCTTAACGATCGCCAGTTCGCCAAGGCGGGCAAACACCGCCGGCCACTCGCTTTTATCCGCCAGCAGCTGCCACGGGGCAGTGGCGAGGCCCAGCTTATCGAACAGCTGCTTTTGCGTCAGGCGATCGGCGATAATCGGGAAGACGTCGCGGTTGACGAACGCCGGGTGGCGGGCCAGCTCGCGGGTGAGAGCGGTTTCCGGCCAGCGTTCAATTTCTGCGGTGATGACGCTCTGCTGGAACGGCACCGCTTCCGGATCGGCTTCCAGCCCCACCGGCCAGACGGCGATACCCAGCGGCTCGCCGGCCTGGCGCAGCATACGGCCTAACTGGCCGTTACCGAGCACGCATACCTGTTTCATGCCGCACCCCGCGGGTCCGGGTTATCCAGCACTTCATCGGTTTGCGCCTGACGCCAGGCGCTCAGGCGCTGGTGGAGTTCAGCATCATGCTGGGCGAGGATCTGCGCGGCGAGCAGACCGGCGTTTGCAGCCCCGGCTTTGCCGATGGCCAGGGTACCGACCGGAATACCGCGCGGCATCTGCACAATGGAGTAGAGGCTGTCGACACCGCTTAAGGCCGCGCTCTGAACCGGTACGCCGAGCACCGGCACCAGGGTTTTCGCCGCAATCATGCCCGGCAGATGCGCCGCGCCGCCTGCCCCTGCAATAATCACCTGATAACCGTGGCTTTCGGCGCTTTCAGCGAAGCTGAACAGCTTATCGGGCGTGCGATGGGCGGAGACCACTTCGACATGGTACGGAACGTTCAGGGCATCAAGGATTTCTGCGGTAAACTGCATGGTAGCCCAGTCGCTTTTGGACCCCATCACGATGGCGATACGCGCCGAATTATTGCGGGAAGACATGCGTCTTAAAACTCCTGTGGGTGTGTTTCACACTGCTTTAGAGGCCACAGAGAATAGCATGAACTGCCGGCAAGGAAAACGGTTGCGTGCGCATGGTTAGCCGTCTTTTGTCTCGCTTATCGAGGACGGCGATCGCGGCTTATCGACACTTCTCTCATTCATGATACAGGTGATAAGCAGCACGAGCCCCCAGGGGAGCATCAGGGTGCCCATGATCAGTAAAAAGTTCTGTACTGACCGGCTCTCGTGAGGGCGGGTGCAGAGCAAATAAATGGCATAGAAATAGATGGCCCACGCCAGCAGGGCGCACCAGACAAACGTCAGCGTGTTGCCGAGAGCGACGCCGATTAAGGCGATATAGCTTATCCCTAACGGATTGAGGAGCGCGAGGATCATTCCCCAGATCAGCGGCGGGCTCCACTTTTTCCTGTTCATGCTCGTTCCTTGAGAGTGATGTCGAGGAAGACTAGCATGCGGAATGCCGGGAGGCGCATACCTCCGCCCAGGCAAAAGGCGGTTTCGGAATTATGCTCGCGCAGGAATTAGAACGGAAAGTGGATCAGTTCGACGTCGTCCGGCGTCACCTTGACCATCGATCCTTCGCTGTGCCAGGCGCCGAGCACCACGCGCCATGCGGGCTGGCCGTTGGCCTGCAGGTCATGGACCGCCGGGCGATGGGTATGGCCGTGGATCAGCCACTGCACGTGATGCCGCTCCATCGCGTCAACCACCGCCTGCGGATTCACATCCATAATTTCCATTGATTTGCTGCTGTTGGCGGCTTTGCTGTCGGCGCGCATGCGGGCGGCGATACGGCGGCGGATAAACAGCGGCAGGGCCAGGAACAGGCGCTGGATCCACGGGGTGTGGACTTTCGCGCGAAACGCCAGATAGCCCGGGTCATCGGTGCACAGCGTGTCGCCATGCATAATCAAGACTTCACGGCCATAGAGGTCCAGTCGCTCTTCTTCGGCGAGCAGGATCATCCCGCTCTGGCGGGCGAAGCGCTGGCCGACGAGAAAATCGCGGTTGCCGTGAATGAAGTAGCAGGGCACGCCGGCGTCGACGACGGCTTTGATTGCCGTAGCGATTTGCTGATGCAACGGGTTCGGATCGTCATCGCCGATCCATGCCTCGAACAGATCGCCAAGGATATACAGGGCGTCCGCCTGACGGGCTTCCCCCTGTAAAAAACGCAGAAAACCGGCGGTGATCGCCGGTTCTTCTGTTTGCAGGTGCAAATCTGCAATAAAAAGTGTCGCCACGAATTACTCGCTGACGGTGACGCTTTTGATGATCACATCGTCTTTCGGCACATCCTGGTGCATGCCGCTGCGGCCGGTGGCAACCGCTTTGATTTTATCAACCACGTCCATGCCTTCAACCACTTCCGCGAAGACGCAGTAGCCCCAGCCCTGCAGGCTTTCGCCGGAGAAGTTCAGGAAGTCGTTGTCAACCACGTTGATGAAGAACTGCGCGGTTGCAGAGTGCGGCGCCTGAGTACGGGCCATCGCCAGCGTGCCGCGGGTGTTTTTCAGACCGTTGTTCGCTTCGTTCTGAATCGGAGATTTGGTCGCTTTTTGTTTCATGCCAGGTTCAAAACCGCCGCCCTGAATCATGAAGCCGTTGATAACACGGTGGAAAATGGTGTTGTCGTAGAAACCTTCGCGGCAGTAGTCCAGGAAGTTTTTAACTGTTTCCGGCGCTTTGTCGTCAAACGTTTTGATTACGATATCGCCATGATTGGTGTGGAAAGTAACCATTTTTGCATCCTGTTCCGATGAGTGTGGTGCCAGCACCCGGTGTCGGGTGAGATATAGGGGGGTGTTATAGCATAACCGCGGGGGTCGATGCACCTTGCAATGTGTGCTGCGTCCTGTGTGAATTATGGGTATTATAGAGGCTTCATTACCCACACACGTCTACACGGAATCTTCGATGTTAAAAATTTTTAATACACTGACGCGCCAGAAAGAGGAATTTAAACCTATCCATGCCGGGGAAGTCGGCATGTACGTGTGTGGTATTACCGTTTACGATCTCTGTCACATCGGCCATGGGCGTACCTTCGTCTCCTTTGACGTTGTGGCGCGTTATCTGCGTTTTCTCGGCTATAAGCTGAAGTACGTGCGCAATATCACCGATATCGATGACAAAATCATTAAGCGCGCTAATGAAAACGGCGAAAGCTTTGTCGCGCTGGTCGATCGGATGATCGCCGAAATGCACAAGGATTTTGACGCCCTGAATATTTTGCGTCCCGACAGCGAGCCGCGCGCGACGCATCATATTGCGGAAATCATCGAGATTACCGAGCAGCTGATCGCCAAAGGCCATGCCTATGTGGCGGATAACGGCGACGTGATGTTCGATGTGCCGACGGACCCGAACTACGGTTTGCTGTCGCGTCAGGATCTCGATCAGCTGCAGGCGGGGGCGCGCGTCGACGTGGTTGACGTCAAGCGTAACCCGATGGACTTCGTTCTGTGGAAGATGTCGAAAGAGGGCGAGCCAAGCTGGCCGTCGCCGTGGGGCGCGGGCCGTCCGGGCTGGCATATCGAGTGCTCGGCGATGAACTGCAAACAGCTGGGCAACCATTTTGACATCCACGGCGGCGGTTCCGATCTGATGTTCCCGCATCACGAAAACGAAATCGCTCAGTCCACCTGCGCCCATGACGGCGAGTACGTTAACTACTGGATGCACTCCGGCATGGTGATGGTCGACCGCGAGAAGATGTCGAAATCGCTGGGCAACTTCTTTACCGTCCGCGACGTGCTGAAGTATTACGATGCGGAGACGATTCGCTACTTCCTGATGTCCGGCCACTATCGCAGCCAGCTGAACTACAGCGAAGAGAACCTCAAGCAGGCGCGCTCGGCGCTGGAGCGTCTGTACACCGCGCTGCGCGGGACCGACAAATCCGTCGACGCGGCGGGCGGCGAAGCCTTCGAAGCACGCTTTATCGAGGCGATGGACGATGACTTCAACACCCCGGAAGCCTACTCGGTGCTGTTCGATATGGCGCGCGAAGTAAACCGCCTGAAAACCGAGGACGCGGCCGCGGCGAACGCCATGGCGGCCCACCTGCGTAAGCTTGCGTCGGTGCTGGGGCTGCTGGAGCAGGAGCCGGACGCCTTCCTGCAGAGCGGCGCGCAGGCTGACGACGCGGAAGTGGCGGAAATTGAATCGCTTATCCAGCAGCGTCTGGACGCGCGTAAAGCGAAAGACTGGGCGGCGGCGGATGCGGCGCGCGATCGTCTTAACGAGATGGGGATCGTGCTGGAAGATGGCCCGCAGGGCACCACCTGGCGCCGGAAGTAAGTCATAAAAAAACGCCCGCTTAAGCGGGCGTTTTCCTTTTCGCGGTTAGGCCGTGACGGTTACGCTCTGGCCTTCAAAGCTCACCGTCTGACCGGCGACGATTTTGCAGCGTTTGCGGGTTTCCACCGCGCCGTCGACTTTTACCAGCCCGTCGGCGATGGCGATCTTCGCCTGGGCGCCGCTTTCGCTCCAGCCTTCCAGCTTCAGCAGATCGCACAGCTCAACGTGCGGGTGTTTTCCTAAGGAAAATGTCGCCATCTCAGGCCTCCTCAACGTCGTGGTACTCTTCGCACGCCTGCAGCGTGTTCTGAATCAGGGTGGCGACGGTCATCGGGCCAACGCCGCCGGGCACCGGGGTGATGTAGGATGCGCGTTCAGCGGCATCTTCATACACCACGTCGCCGACCACTTTGCCGCTTTCCAGACGGTTAATGCCGACATCGACCACAATCGCCCCTTCTTTGATCCATTCGCCAGGAATAAAGCCCGGTTTACCCACCGCGACGATCAGCAGGTCGGCGTTTTCGACATGATGGCGCAGGTTTTTGGTAAAGCGGTGGGTGACGGTGGTGGTGCAGCCGGCCAGCAGCAGCTCCATGCTCATCGGGCGGCCGACGATATTGGACGCGCCAATGACCACCGCATTCAGGCCGTAGGTGTCGATATTGTAGCGCTCCAGCAGCGTCACGATACCGCGCGGGGTGCACGGACGCAGGCGCGGCGCCCGCTGGCACAGGCGGCCAACGTTGTAAGGATGGAAGCCGTCGACGTCTTTATCCGGCGCGATGCGCTCGAGAACTTTGACGTTATCGATCCCTGCCGGCAGGGGCAGCTGAACCAGAATACCGTCGATGGTCTTATCGGCATTCAGGGTGTCGATAAGCTCCAGCAGCTCGGCTTCGCTGGTGGTTTCCGGGAGATCGTAAGAGCGGGAGACGAAGCCCACTTCTTCACATGCTTTGCGCTTGCTGCCGACATAAATCTGCGAGGCCGGGTTGCTGCCGACCAGCACGACGGCCAGCCCAGGGGCGCGTTTTCCGGCCGCAACGCGAGCCTTCACTTTTTCCGCAACCTCAGAGCGTACCTGCTGCGCAATCGTTTTACCGTCAATAATTTTTGCTGCCATCAGAGAGAGGATTCCATCTGTATCTTTACGAAAGGGGGATGAGGATATTTTGTCAGAAGCCGGCCTCGCTGTCAGTCCTCGTTTGCTGTTTTATCCTGTCTGGGGAAAATTTAGCCGGTTTTGACCCTTTTCATTGCATGGTTATTGGTGTATTGCGCCTGGCCACTCAGTCGATTTACTGGCGTAAGAGCCCCGGTGGTATGCTTCTTGTACAGTTGGCGGAGGATATTTCGCCAGCGTCGTATAAGCCCCGCAGTTTCCTGGCAAAATGGATTGACTCAACCGACGTGGACCGTATAATTCCAGGCGTTTCACTCCGCGAAGCACTCGCTTCTCAGGGCGCCCTTAGCTCAGCTGGATAGAGCAACGGCCTTCTAAGCCGTAGGTCACAGGTTCGAATCCTGTAGGGCGTGCCATACTCACTTCTCTTAACATCTCCTGAAGTCTACTCAACCCAGCATACAAGCGGTATTCTCCAATATTTCATTATCTCAACGTCTACTATGGTCTATTGAAATCCACATTCATGTGGGGGTACATTTGGGGGTAGATTCCTGTTCAATGAAATGAGATACCCCCAAGTGAAGCTTACAGCCCGCCAGGTCGATACATCTAAAGCGAAGGACAAACCCTATAAACTGTCTGATGGCGGTGGTCTTTACCTCTTGGTGAACCCCAACGGCGCTCGATACTGGCGGCTGAAGTACCGGGTCACCGGTAAAGAAAAATCGTTGGCTTTAGGTGTATACCCTGACGTCTCGCTGGCCGATGCACGTCAAAAACGAGCAGAGGCTAAAAAAGTACTGGCTGCTGGTGGTGACCCGGGGCAGGAAAAGCAGGAAAAAAAACATGCTAGGGCGATGGCCGTATCAAACAGCTTTGAGAGACTGGCGCTGGAATGGCATGAACATAAATCGATGAACTGGTCAGCAGGCTATGCCAGCGACATCCTGGAGTATCTGAGAAAAGATATTTTTCCTTATATTGGCTCTCGGTCGATCACTGATATTAAGCCCGTTGATATGTTGGCTGTTCTTCGCAAGATGGAACAACGTGGAGTACTTGATAAGCTCAAAAAGACACGTCAAGCCTGCCGGCAGATCTTCACCTATGCTGTCATCACCGGCAGAGCAGAACATAATCCCGTGGTCGATCTCGCCAGTACTCTAAAAGCACCAAAGCAAAAACACTTCCCTCATTTATCGGTTGAACAAATACCTGACTTTCTGCGAGCTTTGAACGACTATAGCGGCAGCGTGGTGACTCGAAATGCTACCCGCCTGCTTATGCTTACTGGGCTCAGGACAATTGAGCTCCGTGCTTCTGAATGGGTTGATATCGACTTCGATAAGGGGATCTGGAATATCCCTGCAGAGCGAATGAAGATGCGGCGGCCACATCTCGTTCCTATCTCAACTCAGGTTCGCGAACTGCTTGAAGAAATCCACCAGCTTACCTGGCGAGGGAAGTATATTTTCCCGGGACGGAATGATGCCGGTAAGCCAATGAGTGAGGCCAGCATCAACCAGGTGATTAAACGAATCGGCTATGACGGTAAAGCGACTGGTCACGGCTTCCGGCACACTATGAGCACCATACTCCATGAACAGGGCTATAACACCGCCTGGATTGAAACGCAGTTGGCCCACGTCGATAAGAACTCAATCCGCGGCACATACAACCACGCTCAGTATCTGGACGGCCGGCGGGAAATGCTCCAGTGGTATGCCGACTATATGCAGGCGCTGGAGAATGGTGAAAATGTGGTGCATGGCTCGTTCGGGAAACGTGCCTGACTGGATGCATAGACAGTATATAAAGACGATAGTAGACTTGTGTAGACGAACAAACAATAGGCTATGTCTAGGCTGATCCCCGAAAATCTGCACACCTCTGCGGATTGGCATAGCCGCCAAAATCAGAGGGCGCGAGGTGGCGTATGCCTATTGTCGAAAATCTTCCTGACTTATCCCACTGGAAAACAGTTCAAGAGTTCAGTATCTCCCAAGCTGCTTTATTACTGGCTGGAATTGATCCATTTGATTTTGATGAAGGAAAAGAACTTGATCAAGTAAGGGCTTGCAACCATGAACGTTGGAAACAAGCATGGGGAATGTGTTCGGGGATTTTAACGGCTATTAGGCGTGGGATATTAACACCGATACTCTGCTATTCAGAGCAAATAGTAGAAAACTGGAATGGGCCTGATTATATTGAATATACACCGGTTAAACCAACTGACAGAAATTGCGAAATTTCAAAGAGTAAAACTATTATAACAAGAGACTCATTGTATGCATGGATTGAGAATGAGAATGTCGATTTTGTGCGTAAGCCAGCGCCAAACAAAGTAATTTCTATGAATTACGAGATAATTTCTCCTCAACATGTCATAGATGTTGCTCCAGAGCCAGCCAGTGGCGACATTCTATTGCTTCCTAAGTATGAGCATCAGAGTGAAGGTTTGGAGTTTGTCCAAGATGCCATAAAGGAACTTTGGTCAACATATGATGTAGATGATCCACAGACGGCACCAACTAAAAAAGAAGTAATTGACTACTTAACTGAAAGGGGGGCTGGTAAAAATATGGCGGAGGCGGTGAACCTTGTTCTGCGTCCTGTCTGTCTGCAGGGTATAGGTAGGCGGGCAAAAAAATCAAAATAATCAATATCATATCGTGTGCTCACCATTTGTGGCTAATGGTGGGTACTCTACCTGATTATCCTTGCTATTGGTCATTTTAAGCATGTGTTACATAGCTATCATTAGTGCCCACTGATACTTTAGTTTCTTCTCAAATAGAGGGCATCCCACAAAATGGTGCCTATCTATATTATGCTGATTTTTAATGTAACTATCTCGTAAACCGCAATAGACGTTACGAGGTAAATATGCCCAAATCATTAATCCGATTCTCTGAGGTTCAGAAACGCACTGGCTACAGTAAGGCGTGGTTGTATCGTCTTATGAGCGAACAGCGTTTTCCCGCCGCAATTAAAATTGGCTCGCGCTCGATCGCATTCATTGAAAGCGAAATTGACGAGTGGATTAATCAGCGCATTGCCGAATCGCGTGGTGAGGTAGTGTAATGAAAAAGAAAAACCGCCCCGAAAAGCAGGCGGCTAACTCAGATATTCGCACCTCTGATATTACGCCGACCACCAGCCCTGTACAAGTACCTAAGCGTACCCCAAAAAAGCATCGTGCCCGCGTTTATATGTTGCGTACCGGCTTTGAGGGATGGACAGAAAACGATATTCTGCGTTACTGCCGCCTTTCGTCTGGCAGGAACTACGCTAGTGAAATTGAGCGTCGACTTAATATTCAGTTAGAACGTATCGACGAAAAGAACCCTGACGGCATCGGCTCACACCTCCGTTACCGCTTTACCGGGCGCGGTGACGTTCTAAAAGTTATTCAACTGGTAAACAGTAATGCTGCCGCTGGTGGTTACTATGGCCTTTCTAAGCAGGATATCGCCGACATTCTGAATCTCTACCCGGACAACCTTACCGCCGCATAAAGGAGCTGACAAAATGAGAATCGAAAAAAGCAGATTTAATTCTGAGGCCGCCCCTCAACCTGACGTTAACTCTGGTGTAATTAACGGTAATGACTTTGCCGCTATCGTTCCCGTTATTTCCGGTCAAATTGGCGGGCGCGAAACTAATATTGCTAGCGCCAGAGCACTGCATAAAGCGCTGGGTGTGGGGCGAGACTTCACCACCTGGATTAAAGGGCGCATTAGTCAGTATGGTTTTGCCGCTGGTGTGGATTACATCACCGTTGAAAATTTGAGCTCACCCGTTTCGGGGAGCGCAAAATTTCGCCAGCAAATTGAGCATGATTATCTTCTCTCGCTGGATATGGCTAAAGAAGTGGCAATGGTTGAGCGTAACGAGCAGGGGCGAGCTGTGCGCAGGTACTTCATCCAGTGCGAGGAGGCGTTACAGCTGAGTGCGCCGGAAATCGCCGCGAAGTACCGCCGCCAGCTTAAGGCCCGTATTGGTGCCGCCAACCTCTTCAAGCCGATGTGTGCCGCTCTGGATGCTGCCCGAGCAGAACAGGGGAAAGAGACGCGAGCCCGGCACTACAGCAATGAAAGCAACATGATCGCCCGTATTGTGCTGGGTGGCATGACCGCTAAGCAGTGGGCGCAGGTGAACGGTATCGACGGCGAACCGCGCGATAGCATGAGCGCCGCCCAACTGGAACACCTCTGCTACCTGGAGGGTACAAACATCACGCTGATCGATATGGGCATGGAGTACGGCCAGCGTAAAGCGGAATTAACCCGCCTCTCTCAGCGTTGGCTGGCTAAACGTCTGGGGGCTAACGATGAATAAGCCCACCAGCACACCGCTGCCAAACCACTCCTATCGCGACGCTCACGGCCAGATGGTGAGCGTAACCGCTGTAGCGCATAACCGCGTGACGTTCTATCGCGAGGGCTATCAGTTCCCATGCGTACAGCCCATTGAGCGCTTCATGAAGGAGTACACGGAGGTGAAGCAATGATTACCGGTGCACGGCGCAAAAGCCTCTCTCTGGCTGGCCTGATGTATGCAAAAGTTAACGCTCTGCAGGCGGTGCGCCACCGTGGAAACCTGTCAAAACCTGTCACTTTGCGGGCCACTGATAGTGGCGTACAAAACGCCTGGCAGAGTTTCGAGACAATTACGCCCGCGGGTAAACGTTCGGAAACTGACTATCTGGAAGATAGCGTGTCCGGCGCCGGCGGTGGATGTGGAGCACATCACACCGCCAGCTATAAATTGCCGCACCGTAACAAAAAGGGCTTGCGGCCTGACGGTATCCCGTTCTATGGTTATAACGCACCAGCAAAATCTGGTGCCAGGATTGGCGTCCTGGAAAAGTACAAGGCGACACATGACGCGCCTAGCGTCTTTTTTTGTGTCCTCACATTCGCTCACCCTTTTTTCAGCGCTGCGGTTATAATCCGTGCCGCTTGCAGAGTTATGGTGAGTTGGATGGGGGCGGAGAAATCCGCGCCGGTTACCTTGTACGCCGGTTACGCCAACCCTGTTCAGCTCACCACCAGTGAAATTGGCGTTTCCGGTGGTGGGATTAATCCCCAGTACAAGGAGGCTGCCATTGTGGCTACTACCCCTACCCAAAATACGCAATTTATATGGATTATCGCCGCTGTTCGCCGCGATATGCCGACAATTAAAACTCAAATCCATCACATTACCGCACATTCTGAGCGCGAAGCCCGCCGCTCTCTGGTTCGGGATCATGTCTGCTTTTTCGCTGGTCGCATCCGTCTGGAGGTGGCTCATGCGTAACAATTTCCGCATCACCGGCTACGCCGTTAATAAGCGCGGTTTAACCGTTGGCATCGGCTATCAACTCACATCCAGCGACACTAAAACAGCAATGGCCCACGCAGTGCTTCAGGCGCAGCGTGAGGGGTTCCGCCATGTACGCATCACACGCGTTCAGGAGGTGGCGGCATGAGCCTGTATAACGATTTAGTTCGCCACGAATTCGGCAAAGGCGCCACCGTTGATGAGCTGGAAGGCATTCAAAACCGCATGGATGAGGCTGTGAGTGATTTGTTACTCGGCATTAGTGCCATTGGAAGCCTGATGTTCTGGGCCACGGACAATGACAACTACACCGAGGAGACCGCAAAGGGAGACATGCGCAAAATAGGCGCAATGCTGGGTACGGTTGGTGAGGTGGTGCTGGCGCTGAACGATACCGTAGCGAATGCGGGTGTGTGTCGTTCTGACTGCGTCAAAGAATCAAAAATGAGGGCGGGAAAATGAATATAAACGCTATATACCGCCATCCTGCTGAACTTGAGGCCGAGGCGATGCTATCCCGTGAGCAACCGTATCCGGAAGATTTTACGCTGGCAGAGCGTACCGCAGAACGTATGGCCCGCGCTCGCAATGGGTTGGTTCATGTAATGACAGATTTATCACCATACCTCGACGTTGAGCAAGCAGTCATTGTGCATTGCTGGCTGGATAAAGTCCTGGCGATTGTCGATATGGCCAGAATTGATGCGGAGGTCAGGGTATGAGCGATATGCAGCTTATTGATGCCCAATGTCGTGTTGAACAAGCACAGGCACTGCTCTCAATATGGTTAGAGGGCACGAAAGCATCTGAACGGGATATGCAGTTAATTTGTGCTCTGATCTCGTTACTCCAGGATGTACCAGAAACGATTAAAACGGCGGATGAAGAACTTGCTGATTACGTCTTGCGTGCACATCGGGAGAAGCGTCAATGAAACTGGCACCTAACCTGAAACATTTGCCAAAAGAAAAATTTACTGAAGCAGTTATTTTTGCTGGAACCGATGCGTATGCACATGCAAAAGGATGGGAAGAGGGCATGGGTAAACAAGTCGCTGAGGACAGAACACCTCCCATTTATCTTGGACCGAAGCAGCTGGCGGAACTGGAGAACCTGCAAATTATTGATAAAGGGCGTCGCAGTGCTCGTGTTTATCTGGCTGGAAGCATTGAGCCAATAATGATTAATGCCATTGGGGAAAAACTTGCTCAGGCAGGTGTACTGGAAGCGAAATTATATAAGGGAATTCCTGACCAAAAACCGGAAAACTGGAGGCAATATCTGGCCAGGCTCAGAGAACAGGGCGAGCACACAACGACATCAATTCTGAAAGCCAATAAATCTGCGAATAGTGACAACCTGAAGCCACATGTTGAAAGCCGAGCTGACGGTATTTTTTGGGTTGAACCCAAATCAGACAAAGATACCGGGGAAATAACTACCCGTGAAAGCTGGCTGTGTTCTGCTCTGGAGGTCATAGGCACTGGCATAGATGACAGTAAAACCCGGTATCTGATCCTGCGCTGGCGCCCATTCGGTTCGAAGGGGGATACTGTCCAGGCAATACCATTTGCTGATATTGGTGAACGCGAAGGCTGGCGAACGCTCAAAGCTGGTGGGTTGAACGTCACAACCAAAAGTGGTTTACGTGCAACGTTGGCCGACTGGCTGCAGAGCTGTGCCAATGGTGAGGTATGGCGGATTGCGCATGCTACGGGCTGGCAGTGTGGTGCCTACATCATGCCGGATGGCGAGATCATTGGTACTCCAGATCAACCGGTGCTGTTTAACGGACGAAGTTCTGCCGCATCCGGTTATACCACCAGCGGTACTGTTGAGAGCTGGCGAGAGAGCGTTGGACGTCTGGCCTCTGGCAACTACTCGATGATGACTGGCGTGGCCGCAGCGCTGTCAGCTCCTTTGATTGGCCTTGCCGGCGCTGATGGTTTTGGTATCCATCTCTATGAGCAGTCGAGCGCCGGTAAGACCACCACTGCCAATGTGGCATCCAGTCTCTACGGCAATCCTGATGTATTGCGCCTTACCTGGTACGGTACCGCGCTGGGGCTGGCGAATGAAGCTGCCGCACACAACGACGCGCTGATGCCGCTAAACGAAATCGGGCAGGGCGCTGATCCGGTGGAGGTCTACAAATCTGCCTACGCGCTATTTAATGGTACGGGTAAGCTGCAGGGCGCGAAGGAGGGGGGGAACCGTGATCTGAAGCGCTGGCGTACTGTGGCCATCAGTACCGGTGAGATGGATCTGGAAACCTTCATTGCGAGCGCCGGTCGCAAGGCTAAAGCAGGCCAGCTGGTTCGCCTGCTGAATATCCCGATGCGCCGGGCTGTTCGTTTCCATGAGCATGCCAACGGCAAACACCATGCCGATGCCCTCAAAGATGCATACCAGCATCACCATGGAGTGGCTGGGCGTGAGTGGGTGAAATGGCTGGCTGACCACCAGCAAGAGGCGGTGAACGCTGTCAGAGCAGCGGAAGAGCGCTGGCGTAGTCTGATCCCGTCGGATTACGGGGAGCAGGTTCATCGTGTTGGCGCCCGGTTTGCCATTCTGGAAGCCGCACTATTGTTAGGTAATGTGATCACCGGTTGGGATGAGCAGACGTGTCGGGATGCTATTCAGTACAGCTATAACGCCTGGCTGCGTGAATTCGGTACCGGCAACAAAGAGCATCAGCAAATTATTGAGCAGACAGAGGCATTCCTGAACGCTTACGGCATGAGCCGCTTTGCACCGTTCCCGTATGACCCGACCAGTCTCCCCATCTCCAACATGGCGGGATACCGGCAGAAGGGCGGTCATGAGACTGACCCGATGGTGTTCTATACCTTCCCGGCAGCCTTCGAAGGGGAGATCGCCCGCGGCTTTAACACTCGTCAGTTTGCAGAAGTCCTGAAGAAAGCTGGCATGCTAACGCCGCCGACGTCTGGCCGCGGTTTCCAGAGAAAGTCTCCACGCATTGATGGGCGACAAATTCGGGTTTATGTCCTGCAGTATCTGCCGGACGATGACCAGCCAGAGTAAAAGCATTTTTTCATGTGTGTAGTTTAGGTGTTGGTTCAGTTGGTTCAGTTGCCTCAGTGGTTATATGTATATGTTTAATAAGGTTTCATGTTTAAAAAATGAACCAACAATGAGGCAACAAACTACCATTTTGAACCAACACTAAGACAGTTTTAGATATCCTGGCGCTTGGTTTATGAGGTGATTGGTCCGTCCCATCTAACCAGATTGCAAACTTACTGCAAATGGGTGGTTAATGTGGAACTTCGGATTCGAGATCTTGTATATTTCAGATGATTCTAATTGCTGACTCTGGGGGAAGGGGAGATGGAAGCGCTATATCCGATATTGATCGTCTTAGGTGTGGGGGGCGCCATTGGTGCTTATATAACCTATAGATATCTGATTAATAAGCATAAAAAAGTTATTGAGTATCTTGAGTTGAGAAGTCAGAAATCTCTTGCGGCTGAGATTGAGGAAAAAGAAGATACGATTGAAAAGTATAAAAATAAAGATATTGCTCGCGAAATTGAACACGACAATCTGAAAAAAGAGCTCAGACAGATTATCGAGTTAAATAGAATAAAAAGTAAAGAAATCCTCGGTAAAGCCGTTGATTTTGCTTTTGATTTTGAGAACGTATTTCGTGAGCAACATCAATCAGCAGAGGAGGAAATACAGAAGGTTCTCGATGATACCTATCGCTATAAGCGTAAGACTCTCCTTGCTTCTGTGACGTTGAAAAATTTTGAGAAAAAGCTTGAAGATATCAGAAGAGAAAAAGAGATATATCAGACACTGATAGCTAAATATGATTTTTTCCAATTGCGCGATCGTTCTGATTGGAAGGAAGTGGAAAAAGAATTTCGAGATAAAGTGCTGGAGCTTCAAGCCGCTCAGGATGAGCGCGAGGCTCAGAATGAAATAAAACGACAAATGCGTGAAGAACGCCAGCGCGCAGAAGAACTTGAAAGGCAACAGCAAGAGGCTGAAGCCAAAGAACAAGAGCTCGAGGCTCGGCGAAAAGCCGTCGAAGAGGCCCTGTTGGCCGCAGATGAAGAGCATCGCCAGGAACTTGAAGAAACCCGCCGTCAGTTAGAGCAAGAGATTGAAGATGTCCATAAGCAGTATGAACGGGCAAAATCAATGGCACAGATGACCAAGCAGGGGCATGTTTATGTTATTTCTAACATTGGTTCATTTGGTGAAAATGTCTATAAGATAGGCATGACTCGCCGACTTGAACCGCTAGATCGTGTTAGCGAATTGAGCGGTGCAAGCGTGCCGTTTGAGTTCGATGTGCATGCAATGATTAGCTGTGATGATGCGCCAGCTCTTGAGTACGCTTTGCATAACAAACTTAGTAGTGAACGCATGAATAAGGTGAATCTGCGCAAAGAATTCTTTAAGACAGACTTGAGTAAGATAATCCAATGTGTGGAGGAACATCACGGTAAGGTTGAATATGTTGCGGACCCCGCAGCATTACAATATTACCGCTCACTAGAAATTGGCGAAGAAATAGCGAACGATAAAGAATTATCAGCGGTATCATAATTCTTACTAATTCTTCAACAACACCCGCGCTCGCGGGTGTTGTTATACCCGAAATCAATAAAATGGCTGTATCAGCAGAAGACGATGTGGCGCATTTGCTGAAGTGCTTGCTGGTGTCTGAGCATAAGGCAATTAACGGGTATATGCATTATTGAGCCATTTTGAGCCAGCACTGAATCAGATACAGAACATCAGAGAGAATTCCAGCTATGACAGCTCAAATTTCAGCATTTGGCCGGTGGTGGCCGACCCACAGACCCGAACAACCGGGAAAGGTACAAACATGGCTATGGCCCGCCTGGCGGTAGTTCCGCCCTGTAATGCGGCAGATAACGGAGAGGTTACTTTCTGGCTGGGCGTGGTGGCATTCGGCAAACAGGCCGACGCACTGGCAGGACACGTTAAAGGCGATTTAGTCAGTGTTGCCGGAGCGATGCAGGTCAATCAGTGGGCGGGCAAGGATGGCGGTACACAGCAAGGCTATCAGGTAGTAGCCGACAGCGTGATCAGCGCCAGAACGGTACGCCCCGGCGGGAAGCGGGCCGAGTCAGTCAAAGCAAGCGGAGCCAGCAGGGGCCACGAAACGCAATCCGCGCCGGGATGGGAGCTATATAACACCCCTGATGATTTTGACCAGCGCCCGCCGTTTGATGATGTTCAGTTTTGAACGGGGACAATATGAAAAACGATACTGTGATTCAGTTAAGTAAAAAACCGCTGTGGAAAAGGAATATAGCCATCCATGAGGCAGTCCATGCACTGGCTGCGTGGTTAAGTGGATCACGGCAGATTCAAATAGCACTAGCTGATGAGTTCAGAATAGCCAGGTTAAGCCACGGGCAAGAGGTGGAGGACTGCGCGGCCGTATGTAATTACACACGCGGTACATCCGCAGTTATTCCGCGACTGGTTATCTGTTTTTCCGGCGTGATGGCGGAGCACGTGTATTCAGGCGATGACCCGGAGGAATTACTTAAAAAGGGCGGCAGAGGTGATGCCAGCGATATAAGCGAAATACTGAAGGAATGCCGGGCGAGAGGATCGACACAGGACGAGTGCGATAGTCTTTACAACAGAGCTTACGACATATCTTTAAAGATGGTGAAGCGTTACTGGTGGGAAATAATCGCGCTCGCCAAGATGACAGAACATGCGAGCCATGTTCCCAATAATAAAATAGGTATGCTTCTGAATTTATTTTATTCAACAAGCGGACGTAATTTCTCCTTTGATGAGAAAGAATTTACCGGTGATTAAAAATGCCAAAGATCGCCGAGTCTCTGGAGGAGAGAGGGCTTTACCGCAGGGCCGCTACACGCTGACAGGGGTCACTGAAAGCGGCATTGTCGCCATATGCCCGCCGCTTTCCATATCAGAAAGCGCTTTCTACTGATGGCCACGGTTCGACCTGACCGGGCAACCATGCGGAGAGGTCACTACAGAACAGCAACAGGCCGCTACCATGCTGGTGGAGAAGGCCAGAGATAAAGGGAACGCACATGATAAAGGACAGTAAGGCCGAGGAGCTGGAAGCGAAGGGGCTGTATCGCAGGGCAGCTACACGCTGGCAGGAAGTCATGCTGTTATGCACCGAGGACGATGATCGGGAATGGGTAAAGCAGCGCCATGATATGTGTCTGGATAACGTGAAGCGACCGCCCGTGAAGGCTGAGAACTTTGGCGACCTGCATAAAGCTGTCACCGAAACTCAGCACCGCATGGGGATAGCGCAACCGAACGGTAACTCCTTCCGGTTAAACGGCGGCAAGAGGCAACGGCAGACCACCAGCGGGGGCGATGGTTCGCAGTAACGTTCGCACAAAAACGGCGGAAAATTTAGTACTGTTTAGTACATATTTAAAACCCTAGCAGCGCCAGACCCTCGCCAGTAGTGGGCTGGAAGCCAAATCCTGATTCAGGACGTCCTAAATATCTGGTTCGTTCCACTGGTACGCAGTACGCAGCCAGGTGCGCAGCAAAACTGCGTATTCAACGTGCGTACTACCTGACGAATGCTAACGGTGGCATTGCGTACAGAAATTGCGAATTCGCAGTAATTTGTAAGCGCGAATTGCGCATTCGCAAAATGGTGGAGAGGCTTGATATTTCTGGCTTGGGCGCTATCCGTTCGCAGTAGATGGAGGAAGTTAGATATACAGTTTTATTAAAGTATTGTTAGGGTTTGTTAAGGTTTTTGCGCACAAAAATGCGCACAGTGAGCCGTTAAATGAAAAAAAATAGCCAACAATCAAGATCGGGATGGGGTGGCAAGCGGAAAGGCGCAGGCGCACCGTTGGGCAATACTAATGCCGTCAAACATGGCGAACGCAGTCGGCGGGCATTCTTCCCATTTGAGGGGGGAGAGGCGCTTTCTCCGCTGGTGCGAAATCGTGCAAGAAACCTCATGCTGGCTGAGAGATACGGGCTATTACTGGCGAATAATCCGACGCCGGGAACAGAAGAATGGCGCGAGATGACATTGATTAACGGACTCATGGGGCTACATGCCGACAGAATCGCACGGCTTGAGCTGAGATTAGCGAGATCCGTTTCAATGCAAGCAAGGCGGGATCTGCGAAGGGTTAAAAAAAGCGGCGCATGTTAGCAATCCGTATAGTCACCGATGTTGAAATACTGGACTGTTCAGGACAGAATCAAAGCCCATATGAGGCGAGACCCGCGCCAGTAGTGGGCTGGAAGCCAAATCGTGGTGTAAGCCGTCTAAAATATTCAGGGTTGCGGTAATTAGTACGCAAAACAGCGACCCAGCGACCCAGCGACAAGCATCATTACGCCAGTTTGTGCGGGTAACAATGGTAAGGATTTGCCGGGATTGCCCTAAGGTTACACTAAGGGTTACGCCGCCACTTGTAGCGTGAGGCGATGTGAGCCTAAGCGATTTACAACCTGTTATCATCTGGATAGAAATATTAATCTTTGGAGTCACCCATGAATAAATACGCGGAAGCCGCTTTAATGGTTGTTACCGATTGCTCTGGGAAGGATAGCCCAGACATTCGTTCGGCATGGGGCAATGCCATCAACACATTGAGTGTTTATGATGAAGGATGCCCAAAAGTAGCATTCATCGGACTATGTTCAGAAGGGATGGTAAAAGGGATTCCAGCAAATAGTTATGGCTTAAAACGAGGGGCAAAGAATAAGCGATATGCAGTTGATGCCGCTAAATTGCTTCTTTCAGGCCATGATATGGATATTCCATCCCTATGGGAAAAGGTTACTGATAAAAAGATAGTTCATCATGGGCAGATCAATATTGTAATCCGCTTGTACCAAGCAGAATTGCTACAGTTCCCTGAGTGATACGATGGTGGCTCTTACACCAATGCAAGCAGTAGCTAAATTGCTACCTTCAAAGGAAAGGTGAAATGACCCCACGCCAGATAGCCGCAATCACAGCCGCTAAACTGGAGCATGAAGGCCACCAGCTTACCCCGGCAGAGGTTCGGGAAATGGAGCGCATTATTGAAGCTGATACAGCCCGGCGCAAACGGTTCGGGGAGATGATGCGAGCGCCTGCCTACCAGTGGAAGAAGCCAGCGCCGCGCAGGTAGATACGGGATTATTCCGCATGTAACTTATGCTTATTAAGCAAATTACCTTTATTCACCTTTACAGAATTGTGAGTGCGTCAGTATCGTTATCCTTCCGATTCGCATTTATTCAGGATTTGCATGTACCAGCTAAAGATAACCATCCGAGACAGCAAACCACCAATATGGCGGCGTGTGCTGGTTCCAGAGCAAATCCCCTTTAGTGAACTTCACGCGGTGATCCAGTTGGCTTTTGGCTGGAATGACGAACATCTGTATATGTTCGAGAAAGGCCGTAAAGGTGATCTAGGTAGCGAGTATCGCGTATGGGGTGAGGGTGAAAGCATGGATAATGCGGCAATCACGCCACTATGGGCGGCGATCCAGAATGAGGGTGACAAGCTGGTTTACACGTATGACTTTGGCGACTGGTGGGATTGCCTTATTGTGCTGGAGAAGCAAACACATGATACCAGCATCCAGCCTGTTAGCTGTTTGCGTGGGAGGGGGACTACCCCGGCGGAAAATTCGGGGGGATTGCATGGTTACAATGAATTGCTCTTACAGGCCAGAGAATCTGATAATCCTGAACAGGCCGAGATACGCAATTTCCTTATGCTGGATATTGAACGCCGGGTTTACGACCTGAACAGCATTAACGACAGATTGCAGGCTCTTAACTGACCCGCCAGCATTCCCCATCAATCGCTTTATCAGCGCCGCCATTATCGCGCACAACGGCACACTGTCCGGGTAAACCGTAGCGCACGACCGTTGCGCTAGTCTCACCGCCGCTTTTTATCTGCCGGGATTCGTACACTGTCACCCGCTCAAGCAACCCACCAGCAACTATACTTTCAAGAGTTCGCCGGGTTGATTCTAGCTGGTGGCGCTTATCGAACGACGCCATGCCATGAAGAAGGTAGGCCACGCCCGACACATCGAACGGCGGCGCACCAATCTCACCCGTCACCCATTCGAGGTTATCCGGCTCAAAGTAGCTGAGTATCTCTTTTTTGCGGCTGGTCATTCTCATGGCTGGCTGATTCCTTATTGTGGGATAGAGGTATCATACAATAAGGCGCAAAAGATAAGAGGCCAGAACAGCAAGCATGAGAGCATAAAATGAGCAGCCAAAGGCAGCACCTCAAAATACCGTGTACACAAGGGTGTACCCACTGAGAAAACGCATTACAAGAAACCCAGCAATCACGGGCATTTGAAGCCGATACTCAATAAACAGATCCAGCATCCTTCATGCGACCTGCAGTGTCGGGGTATGATACCTCTTCACAGACTGGCGCAGAAGAACTGTCAGAGCTATGCGTACAGGGTATGCAGATGATATAGCTCAATATTAGATGGAAATCAGGAGGGGCGATACCTGTGTATTTATCAGGGATACGTGTTAACTCCGTGCTACATCGACACGGTGATCCATTCGCTTCTACCTACTACAGGAATTGGTGGTGATTTTTTGCTGCTTCGATTGATGTTAGGATAAATCCGAGCTGACATAATGAGATTAGGGATATGAAAAAGACACTTTTAGCATGCGTTATTGCCACTAGCCTCTTGGCTGGGTGTGGGCCAAAGGATTTAACCCCGGAGCAGAAGCAGGAAGTTGCAAGTCTCCGTAGCGAACTAGCTAAGGCTGAACAAGAAATTGTCGAGGCTAAATCACAGCAGGGGCAGTATACTGGCGGATTAATTAGAAATCTTATAACAGCCAGACTTGAAGTCTTAGGGACTAATAAAGCCCTTTTGGAGCAGCGTATTAACGCGATTGAGTCGGGGGCTAAGATTGAGATATCTGTTAGCGGTGTTAAACCAAATCCTGAAGCAGCGGCGGCATTAAAAACTGAAATTGAAACCCTTGATACACAGATTGCCGATGCTAAGAAAGATGCAAGTCAGTACAGTGGTGGTCTGCTACAGGCACTGAAACTATCTGCTATTGCGACGCAGGAGCAAACAAGGGCGATGCTTCAACAGAGATACCTTTCGGCAACGTATGGGTTAGCTGAAGTGAAAGTACCTAATGAGCAAGCAAACGAAGCAATCACAGAAAAACAAGCAGACAAAGCAGAACCCCATTCCACCAGAACGCCGTTACTTCCACCAGGTGAAGGACCATTCGGTTTAGAGGCCGGTTTGTCTAAGAAAAATATTGAAGACATGATTGGTGAAGAGCTTGAGCCAATGGCGAATAATGTCAATCTTTATACGGCTAACTCTTTACCCAAAATGAATGCTGGCTTTGAGGCGTATGGGCTGTTGATATCTCCAACAGTAGGGCTATGCCAAATAAGAGCTCTTGGGAAAGATATTGATACCGATAGTTATGGCTTTACTATCAAGTCAAGATTTAAAGATCTCATGGAGTCACTATCTTCTATCTATGGAAAGGCCAAGGAAAATGACTTCCTTCTGGCTGGTTCAATATGGAAAGACCCCAGAGACTGGATGATGGGATTGTATAAGCATGAAAGATATTTGTCAGCTGAGTGGAAAGGAACTGCAGAGGCTCCACTAAAAAGTAAATTAACTTCCGTATCGATCGAAGCTAGAGCAAACAGTTCTGATAAAGGATATATCTTCCTTCAGTATAATTTCAATAACTATGATGTTTGTGAAACTGAGGTTGAAGCAGCGAAAAAAAGCTCTCTTTGAATAACCAGAAAAATGCGAGCCCTGTTATCACAGGGCTCTGATTATGTTTTGCTAATTAGCCTGTTATGTGTTCGGTAGTTACAAAAGCCCTGAAAGAAAAAGAGATATAAGGTTTGACAAAGGATTACCTGATAGCGGCCCACTTGTCAGCAATTGCTATCTGGCCAGTCACCCTGGCGTTAATTGGTCTCTCTGCAGGAGTGGCATTCTTTACAAGGTGCAGGGTGATGGGCGTTGTCCTCGTCGTTCTGTTCATGCTGGTGGTCATCACTGCGTGTCAGTTTCAACGCTATATGTAAAATCAAAAGCCTCATCAAAATGCCCATATTTTATTTATAGGCAGAAACGGTTTGTTCTGGCTATGTATGGCAGGAACAGTGTGTCCTGCCTATCTATAGGCTGGTTTGACGTGTTCTGGCTATGTATAGGCACATCAGGGGTGATATCTCTTAGCGTTAACTTGCTGCGCCGGGAGGTAGCGGGTATCTCAGGTCGATTTGTGGCGCATCGCTTAGAAGCCGGCCAGATCTTGCCATCAGGTATCCGGCTATTTCTTCAGGCGTCAAATCTACATGAAGCATGTCTTCATCCTGGAACCATTCATTAGGCCAGTAGATGAGATCGGACGGATTGGCATCAAAGTTTTTCTCCAGCAATCCCAGCGCGTAGCTTTGTTCCGATTCCTTGCTTTCAGCATTGCACACGAAACTAATTATCTGAACGAGTTCATCCCAGGTTAAATCCGCAACGTATTTCTCCTGATTAAATGCCATCCGGGTAAAGTTCTTTGCGTCGGTCCATGAGGAAAAGTCACGGAAATCAGAGAATTCATACGGATTAACGACCTGCCTGTTCCAGTCATTAATCATCGCTTTTAGCCCTTCATCATCTTCGCCGGCGCCGTTATCAATTTGCGACAGTATCTCTTTGGCCATATCCGCCAGTTCCTTTAGTTTCTGACGGCTGATTTTGGCTGGTTTCATGCGTTCAGGTAAGGGCATCAGGTCTTCCTTGTTAAGTTGAGACTCAGCAGCGAAAAGTCATTATGCAATCTTCGTCAAGTACTCGCCAAAAGTCTATAAAACAATCAATTCTCCTTCTGGTAACGATCGAAATTATTCTTTCATTAATTGCAATGCAGGTAATGATCATTTCAATATGTGAAATTATAATGGCTGTATAAATATCAGGAGGTGGCCATGTCGAAACAGTCCGTCAAACCTGTCTTGCTCAGCGAAGCACAGATTCAGGCAATCAGAAAAATTCAGGAAAAGCAGCGCCAGCAATCAGGTATCGGCGTTGCGCCAACTATCCATGAAATCGCTCGAGGACTCGTGGATAAAGCACTAGCGTCCCTTTCTAATGAGTGCATGCCTGACGGCGTTTGTTCTTAATTTTTATCATTACCTAATTGAGGTGAGTTCAATGGTAGCTAAGTCGATCGTAGACATTGACGTAAATGACGACAAGTTTGTCGCGTTTATGGAAAGGTTTCGCGAGTACCAGAGCGCGCTGGATGATTTACCGGAAGCCTGGAGGGTAGCTGCCGTTGGTATTGGCGAAAGCAGCAAACAAACCGAAAAAGCCAAAGGTGAGGCGAAGGAGTTAGGCGCGGAGTTTAATGCCGTGGCCGAGGCCATTCTGACCATCAACAGCGGTATCGATCGGCTCAATACCAACCTGGAAGACTCGAAGAAAAAGCAGGACGAATTCAACAAAAGCACTCGCTCTGCGAAGGGCTTCCTCAGCGATGCGACGAAAGACGCTAAATCGCTGGCAGGGCACATCAGTGAAGCGACAGCTAGTCTTCTGTCATGGGGTAGCATTGTTGGCTTGTTTACCGGCGCTCTCGGCGTAGGTAGCCTGTTTGGTATCAATACTCTGGGAGCTGGGGCAGCTCAGCAGAGATTTATGTCCCTGGGGATCGGTACGTCGGCAGGGAGACTGAGTGCCATAGAAGCCAACTACAGGAGGGCAATTGGGAATCCTGCAGGTACGCTGGGCGCTATCCGTGATTCTCAAATGGACCTGTCAAAGCGCTGGACGTTTCAGGCGATGGGGATTAACAACCCCGACCAGGACCCGGCCAAACTGCTCCCGCAGATGATCCGCAACGCGCGCGATATCTTCGTGCAGAACGGCAGCACACTGCAGGGTGCGCAGGCGCACGGCCTGACCAACTTCTTCAGTCTTGAAGACCTTAATCGCTTCAAAAATATGAGCAATGAAGAAATTGATGCGATGGAGCGAAGGGCGAAGAAGGATGCTGAAAGATTAAACATTACTGATGAGCAAAACAGAAAATGGACGGAGTTCATTAATCAGATTGAGCTAAGCGAAAGAAGCATTAACAGGGCCTTTGTAATCGGCCTTGGTCCTATGGCGCCGCAACTGAGTAAATTGTCAGATGCGTTATCCGGCGCGATCGATACGGTTCTTAAATCACCTGATCTCGGGAAGTGGATTGATGGGCTTGCTGGTGGTATAGAGAAGTTCAGTAATTATCTCGCATCCCCGGATTTCACTAACGATGTTAACCAGTTTATGACAAATATCAGGGAAATGGGCGTAACTGTCGATAACGTCATTAAGTTTCTTAAGGGTGAAACATTTAATGACTGGATGAATAAATCGGAGGGTAGTGCAAACTCCGCTGCCGAATGGGTAAAGGATAAGACTGGATTTGATCCGAGAAGTGTTGGCCCAGCGATGAAAGAGTTCTTAGCTCCATCATGGAGCACGATTAAATCGGTGTTTGTTTCTGGACAATTAAACCCCATTTTTTCAGCTCCTGCCGACATCGCGGATAAATCTCGCACTATCGCCGATCGGTTCAATAATCCCGGTAATTTGCGTTCGGCTTATGGGTACGATACTCATAATACCAAAAGCGGTAAGTTCGCCGTGTTCCCTACGCTGGATGAGGGCGTGTTAGCGGCGACTAAGCAGCTTCAGATTTATGGTGCCCGCGGTATCAATACGATTGATGAAATTTCCAAACGCTGGGCTCCGTCAAAGGAAAACGACACTCAAGAATATATCCGTCATGTCGTAAGAACTACTGGGTTTAATGAACGTCAGCAACTTAACCTTAACGACCCGAAAGTACTGGCAAAACTTATTTCGGCGATGGCATCTAAAGAAGGTGCCGGCAGCAGGGTGACAGAGAGCGCTGTTATTCAGATTTACAACAATACTGGTGGTAATGCGATAGTGTCTGCTGCTCAGCTTGGTGCCCGGTGATGGTGACCTTTTCCCCGGCGTTGAGCGCCCCCGTTTAACTTTTCAAATAAAGGCCACCAGCGACCGCACAGGTAAGTGACGCGCTTTCATTGTTAAGAGTTGTTAAGCTTAAAACGAGGTTTGCGGGCCACCGGCAGTAGCTCACAACTCTGCGCCTGCGCAGTTCGCGCACGTCAACTGGTGTTATTGAGTGTCACTTCTGCCTTGGCTGGCGGCTATCGGTTTCGACCAAACTCCGATGAGATGTGAGCTATCACCAGCAGTCATCAGGCCGCACTTTACAGCGCGCATTATTCTGGGTTATATGCGACTATTGACAGAAATAGATGGTTATAGACGATAATAAACGGCAGGAGATTGGATCATGGCAGTTGCAACCCTAAACAGCGTGGCGGACTATCTGCTGTGCTTTGCTCAAGAGCACGGGGATGTTATGACACCGCTGAAACTGCAGAAAATGGTGTTTTACGCAGATGCCTGGTACATGGCTCTGAACGATGGCGAAGAGCTTATCGCCGATCGGTTTGAGGCGTGGGTACATGGCCCCGTGGCAAGGGATCTGTACATTCGGTTTGCTGACTATAAGTGGCAGCCGATCACCGGTGAAATAAAATGCCCGGAACTCACTAAGGACGTTACCGAGCATCTGGACGAGATTTATAAAGTCTTTGGCGGCTACTCGGCTTATGAGCTGGAGCAGATGACCCACCAGGAAGAACCTTGGCTATTGGCTCGCGCAGGGATACCATCCGATGTTCCGTGTCGAAATGATATCGACAAAGATGTCACCGCTAAATTCTACCGCGGCATGATGGATGCCTGAACGTGGCTAAAGGAAAGATTAAAGCGAGTAAAATCCCGGCGGCGGGTAACCAAATCGTCGCCGGAACACCCAACCCTACCACGTCAACGCTTAGCTTTTCTTTCCAGTACATTGACCCCGCGCACGCTAAGTTTGGTTTTGCAGGACAGGCGACCGCTTACTTTTGCAAGGTACTGGAGCGACTCAAAGATATATCAAGTCTGACGCCGCTTGAGTTCACGACAAACCGAAATGCGGCTCTCAAATCGCATTGTATCGAGTGGGAAACGACCTCCGAACCTAACGGCTTTGCTCACCTTAACGAGCAGTTCCAGAGCTATACGCCTTATCAGTTCGCAATATCTCGCAATGAGCATGGGCGCATACACGGTTTTTTCATTGGCAATGTGTTTTACGTCGTGTGGCTCGATCCCAACCATCAGCTATACCCCGGCGAATAGCCGACCCATTGATGTTTCTGAGAGCCTCATTTTGTGCAGGTCATTCTCATGGTTGACCGGTTACTAATGGTGGGCCCGTACATGCGGTAATATCCCGGATGTAAGAGGGAATCTTTCAGACGAACAGGGCAATCGTTAGTTACCCTGTTGTTAGTTAAAAATACGGAAATCGCACCTTTAGAGTCACCCCAGGGGGGGGGAGGGACTGTCTCGCAGGTAAAACCAGCTTAGTCGGCACCATTATCTCGATGAGAAATATGCCCATTTATCCATTCCTCAATTTCGTCAGATGGCCAGCGAACGCTACGACCTATCTTAACTGGGTGAGGGAAAGTACCTTTTTTCATCCAGTCGTAGATAGCAGTCTTTCGAAACCCGGTAGCTTCACATACCTGTTTCAGGTCCATAAGATACATTTTCATTGGATTCTCTCTATGGTTTGGATGCAATGTTGGCTCAGTGCGGTAAATGTTGGTTCAAAATCTGGTGGTGTTGGTTCACTTTTTTGCTAAATATCCAAATAAAACAATGGACTTTACGTTTTGAGGCAACTGAACCAACCGAACCAACACATTTTGCATGTATATAGAGAAATTTTTCCGCACATAAATTTGGGCGTGATTTTGTACCGGTGGATATTACCGACATGTGAGAAGGTGCCGTGAGCCCCAAATTGTACGATAAATAGTCAATTCTCACCCACAGAAAAATATATGGGGGTACATTTGGGGGTATGTGTGATTTTTGTAACCTGCATAGTTAAATAAAATCAGTTTGTTATGTGTTTATATCGAATCCTGTAGGGTGCCATTTTGAATCAAAGCGTTATACCAATCTTCATCCAGACTATTTTCCTCTCTGTGTCGTCTTTGTGTCGCTGGCGGCAAAAATGGCGTCATTGTCTTGGAGCTAGCGTCTCACACGTTACTATCCTGGATAGCGATTTTCCGTAATCTGGTCGCCTTATTGATTAATTTCATTTTCTGAAAAATATTTCCTCCTGCAATAAATGTTTGCAGGCAAATAATAAACAGGCTAACACTCTTCATAACTTTAATTTATGCTACCGGGGCTAGGTATCGCATTTTAAGCTGGCGCGAATGACAGTTGCTAAAGATCAATATTCAATGCTTTTTGAAAGCATACCCTCGATGTTCATCTTCGACCTGGAAAGATCCAAATGAACATCAAATTCGTCACCATCTCCGTATTCGCTGTTGTGTTTGTCTTTGCATCAGATATTTCTATCGCCAAATCGAATTCCTTAAGCGATGATCAGGTCAGGCAAAGAATTATTGATGACTCTGTCGCATCCTACCCCGGCACCTGTGCCTGTCCCTTCAATACCGCGCGGAACGGCAGCTCGTGCGGTGGCCGCAGTGCCTGGAGCAAAGCGGGTGGGTATTCACCCATTTGCTACAAGAAAGAGGTAACAAAGGAGATGGTGAAGGCGTGGCGACAAGAGAATCAATGATAATAATTAATATCTGCGCCAGGTGATTATTTCCACTGGAATAGTCGTTTAAATAATATTAAATGATTATTTCGAATACGGCAGGCCATTTTCAGTGAGCACTGTTCTGTTAGAGGGGGGAGAGGCCACGGCGTATATTCTTTAACCTTGTGATATTTGACCCGAGCTAATCTATTTCCCCTCTCTGACAGTTTAAGTGCCCCGTATCCTGTTACGCAGAGCACGGGGTTACTTACACATAAGACACTTCCTCTTCTCACGACAAAACCGGTTCGGCGTGTTGTGTATGGGGACAGTCCCCATCACCGCAATCTGATAACAAAAAGTTTAATTTTTTTCCCCGCCGCGCTGACTATAGTTAGGGCACTTTCACTTGCCCAAAAGGTCACGATTATGAAATTAGTTATCGCCTCCGTAATTTCCCTGCTCAGCTTCAGCGCGCTGGCGGCGCCAGAGGGCACGCTCAGCGTACACATTCTTAATCAGCAAACCGGGCTCCCTTCGCCGGGGGTGCAGATTGAGCTGGATAAGCAGCAAGGGGAGAGCTGGCAGCATATCGCCACCGGCAAAACGGATGCCGATGGGCGGATTAAATCGCTCTATCCGCAGGCGGAAAATATGGAGCCGGGGGTGTATAAAGTGACGTTTAAAACCGGTGACTATTTTAAAAGCCAAAACATGAATACGTTCTTCCCGGTGGTTCCGGTTATTTTCAATGTCACAAAGCAAAATCAAAAACTGCATATCCCGCTGCTGCTCAGTCAGTACGGATACTCTACCTACCGCGGCAGCTGATAACTCAAGCCGTTATCCAGCCAACGCCTGCGCGTCTCCCGCAGGCGTCACCCTTTCCCTGCACAACGACGCCCACGCCTAACGCTTGGTCTCTTTCTCTTTAAAATGGTTAACGGCTTCGTCGTACATCGCCAGCAGGCCGGAAATATCGCCTTCATATTGCGGCACGCGCTGGGCGCGAACGAGCTCAATTATCAGCGCATAGGCTGCTTCTTCCGGGGCCGCATGCGGGTTGATCAGTCCAGACATATCACCTCCTTAACAGTGGGCCTTTAGCCTACCCCTCGCCGGGAAACCGCAACAGCCTGATATGCGACCAGTACTTCTTGTATGACTCTGCTGAAACTTCAGAGGCGAAGACCACGGCGGAAATCCATTGAATGAGGCGTTATCCAGGCCACTGGCGTGGCGGTTAGCGCTGCGTCTATACCGGCAGCAGGCTCATCATCAGCCAGGCGATAGCGATGCAGATGAGGGTCATCGACAGCACAAAATTCATGGTAGCTCCTCTTCATCCTTTCTTTACTCAGCGTAAATTTTGACAGCGCTGATCGCCTTTATCCTTGGCGATTTGTGCCGCTATCCAGCGGTGGGGTGGGGAAAGACGGCCTGTTTCCCCGGGAAGGCCAGCAAAATATCCTCTTTGTCAGCGTTATAGTGATGACATCAATGAATAAGCTGCATCACATTGGTTATGTTGGTCTTTCCGCCTGAAGAATGACTTCAGGTCGCTGATAAGCTGCTGGGGGAACTGACAGGATGAGCACCACACCGTTAACGCTTTCTATTGCCGGGCAACCGACGCCCATCACCCTGCCGCAGGTGCCGGGAAGCCGGGGCCATGTGGGGGTCGACATACGCGAGCTGAATCAGTCCGGATTCTGCAGCTACGACCCCGGCTTCGCTAACACCGCCGGATGCCAGTCGGCGATCTCGTGGATCGATACGGAAAACAGCGTACTGCTGCACCGCGGCTATCCGGTGGACCAGCTGGCCCGCCAGTGTGATTTTCTCGAGGTGGCGTACATTATGCTGCGGGGCGACGCGCCGGATGAGGCCAGCTATCAAACGTTTCGCGAAACCATCACCCGCCATACCCTGGTGCATGAGCAGATAGCCCGCATGTGCAGCGGCTTTCGTCGCGATTCGCACCCGATGGCGCTGATGTGCGCCCTGGTGGGGGCGCTGGCGGCGTTCTATCATGATGTCCTGGATGTGGAAAATCCGGAGCACCGGGCGCTGGCCGCCACGCGGCTGCTGTCGAAAATGCCCACTATCGCCGCCATGAGCTACAAGTACACCATTGAACAACCCGCCGCGTATCCGCGCAACGATCTCTCCTATGCCGGCAATTTCCTGCAGATGCTGTTTGCTATCCCGGCTGAGAAGTACGTCCTCAATCCGGTCATCGAACAGGCGATGAACCAGATCCTGGTCCTGCATGCCGATCACGGGCAGTGCGCCTCCACCACCACGGTGCGCGCGGCGGGCTCCTCCGGGGCGAACTTATTCGCCTGCGTCGCCGCCGGGCTAGCGTCGCTGTGGGGACCGATGCACGGCGGCGCCAATGAGTCGAGCATGCGGATGCTGGAAGAGATTGAAAGCGTCGATCAGGTTCCAGCGTTTCTGCGTCAGGCAAAACGCGACCCGCAGGCATTTCGCCGCCTCGGTTTTGGCAACTCACGCTACCGTCACCGCGACCCGCGCGCCGATATCCTGCGTGAAACCAGCCATCGGGTACTGGCGGAGGTAGGAATGTCCGATCGTCTGCTGCAGGTGGCGATGGCCCTTGAGGACGTGGCGCTGACCGACCCCTACTTTGTGGAAAATGGCCTGTCGCCGAGCGTGGATTTTTATACCGCGGTGATCCTCAAGGCGATGAATCTGCCTTCGTCGATGTTTGCGGTGGTCACTGCCGTCGGACGGACGGTCGGCTGGGTGGCGCACTGGAACGAGATGCACCAGGCGCCGCTGACCATCTACCGGCCACGGCAGATTTATGTTGGCGAGGACTATCGGGATTACGTCTCACGGCGCGGCGAGCCGTCTGCTAACCCAAGGTAATGCCTTACGGGCAGGAGGCGCGCGGCGTCTTCCTGCCCGTAAGGCATGTCACTCAGAGGTGCCGGGAGAGCAGGTAGTGCTCAACGGCGGTATATTCGGTGAGTCGGGTATACAGCGTCAGCAAGGCGCTTATAAATGCGTTAACCTCACCGACCTGCGGCCCGGCGGTGGTGAGTAACGGCTGCAGCGTAGCCCTTAGCTGTTCCAGGTCGGGCTTCAGCACATAGGGAATATGTAGCGTGCAGAGCAGGGCCTCGGCCTGATGAAAATCGTGGCAAGACGGGAGCGTCTCGTCGGCGTTAAGCCAGCTCAGGATCATCAGCATGAGGCGATCTTTAGCGTAGAGATACGATTTCATGGCCAGTCTCCTGTCGATAGTGGCGCAATACCATTCCCTGAACTTTCGTGACCAATTCCACGTTATTTTTTACCGCCAGCTTGCTGAGCACGCGTGAACGATAATAGTAGACCCGTTTGATCGTGAGCTGCATGGTGCTGGCCACGTGGCACAACGGCATCCCCCCCATCAGCAGGCTGATTAAAAAGGTCTCCTTACGGGTCAGGTTATAGCTGTCCGGGATCGCGATATAAAGTTTGTTTGCCGGCGGGGGTGACCGTAGCGGCCAGCGGGCCAGCGCCGCGCTGAGCCCGGCAAAGCAGGTAATAAACTCCGCGCCGACCACGATGGCCAGGCTGCTTTCCAGTTCGCTCAGCGTGTAGCCAGGCCTGGTAAAAAGAAAGATACGGAGCAGGGGATTAAATGCTTTAAGGCTCAGTGCGACCTGCAGCACTTCGATGCTGGCGCGGCTGTAATCGATCAGGATGGTGCTTAATCGGGCACCGGCATCGGTCGCAAAAAACGTATAAAACATCTCACTCTGCCCGCTAAATGGGTAACAGATCAATTCTTTAATATCCAGAGGCTTGCTGTGGGGCTCATTAATATACGCCTTCAGCGCAATATTAAAATATTCTGAATCCGTAATGCAGATCAACATAATGACCTCCTGGCATAAATACAGCTGTGCATGCTGTCCTGCTTGATTCGACAATTTACTGTAGGTATTAAAGATCAAAAATAACATACTCCCTGCGGTGTGAATCCAGGGGGGAGGGTGCAGGAGGATAACGGCGATAATCAGGGTGAGATAGGTAGATCGCATTTTTCAGATGTTTTTAATGAAATAAAAAATAAAAATTACTCTTACTTTTCAGGTTGTTGTGTTTTTATTTGTGTTTTTTGTTTTTATTTATTCGCATGGATTTAAGACTATTCTATAAAAATAAGAAACTGTCCTGGTGGTGAGTTTGAATAATAAATGACGAAATGAGTAGGATGTCAGTGCAAGGAAGGGGTTAAAAGATAACCGGCTAATCCAATGGGATGAGTATTAATAAATTGTACGTAAAAAGTACGCCAGGGGTATTTCCTGAACGATCCTGCCATAAGCGTGGTGATGAGGAGTGATTATGAAAAAATATAGCAAAGGAACGGCATCTTTCGTCGCGATGATGATGCTTTCTCCGGTAGCGGCGCAGGCTGCTGATGGCAAAGTCACCTTTAATGGTGAAGTTATCGAAAATACCTGTACGGTAGTGAATAAAGACAAGACGGTGACTCTGCCGACGGTCCAGCGTTCGGCGCTCAGCAGCGCGGGCGAGACGGCGGGCGTCGTTCCCTTCACCATCGATCTAATGAGCTGTACCCCGGGATCCGATGTCTCGGTGTACTTCGAGAAGGATCAATTCGTTTCCACGGAGGGGCGACTAAAAAACACTCTGTCTGACGGCACGGAAGCAGAAAATGTCGATGTGGAGCTGCTGAACACCCGGTTTACGGCGATTAACCTCGCGGAGAGCCCGACGATTGCTGTGGACGGCACCGTTGCCCGCCCTTCGGTGATCCCGGTGGCGGTCGCTGAGCAGGATGGTTCCGCTTCGCTGCCTTTCTACGCCCGCTACTATGCGACCGACGCCGCTACGGCTGGAAAAGTCGCGACCTACGTCAACTTTACGGTGGTCTATCCGTAAACCCAGTCCACGGCCCCGGTCAGGGGCCGTTTATCCACCCGGCAAGGAGGAGGTGAATATGCGGCGTATGGTTCTGGCATGGCTGCTTTCCAGCATTTTACCCTCGGCGGACGCCAGCATGGTTATTGACGGCACACGGATCGTTTTTCCCGGCGACAAAAAAGAGATCGCGGTCAGGGCCACCAATGTGGGGGAGACGCCGTCGCTGACCCAGGTCTGGGTCGACGATGGCCGCGTGCAAAATCGACCGGAAAAAGATTCGGCGCCGTTTATTGTGCTGCCGCCGATTGTGCGCATTGAGCCGGGAAAAGGCCAAAGCTGGCGCCTGGTGTTCAACGGCAGCCGTCTGCCCCAGGATCGGGAATCGCTATTCTGGTTCAATCTGCTGGACATCCCGCCTGAGCCGAAAAACGGCACGGCAATCAATTATCTGCAACTCGCGATACGGTCGCGCATCAAGCTGTTTTACCGTCCGGCAGGCGTGGCGGCGGACAAAATAGCGCCTGACAAAGCGCTGAGCTGGGCGCTGGCTCCCGCAGGCGGTGGTCTGCGGGTGAGTAATGCCTCATCGCGCTATATCACCATCGACAGCATCACCCTTAACGGACAAAAACAGTCCGCTGGCATGGTCGCCCCTTTTTCCTCGCTGGTTATCACGCCTAAAGGGGCCGCGCTGCACATGCTGCCAGCGAGATTCAGCTTCACCACCATCAATGATTACGGCGCGGTAGTGAATCATAATTATCCTCAGTAAGGACATTATTATGAAACTCAGGGAGATCAAGTTTGGGTTAATGCTCCTCCTCCCCTGGCAAGAGGCATGGGCGGCAGAAGCGTTTAGTTTTAACCGTGCCCATTTGCACGGCGCCGCGCCGGTTGATCTCCAGAAATATCAATACGGTAATCCGCTGCACCCCGGACAGTATCGCAGCCTCCTCTCGGTTAATGGCCGGGACATGGCGGAAGAGACGTTTGTTATCCAGGAATACGATGGCCAGCTCGAGCCCTGCATCTCGCCCTCGCTGTTCGACGCCCTGCAGCTTAAGGACGCTCAATGGCCGGCGGCGGCCACCTGCCTGCGCTTTGCGCAAATCGATAAGGCGATTGCCTGGGAGTATGACAGCGGAGAAAATGTCCTGCGGGTGAATATGCCCCAGGCGCTGCTGCAATCCCCTTATCGCGCGGCGGTGAATTTGAAGAAGGTAGACAGCGGCGTGCCCGCCGCGGTGCTGCGCTATCAGGCCAACAGCTATCAGAGCATCGTCGACGGGGATAGCAGCAGCCATCATTACCTCGGCCTGGATGCCAGCCTGCGCGCCTTTGGCTGGCGGTTACATCACCAGTCCAGCTACCAGGCTCAGGCCGGGGATAAGCATTGGGATAGCATCGCTACCTGGGCAGAGAGAAGTCTGGTGAACTGGGCTTCCACCTTACGGCTGGGTCAGGGGTGGACCGACGGGACCTTCTTTGACAGCGTCAGTTTTATCGGCGGCAGACTGGCCACCGATATCCGCATGCTGCCGGGCTCCCGTCGTGGCTTTGCGCCGTCGATAAGCGGGGTGGCGCGCACTAATGCTCGCGTGACGGTCACCCAGAACGGTGCCCTGTTGTACGAGGCAACGGTTCCGCCGGGTAAGTTCACCTTCGACGATCTCTATCCCACCAACGCCGGCGGCGATTTACAGGTGACGATCCATGAGGCGGACGGCAGTCAGGACACCTTTACCGTGCCTTACGCTGTGCTACCTGGTCTGGTGCGGGCCGGCGCCGTCTATTATGACCTGTCGCTGGGCTATCTGGATGAGAACGGGATCGCCGGGCGGCCGGGATTTGGCGAAGCAACGGTGCAGTACGGCTTCAATGATTATGTCAGCGGCTACACCGGGGCCAACGCGACGACGGATTATTACTCGACGCTGGTCGGCAGCGCCTTCAACACTTACTGGGGGGCGCTGGCGGTCGATCTTTCTCGTTCTGCGGCCAGGGGCAGGGAACGTGGCTGGCAGGAGGGCTATCGCTGGCGGGTGTCCGCATCAAAATCCTTCTCCTCTGACACGCGAATGCTGGTGTCGATGAGCCACAGCAACGACGGCAACTATCGATCCATTCGCGATGCCGCCTGGGAGCATGACAGTCATCCCAATGACTGGCGGGAGATGACGCGCTACAGCGCGACATTGTCCCAGCAGGCAGGTAGCGGCAGTCTGTCGTTTAACGGAATATGGAGTGAGGACGTCCGCCACCACCGCTGGCGCTCCTATCAGCTGGGGTACGCCAATCGTTATGGTCGGCTCAATTACTATCTGTACGCCCAGCAGAGTCAGGATATTCATCACCGCAATAATCAGGTGGTGGGGGCCTCTTTCTCGCTGACGTTCGGCCCGGCGGGCAGCCTGACCACCCGCTTTAACCACGATAAGAACTACGGCAGCCAGCTGCAGTCCAGCTATACCGGCAACGCTGGCGCTAAAAACGCCTTCAGCTACGGCCTGACAGCCAGCTACGACATGCCGCGGCAGAACCCGCATGAAGCCAGCGTGGGGGCCAACGGCAATCTGCGGACGGATTATGCGTACCTGAATGCCAGCGCCAGCGCGGGTCGACATCAGCAGCAGTATTCGCTGGGGGCATCGGGTGCCCTGGTGGCGCATCAGGGCGGAATGACCGCCACCCCCGAGCTGGGTGAGACCTTTGCGATTGTGGAAGCGCCCGGCGCGGCGGGGGCCAGGGTGGCGAACCGCCTCGGACAGCCGATTAATCGCCAGGGTTTCACGATTATCCCTTACCTCGATCCCTTTACCGATAACTGGCTCGATCTCGATCCGCAGGGCATGAACGACCATGTGGAGATCGTTTCCAGCAGCACGACGGTGGTGCCCGATTCGGGCGCTGCGGTGAAGGTAAAATTTGTCACGCGCACCGGCTACCCGTGGTTTGCCCACGTCACGCTGTCCGATGGCGCGGCGCCGCCACTGGGCGCAGAAGTATTAGACGACAGCGACCGGGCGATTGGCGCTGTCGGTCAGGGCGGGCTGCTGTATGCCCGGGTGCCGCAGGTCCGCGGTAGCGTCTCGGTAGTCTGGGGGGAACGCAGCGGGCAGCGCTGCCGGTTGGACTATGCCATCCACGGCGAGGCGGCGCAGCAGGATAGCAGCGGTACGTCGCACCAGGTCTGCCGTCCGGGATTAAAGGAGAAATAATATGAAAAAAATCATCGCATCAGGGGGAGCCCTCTTACTGGCCTGGGGCTATTGCGCCTCGCCGTCGGCGGCGTGCCAGATGGTGAGTGGTAAAACTATCGAGTATTCGGTCAACGTCAGCCAGGCCAGTATCAACCTTGACGTCAGCAATCGCCCCGTCGGCTCCCTGCTGTACAGTTACGGCGGAATGATAATCACCAATAATGAGCGCTGGGAGATCGCCTGCAGCGGCAGTGAGTCCGGCGGGTTTCAGAGCATTGGCGGCTCCCGGGTCGGCCCGGCGGGAAACGGCAAGCCGGGGGATATCTATAGCATCGACCGCCTGCCGGGCATCGGCTACAGCTTTCAGATGGGGGAACAGGATGGCATTAATTTCGATCCCCTGTTCACGGCCTGGCCTTCCGCGCCGGTATTTTCCGGCCAGCGCGCATTTCAGGCGGAAAATAAAAAACCGACCATCTATTTCTGGCGTATTGCCGACAACGGCGGCCTGCCGCCACCAGGCGAGTATTGTCTTAACGATTACCTCGGCGATATTTTTCTGGGCGGCGTGCAGGCGATGCGTTTTAGCGTCAGCGGGCTCTGTATCCATATCAAATCGCCCACCTGCAAGATTACAGACGACAGTAAAAATATTTACGTCTTTCTCGGGCGGCATAATAAAACGGCGTTTACCGGACTCAACAGCACTACCGCCCCGATCCCCTTTAACATCAACCTGACGGAGTGTGAAAATGTCGGCAGCGTGTTTATGCAGTTTAACGCGACGGCGGACAGCGCCATGGCAGCCAACGAGGTGATTAAAATCGATGACCAACCTGAAGGCGCATCCGGGCTTGGCGTGCAGATCCTCACCGCCGGCGGCGCGCTGGTGCCGCTAAACCAGGTGAGCCAGATCTGGGCCGGAAGCAAGGGTAGCCAGACGAATTACCGTTTTGCCTATCAGGCCCGTTATATCCAGACCCAACCATTGGTGACAGCGGGCGAGGCGAACGCCAGCGCGACCTTCGTGGTGACCTATAACTGATCGGCCTGACGGCGCGGCGCCGTCAGGCATGCGCCAGTAAAGGAAACATCAACTTCCTGTCTTTAAACAGGTTTTCCTTGTGGTCATAGACAAAGAGGATATCTTCTCCCTCAATCTTCTCGTACTCGCCGAGCCGGTCTTCATGGGGGGTAAAACCGAGGATGGCCTGGTAAACATGGTCTTCGGCCAGCTCGTTGACCAGCGTCGACAGGCTTTTGCCCGTGTCACAGAACAGGTCAAAGCAGATCAACACCGGGCCGTTTTGCATGGCGATAACCACCGCCTCATTTTTTGCCGAATAGTAAACGAAATGCTTCATAAAGGCGGAGCAGTAAAACATCAGCAGGCCAAAGTTGTGCTCCACCCGCAGCGGTGAGAACGGGTTGGATTTTTCATAGTAATGGCGGAGCAGGGCGACATCGTCCGCGCGGTCCATATCCAGTTTGCGAAAATCACCGGCGCGCGGAGAGACCGGCATAATATATTGATGCTCTTCGCTGCGGGTGAAACCAAATTTGGGGTAAAAATCCACCGTGGTGGGATTGGCAAATAAAAAGAAGGCGTCTGCCTCCTGCTGCCAGTCCTGCAGGATGTGATGGATAAGCTGACCGGCTAGTCCCTTATTACGGTGGTCCGGTTCGGTCATCACGGTGCCAATCTGAATATAACGCCGGGGTTCGCCCTGCCAGCGCAGATCGATGATGTTGGCCGAGGCGTTAGCGATAATTTTATTACGTTCGACAAAGGCGTAGGGGATATAGGCGTCAGTCCAGTAACCTTGTTGATACCACTCTTCAAAAGACAGGTCGAAAGTCTTAACGGCAAGGTCAATGAAGCTTTTTCTTAATGTGTTATTTTCTCTGACTTGCTTCACTAATTGATAATTCATTGTCATAGTTCCTTCTCACTATGGCTTCTGAAAGCGACGACGTCGGCAAAGGCACTTGCGTCGAACGAGCGCTGTAAACGTAGCATATCTGGGAAAAGGATCCGCATTGGTGATGCTTAACCTTTGCCCGAGTCACAAATAACCGCATGCTGACCATGTTAGACCGGGCGAAACGGCCTGTTTGCGTTGGCTATCGCCATAATAAAGCGTGAGTAAAAAAGGCTTTGGGCGAGAGGCTGAGGATAAGACACTGGCGATTTTATCGGCAATCGGCCGCGTCGTAGAGGTTAGGTTTATTTATTTATGCACAAATCAGGAAATTTTACGCTAAGTGTCTAATACGAGAGTAACCCCAGCGCAAGGGCTGAAATTATCATGGAATCGGCTTATAATAACGCGCTTTGTGACTGAGTATTACCGCACGAATTGGAAAAATATAACCTGCAGGATCCGCTACTTTATTTCGCGATTTTTGCTCAGCTATTATTGAGTGAATTAACAGGATTACTATGTCAAATTTACCCAAATTTTCCCGCGCGCTATTGCACCCGCGTTACTGGCTATTATGGCTGGGAATTGGCTTGTTATGGCTGCTGGTGCAATTACCGTATCCGGTGATCTACCGACTGGGCACGGCGCTCGGGCGGCTGGCAATGCGGGTGATGAAAAGTCGCGCGCGGATTGCCAGACGTAATCTGGAACTCTGTTTTCCCGCGATGAGCGTCGCCGAGCGTGAGGCGCTGCTGGTGAAAAACTTTGAATCGCTGGGCATGGGGCTGATGGAGACCGGCATGGCCTGGTTCTGGCCGACGCACCGGGTGGCGCGCTGGACCGAGACCAGCGGCGTGAACGAGGTGGTCGACCTCCTCGAACAAAAGCAGGGCATCTTACTGATCGGCATTCATTTTCTCACCCTCGAGATGGGGGCGCGGATGTATGGCATGTTTACCCCGGGCATCGGCGTCTACCGGCCCAATGATAACCCGCTGATTGACTGGCTGCAGACCTGGGGACGCTTGCGCTCGAACAAGACCATGCTGGATCGAAAAAATCTGAAAGGGATGGTCAGGGCGCTGAAAGAGGGGGAGATCCTCTGGTACGCGCCGGATCATGATTACGGCCCGGCCAGCAGCGTTTTTGCACCGCTGTTTGCCGTCGAGCAGGCGGCGACCACCACCGGCACCTGGATGCTGGCGAAAATGTCCGGGGCGACGATTGTGCCGTTTGTTCCCCGACGCAAGCCCAACGGTAGGGGATATGAGTTGATCTCCCTGACGCCGGAGCGCACGCCGCCGCTGGCAAGCGCCGAGGTGACGGCGGCGTGGATGAACCAGATTATCGAACAGTGCATCCTGATGGCGCCCGAGCAATATATGTGGCTGCACCGGCGTTTTAAGACCCGCCCGGAAGGGGTACCGCCGCGTTACTAAACGCTGCGGCCGAAAAATCAGCGCATCGGTAGCACGCTTAGTAAATCGCCGTCTATACTGAAAGGGCCTGACTGAAGGCCTATTCCAAGGAGATTTTAGGATGAAAAAAGTGATAGTCGCGTTAGCCCTTTCAGCCGTTGCATTTGGCGCCTCCGCCGCGCAGTTGATCACCAAAGAAGAAGTGAAACACTTCAAACTGACCAAGGTCGGACCGATCTCGGTGGGGCCGTCCGGCGGTGAGTTCTCTTCGCCCTCCGATCTGCACGATCAGCTCTCTAAGCTGGCCGATGAGAAAGGCGGAAAGTACTACGTGATTACTGCTGCGCGTGAGCATGGCCCTAACTTTGAAGCCACAGCGGAAGTGTATAAATAATCGATTGTGCCGCTGCCGTAACGGCACGCCACTGACTGAGCCTGGAGCGCGTTACGCCTCCGGGCTTATTTTTTTTCCGCCGCCCGCGTTCCACCGGCTAAGCGACAGCGAAAACGCATTTTTATCGCTATATATAGTTTTGATGATCACGATGTTAATGAAATATTGCTTTTTATTGTCGCTAAAAGGCGAATTCCAGCCTAATGCCTGAGGGAGTGACCCCTGGCAAAAATAGGTAGGACAAATGTGTTATCATCGCGCCTTTCCCTTTTTGTCTGGGGCTTTCTTGTATGCTACAACCTGTTGTTCGCGTCGGTGAATGGCTGGTAACCCCCTCTGTAAACCAAATCAGCAGGAAGGGGCGCCAGCTTACCCTTGAACCGCGTTTAATCGACCTTCTGGTCTTTTTTGCTCGCCATCCGGGGGAAGTGCTTAGCCGGGACGAGCTTATCGAAAACGTCTGGACCCGGAACGTTGTGACCAGCCACGTCGTCACGCAGAGTATTTCCGAACTGCGCAAGTCGCTCAAAGACGGCGACGACGTTAGCCTTGAGTACATCGCGACGGTACCCAAACGGGGGTATAAGCTCACGGTGCCGGTGATCTGGTGCACCGAAGAGGGGGAGGAACTCGCCCCGCAGATGGAGGCGCTGACGCCTTCGCCATCGGTCGCCGCTCCCGCGCCGCCGGCTGCCGGTGCGCCGCCGGACGCGCCCGTCTCCACCGCCGATCCCGCCGCGCCAGCTCCCGCGCCGACAGGTGCCAGCGCGCCGTCAGTGCGTAAACGGCTCACCACCGCCCTGGTGTGGGGGCTGTTTCTGCTGGCGCTGGGCACCTGCGTGGCGCTGGTGGCGCTGTCGAGCATGGAATCGCGGCCGCCGGTCAACAAGGCGCGCCTGCTACTCAACCCGCGCGATATCGATATCCACCTGGTCAATGGTAACTCCTGCACCAACTGGTCTTCGCAGCACTCCTACGCGGTCGGCCTGGCCAGCCTGATCACCACCTCGCTGAACACCTTCTCGACCTTTATGGTGCATGACAAAACAGACTACAACATCAATGAGCCGAGCAGTTCCGGTAAAACGCTGACCATTGAATTCGTCAATCAGCGCCACTACCGGGCGCAGCAATGCTTTATGTCGGTCCAGCTGGTGGATAACGCCGACAGCTCGACGATGCTCGATAAGCGCTACTTTGTGACCAATGACAACCAGCTCACCATCCAGAACGATCTGATGAACAGTCTGTCGGACGCGCTGGCGCAGCCGTGGCCGGCGCGAATGCAGGCGATGCTCAGGCAATATCAGCCCTCGCAAAGCGTGGCGTTAACCTATTTCTACCAGTCGCATCAGCTGTTAATGAAGGGCGATGTTGACTCATTAAGCAAGGCCAGCAGCCTGCTGGATGATGTGATTAAGCGGGCGCCTGATTTTATTTACGCGTATGCAGAAAAAACGTTGGTGGATGTATTACGCCATTCGCAACAGCCGCTGGATGATAAACAGCTGGCAGCCCTTTACAGCGAAGTTGAGCGGGTAGGGGAGATGCCGGGTATAAAAGATATGGCGATTTATTATCAAATAAACGCAGTGGATTTGCTGGGGAAGGGAAAAGTTGACGAAGCGAACACAGCGATTAACCACGCGATCGATTTAGAGATGTCGTGGCTGAATTATGTGCTGTTAGGCAAAGTCTATGAGATGAAAGGTGAGAACCGGCTGGCAGCGGATTCTTACATTACGGCGTTTAATTTACGACCCGGTGGAGACACATTGTACTGGATTGAAAACGGAGTTTTCCAGACGTCGGTCAACCGGGTTGTTCCGTATCTCGATAATTTCCTCTCTTCAGAATAAGTAAACCCTCATCATGTGAAAGGTTTTTGGCATGGTGAGGTTAAATTTATGTTTCTCATGAAGCCTCCTGTTGTTATTTATATTTAGCATTCAGGAGGCTTTGAATAACAGTTAAGTAACACATCACATCTCATCTAAGTTCATGTAAAACAACAATGTTTATCTTTTTCTGACACCCTGTTGCCATGTTTATATGTTAAGCGAAAAAGGTCAAAATATCATTTGTCTGATGTTTGTTGTTATTTCACTTTATCTTTAGGACTTATCTCGTACAAATCAGTAATCTTGTTGGCAGTTGGTCGGGTCAATTAATGGTTCTGTATCATGATCTGTACCTCCCAAATAAACTTAGGAGAAAAACAACCATGAGTTCTGCCAAGAAGATCGGGCTATTTGCCTGTACCGGTGTCGTCGCCGGTAATATGATGGGGAGCGGTATTGCATTATTACCTGCGAACCTGGCCAGCATCGGTGGTATTGCCATTTGGGGCTGGGTAATTTCAATTATTGGTGCGATGTCTCTGGCTTATGTTTATGCCCGACTGGCCACTAAAAACCCGCAGCAGGGTGGTCCAATTGCTTACGCAGGGGAAATATCTCCGGCATTCGGTTTCCAGACCGGTGTACTTTATTATCATGCAAACTGGATTGGTAACCTGGCTATCGGGATTACCGCAGTTTCTTATCTGTCTACGTTCTTCCCTATTTTAAATAACCCGGTGCCAGCAGGGATTGCCTGTATTGCCATCGTGTGGATCTTTACTTTCGTTAATATGCTCGGCGGGACCTGGGTCAGCCGTCTGACCACCATTGGTCTGGTGCTGGTGCTTATTCCGGTAGTCATGACCGCGGTCGTCGGCTGGCACTGGTTTGATGTCGCTACCTATCAGGCGAACTGGAACACCTCCAGCACCACCGATAGCCACGCGGTCATCAAAAGTATCCTGCTCTGCCTGTGGGCCTTCGTTGGCGTAGAATCCGCCGCCGTGAGTACCGGGATGGTGAAAAACCCGAAACGTACCGTGCCGCTGGCCACCATGCTGGGTACCGCGATGGCCGGTATCGTCTACATCGCCGCGACTCAGGTTATCGCCGGTATGTATCCTGCTTCTCAGATGGCAGCGTCCGGTGCGCCGTTCGCGATTAGCGCCTCCACCATCCTCGGCGGCTGGGCTGCGCCGATGGTATCCGCTTTCACCGCCTTCGCCTGCCTGACGTCTCTGGGCTCGTGGATGATGCTGGTTGGCCAGGCCGGTGTACGTGCCGCTAACGACGGTAACTTCCCGAAAGTGTATGGCGAAGTCGATAGCAACGGTATCCCGAAAAAAGGCCTGCTGCTGGCCGCGGTGAAAATGACCGCGCTGATGGTGCTGATTACCCTGATGAACTCCGCCGGTGGTAAAGCCTCTGACCTGTTCGGCGAACTGACCGGTATCGCGGTACTGCTGACCATGCTGCCTTACTTCTACTCCTGTGTTGACCTGATTCGTTTCGAAGGCATCAACATCCGTAACTTCGTCAGCCTGATTTGTTCGGTACTGGGTTGCGTGTTCTGCTTCATCGCGCTGATGGGCGCAAGCTCCTTCGAACTGGCCGGCACCTTTATCGTTAGCCTGATTATCCTGATGTTCTACGGTCGCAAAATGCACCAGCGCCAGAGCAACGCATCGGATAGCAACAGCCCCGCTAACGCGCACTAATCAGTAACCCTTTTTCCTGAGGCTCCTTCCATCACCTGTCATAGCGCGACGGGAGGGGCTTTCTACATCTGGAGATTTGACTATGAACGTTATTGCAATCATGAATCACATGGGGGTTTACTTCAAAGAAGAACCCATCCGTGAACTGCATCGTGCTCTCGAACGCCTGGACTTCCGCATTGTCTACCCGAACGACCGTGACGACTTATTAAAACTGATCGAAAACAACTCTCGTCTGTGCGGCGTGATCTTCGACTGGGATAAATACAATCTCGAGCTGTGCGAAGAAATCAGCAAAATGAACGAGTACATGCCGCTGTATGCGTTCGCTAACACCTACTCCACGCTGGACGTTAGCCTGAACGATCTGCGCATGCAGGTTCGCTTCTTCGAATATGCGCTGGGCGCTGCGGAAGATATCGCGAACAAAATCAAACAGAACACTGACGAATACATCGACACCATTCTGCCGCCGCTGACCAAAGCGCTGTTCAAATATGTGCGTGAAGGCAAATACACCTTCTGTACCCCGGGCCACATGGGCGGTACCGCCTTCCAGAAAAGCCCGGTAGGCAGCATCTTCTACGATTTCTTTGGCTCCAACACCATGAAATCCGATATCTCGATTTCAGTTTCTGAACTCGGTTCCCTGCTGGACCACAGCGGCCCGCACAAAGAAGCGGAAGAGTATATCGCTCGCGTATTTAACGCCGAACGCAGCTACATGGTGACCAACGGCACCTCGACCGCCAACAAAATCGTCGGTATGTACTCCGCGCCGGCCGGCAGCACCGTGCTGATTGACCGTAACTGCCACAAATCGCTGACCCATCTGATGATGATGAGCGACATTACGCCGATCTACTTCCGTCCGACCCGTAACGCCTACGGCATCCTCGGCGGTATCCCGCAGAGCGAATTCCAGCACGCGACTATCGCCAAGCGTGTGAAAGAGACGCCGAACGCGACCTGGCCGGTACACGCCGTTATCACCAACTCGACTTACGATGGTCTGCTGTACAACACTGACTTCATCAAGAAAACCCTGGATGTGAAATCCATCCACTTTGACTCCGCATGGGTGCCTTACACCAATTTCTCGCCGATCTATGAAGGCAAATGCGGGATGAGCGGCGGCCGCGTCGAAGGGAAAGTGATTTACGAAACCCAGTCCACGCACAAACTGTTGGCGGCGTTCTCTCAGGCATCGATGATCCACGTGAAAGGCGATGTTAACGAAGAGACCTTTAACGAAGCCTACATGATGCACACCACCACCTCCCCGCACTACGGGATCGTGGCGTCCACCGAAACCGCGGCGGCGATGATGAAAGGCAACGCCGGTAAGCGCCTGATCGACGGCTCTATCGAACGTTCCATCAAGTTCCGTAAAGAGATCAAACGTCTGAAAGGCGAGTCTGAAGGCTGGTTCTTCGACGTATGGCAGCCGGAACATATCGACGGTCCTGAATGCTGGCCGCTGCGCTCCGACAGCGCATGGCACGGTTTCAAAAACATCGACAACGAGCACATGTATCTCGACCCGATCAAAGTCACTCTGCTGACCCCGGGGATGAAGAAAGACGGCACCATGGATGAGTTCGGTATTCCGGCCAGCATCGTGGCGAAGTATCTCGACGAACACGGCATCGTGGTGGAGAAAACCGGTCCGTACAACCTGCTGTTCCTGTTCAGCATCGGTATCGACAAAACCAAAGCGCTGAGCCTGCTGCGTGCGCTGACCGACTTCAAACGCGCGTTCGACCTGAACCTGCGGGTGAAAAACATGTTGCCGTCGCTGTACCGTGAAGATCCTGAATTCTATGAAAACATGCGTATTCAGGACCTGGCGCAGAATATTCACAAACTGGTTGAGCATCACAACCTGCCGGACCTGATGTTCCGCGCGTTTGAAGTGCTGCCATCCATGGTGATGACCCCGTATGCCGCGTTCCAGAAAGAGCTGCACGGTCAGACGGAAGAAGTGTACCTCGAAGAGATGGTCGGCCGCGTCAACGCCAACATGATCCTGCCGTATCCTCCGGGAGTGCCGCTGGTGATGCCGGGTGAAATGATCACCGAAGAGAGCCGTCCGGTGCTGGAGTTCCTGCAGATGCTGTGCGAAATCGGCGCCCACTATCCGGGCTTCGAAACCGATATCCACGGCGCCTATCGTCAGGCGGATGGTCGTTACACCGTTAAAGTGCTGAAAGAAGAGAATAACAAGTAATAGACGCACATCAGGGAAGTGGCTTGCCACTTCCCTTTTTCACGCTGCAAGGAGAACACATGAAAACACCCTCACAGCCGCGCGCGATTTACTACATCGTTGCGATCCAGATCTGGGAGTACTTCAGCTTTTACGGCATGCGCGCCTTACTCATCCTCTACCTCACCCACCAGCTTGGCTTCGACGACAGCCACGCCATCAGCCTGTTCAGCGCTTACGCCTCTCTGGTTTACGTTACCCCTATTCTTGGCGGCTGGCTTGCCGACCGCCTGCTCGGCAACCGCACGGCGGTGATTGCCGGGGCGCTGTTGATGACCCTCGGCCACGTGGTGCTGGGCGTTGAGTCGACCTCCGCATGGAGCCTGTACGTCGCGCTGGCGATCATTATCTGCGGCTACGGCCTGTTCAAATCCAATATCAGCTGCCTGCTTGGCGAACTTTACGCCCACGACGATCCGCGTCGCGACGGCGGCTTCTCGCTGCTGTACGCCGCCGGCAACGTCGGCTCCATCGCCGCGCCCATCGCCTGCGGGCTGGCGGCTCAGTGGTACGGCTGGCATATCGGCTTCGCCCTGGCGGGGATCGGGATGTTCATCGGCCTGATGATTTTCTTAAGCGGCAGCCGCCACTTCCGGCATACCCGCGGCGTCGATAAACCGGCGCTGCGGGCGGTGAAATTCGCGCTGCCGACCTGGGGCTGGCTGCTGGTGATGCTCTGCCTGGCGCCGGTGTTCTTCACGCTGCTGCTGCAAAACAACTGGTCCGGCTATCTGCTGGCGGTCGTCTGCCTGTTCGCCGCCCAGATGGTGGCGCGGATCATGATCAAAGCCCCGGAGCATCGTCGCGCGCTGTGGCAGATCGTCCTGCTGATGCTTGCCGGGACGCTGTTCTGGGTGCTGGCGCAGCAGGGGGGAAGCTCGATTAGCCTGTTTATCGATCACTTTGTTAACCGCCGCCTGCTGAACTGGGACGTGCCGACGGCGCTGTTCCAGTCGGTTAACGCGGTGGCGGTGATGGCGGCCGGCGTGGCGCTGGCGTGGCTGATGCGCCCGGAAGGCAGCGCGCGTTCGGTGCTGCGCGTCTGGTTGAAATTCGCTTTTGGCCTGCTGCTGATGGGCGGCGGCTTTATGCTGCTGGCGCTCAACGCCCGCCACGGCGCCGCTGAGGGTCAGGCCTCGATGGGCATGATGGTCGCTGGACTGGCGATGATGGGCTTTGCCGAACTGTTTATCGACCCGGTCGCGATGGCGCAAATCACCCGCCTGAACATGCCCGGCGTCACCGGGGTATTGACCGGTATTTATATGCTGGCCACCGGCGCGGTGGCCAACTGGCTGGCCGGCGTGGTCGCCCAGCAGACCACCGAATCGCAAATCAGCGATACGGCGATTGCCGCCTATCAGCATTTCTTCTCGCAGATGGGGGAATGGACCCTCGGCTGCGTGGCGGTGATGGTGGTTATCGCCTTTGCCGCAGCCTGTAGCGTCGGCAAACGCCGCGCGGCGGCTGGCGAGCTTCCCGGCGGCGGCGCCTAGCCCCGTCTGGCGACAGGTCCGGTTTACCGGGCTACAAAATCGTGCTGCCTGGTAGCCCGGCTAAGGCGTTTACGCCGCGAGCCGGGGATCGGTAACCCCAACAGTGGAGCGCAAAGCCGCTCCTTGCACCGTTTACTGAACAGGAGGAGGATATTCTGGCAGGCGCGGAAGCCAACGATAAAAAATACCGTTAGTGAAGGCATAGCTGAGTGAGATCAGCTTGAAGAGAAGCCAGATTCGTTACTCTTGTTCTTCGGTGTAAAGCCGGAGACAGGCCGCGCGGAAGGGTGACCTGGTTCAATTTATCGAAGCTAGTTTGAAAGCAAGGTTATGAGGAACCCATATGTCTGAACAACAAGCACAAGGTGCCGATGAGGCCATTGACCTTAATAATGAACTGAAAACTCGTCGCGAAAAACTGGCTGCGCTGCGTGAGCAGGGCGTAGCTTTCCCCAACGATTTCCGTCGCGATCATACCTCTGACCAATTGCACGCTGAATTCGATGCGAAGGATAACGATGAACTCGCTTCCCTGAACGTTGAAGTTGCGGTGGCCGGCCGGATGATGACCCGCCGCGTGATGGGCAAAGCCTCCTTCGTCACCCTCCAGGACGTCGGCGGCCGTATCCAGCTGTACGTGGCCCGCGATGACCTGCCGGAAGGCGTCTACAACGAACAGTTTAAGAAATGGGACCTTGGCGACATCATCGCCGCCCGCGGCAAGCTGTTCAAAACGCAAACTGGCGAACTCTCCATCCACTGCACCGAGCTGCGCCTGCTGACCAAAGCCCTGCGCCCGCTGCCGGATAAATTCCACGGCCTGCAGGATCAGGAAGTCCGCTATCGCCAGCGCTATCTGGATCTGATCGCGAACGAAGAGTCGCGCCATACGTTCCGCATCCGCTCGCAGATCCTCGCGACCATGCGTCAGTTCATGGTAGCCCGCGGCTTTATGGAAGTGGAAACCCCGATGATGCAGGTGATCCCCGGCGGCGCTTCCGCCCGTCCGTTTATCACGCATCACAACGCGCTGGATCTCGATATGTACCTGCGCATCGCGCCGGAACTGTATCTGAAACGTCTGGTGGTCGGCGGCTTCGAACGCGTGTTTGAAATCAACCGTAATTTCCGCAACGAAGGGATCTCGGTACGTCATAACCCAGAGTTCACCATGATGGAACTGTACATGGCGTACGCGGACTACAAAGACCTGATCGAACTGACCGAGTCGCTGTTCCGCACCCTGGCGCAGACGGTGCTGGGCAAAACCGAGGTGCCGTATGGCGACCAGGTGTTTGACTTCGGCAAGCCGTTTGAAAAACTGACCATGCGCGAGGCGATCAAAAAACATCGTCCGGAAACCAACATGGCGGATCTGGATAACTTCGACGCGGCGAAAGCGCTGGCGGAATCTCTCGGTATTCAGGTAGAGAAAAGCTGGGGTCTGGGGCGCATCGTCACCGAAATCTTCGACGAAGTGGCGGAAGCGCACCTCATCCAGCCGACCTTCATCACCGAATACCCGGCGGAAGTCTCCCCGCTGGCGCGCCGTAACGACGTCAACCCGGAAATCACCGACCGCTTCGAGTTCTTCATCGGCGGCCGCGAAATCGGTAACGGTTTCAGCGAGCTGAACGACGCCGAAGACCAGGCGCAGCGTTTCCAGGATCAGGTTAACGCCAAAGCGGCGGGCGATGACGAAGCGATGTTCTATGACGAAGACTACGTCACCGCGCTGGAGTACGGTCTGCCGCCGACCGCCGGTCTGGGCATCGGTATCGACCGGATGGTGATGCTGTTTACCAACAGCCACACCATCCGCGACGTGATCCTCTTCCCGGCGATGCGTCCGCAGAAGTAAACCGTTGCACTCCCTCCCGGCCTGCGCCGGGAGGTTCTTCCTGCATTATCCCCATCCTGTCGGCAGGGCAATGTTATTACAGGACTTTTTGCAACGTGCCGCGCTGGCTGCCGTTTGCCCATACGCCGTTAAAGGCGTCGTTCAGCGTAAAGGCTGAGCTTTTCACCCGGAACGTCAATTTACCCTGGCTGGCTTTCGCCTCCTCGACCAGATGACCATGGGTTTTCACCGTTTTAGCGGTGACGGTAATCTCATCAATTTTATTGCCATAGTCAGTATAAACATACCAGGTGCCCACCCAGGGGCCGAAGCCGCTGCTGGCCTGCTGCGCGGCGGCGGCATTCTCGGCTTTGGTTTTATGAATATCGCAGGTGGTTCCGTCGGTCATCTGCGTGCAACCGGAGCGTTCAAGCTGTTCCCGGTATTTCGCGCTAATGGCGTGGGCCGGCGCGGCGGCGACCAGCGCCAGGGTGAGGGTGGTGAAAAGCCAGGTCTTATTCATCTTATTGTTTCTCATCGCGATAGCGGCGCGCATTGTCATAAAGGTTGATATACATTGGTGCATTCTCCAGGGGCGTCCGAATAAATATAACCGCAGCCATTCCTGATAAATAACGAGCAGAAAGGAGAAGGGTTATTTATTTGTAAAAACATCATTGCCCTGAGCTTATTTATCACCGTACCTTCCCGCTGCATGTCATATTATTGCAGAGAGAATGTTAAGTAATTGATGTTTTAAAAGGGACTATTTGTCACTTACGCAAATAACAGCAGGCCAGGCCTGGGCGCAGGGCTAAAGCCCGCGCCGCTGCGGTGTTGAGATTTTTTCATATTGCTATCATCATATTTCGAATGAAAGGGATAACCTCTGAAGCGGGTTATTAAGCCAGTAATTTTTATCCGCAAAATAAGCCTGCGGCAAGCATTATTTCCATTTATTTTTCAGGGCTACTCGCGCCAGCGGATATTTCGCACGCGGCAATGATGGATTTCCATCATTTCTCCGTTTTCATCGCTGGTCGTCGCCTGCTTATAGTGACGGCACACCAGACGACTGGCTGAAAAGGAGATAAACATGGCGACAGAGCACCTGCAGTGGGGCATTAGCCCCCTGTGCTGGACCAACGATGTGCTGGAGGATTTAGGCGGCGATATCCCTCTCGACACGTGTCTGCGCGAGGCGCGGGAGGCGGGGTTTCAGGGAATTGAGTTAGGGCGGAAGTTTCCCCGCCAGGCGGAGACATTGGGGCCTCTGCTGGCGGCGGCTGACCTGCGCCTGGCGTCAGGCTGGTACAGCGGCTTGCTGGCCGACCGCAGCGTGGAAGCGGAGCTGGAGGCGGTACGGGGCCACGCGCAGCTCCTGCAGCAGCTCGGCGCCAGGGTAATGGTCTATGGCGAGTGCGGGCAACTGCCCGGTGAAACGCCGCTTGATGAGCCGATCTCGCTCTCGCCGCCGTTAAGCCGCGTCAGCCTGACGGCGTATTGCCATAAGCTAAATACCTTTGCCGACCTGCTGCTGCGCGACTACGGCCTCCGGCTGGCCTATCACCACCATCTGATGATGCTGGTGGAGCACGACGACGAGCTGGAGCGGTTTCTGTCCCAGACCCATGACAACGTCGGGCTGGCGTTTGATACCGGACACGCCTTCGTCGCCGGGGTCGATATCCCGCGCGTGCTGGAGAAATATGGCCACCGTATCCGCCATCTGCATCTGAAAGACGTCCGTCCGCAGGTGCTGGGGCGCCTGTATCGCGAAAACCTGAGCTTTAACGAGGCGGTGCGCGCCGGGCTGTTTACCATCCCTGGCGACGGCTGCATCGACTATGCGCCGATCCTCAACTTTGCCCGGGACAGCGACTACCGCGGCTGGCTGATTATCGAAGCCGAGCAGGACCCGGCGATGGCGCCGCCGTTTGCCACCGCCCGCCGCGCCTTCGCCTGGCTGGCGCACCACTTTTCGTCCCCGTCATCATCAGAGGAGCACGCATCATGAGCGCGCGGTTAAATATTGGTCTTATCGGCTCCGGTTTTATGGGCCAGGCGCACGCCGACGCTTACCGTCGCGCGGCCATGTTCTATCCCGATCTGCCGAAGCGCCCCTATCTTTACGCACTGGCGGATCAGGATCAGGCTTTGGCTGAACGTCATGCGGTGAAGCTGGGGGCGGAGAAAGCTTACGGTGACTGGCGCGAACTGGTGAACGATCCGCTGGTGGACGTGGTGGATATTACCTCGCCGAACCATCTGCACTACACGATGGCGATGGCGGCGATCGCGGCGGGTAAACATGTCTATTGCGAGAAACCGCTGGCGGTTAACGAGCAGCAGGCGCAGGAGATGGCGCAGGCGGCCCGGCGCGCGGGGGTGAAGACCATGGTGGCCTTTAACAACATTAAAACCCCGGCGGCGCTGCTGGCAAAGCAGCTTATCGCCCGGGGCGATATTGGCGAACCGGTGCGCTTTCGCGGCACCTTTGATCAGGGGTTTTATAACGACCCGAACCTGCCCTGGTCCTGGCGCTGCTCGAAAACCCTCGGCGGCAGCGGGGCGCTTGGCGACCTCGGCGCCCATACCCTGTCCGTCGCCCAGTTTTTGATGGGCGGGATCCGTGAAGTGACCGCCAGCGCGCAAACCTGCCTGCGCCAGCGTCCGGTGCCACAGACCGATGCCGGGTATGCCAGCCGGGTCGCGGCCGATGCCGAGTGGCGGGAAGTGGAAAATGACGATCAGGTTCAGTGCCTGGTCAATTTCGACAGCGGCGCCGCGGGGGTGATTGAGGCCTCGCGCATCGCCGCCGGGCGCATCTTCGGCGTGTTCTGGGAGGTCTCCGGCACCGAAGGCACGCTGTATATGGACGGGGAGCGCTTTAACGAACTGCAGGTGTATCGCTTCCGGGATGACAAACACGACCGCGGCTTTAAAACGCTGTATGCCGGGAGCCAGATCCCGGCCTATGCCGGCTTCTTCGGCTTCGATTTTGGCGGCGGCGGGCTGGGCTATTTTGACGTCAAGGTGATGGAAGTGCATGACCTGGTGCAGGGGATTTGTGGGGACGACGACTGCTATCCCAGCTTTGAATTTGGTTTACAGAATCAGCGCGTGCTGTCGGCGATTGAAGCCTCGATGGTCAGCCGTCGCTGGGTTAACGTGGTTAAGGATTAAGGAGCCGCTATGTTTCCCTCACAATTACCGACCCCGCGCCGCCCGGCGGCGCAGAGCATTCCCTCCCTGCGCTGGGGCATCATTGGTCCGGGCTGGATCGCCGAGCGCTTTGTGCACGCATTGAAAACCCAGAGCCGGCAGCAGGTGGTGGCCGTTGCCTCCCGCAGCCAGGCGAAGGCCGACCGGGTAGCCGCGGAATGGGGGATCCCCCAGGCTTACGGCCGGGTGGAGGAGATGCTGGCGCGTCCGGATATTGATGCGGTCTATATTGCGACGCCGCACAACCATCACTTTCCCGACGGCATGCAGGCGCTGAAGGCGGGCAAACACGTGCTGATAGAGAAGCCCTTCGCGCTCAACCTCGGCGAAGGAGGTGAACTGCAGGCCGAAGCCGCCCGCCAGGGGAAGCTGGCGCTGGAGGCCATGTGGTGCGATTACGCGCCGAAGTATGATGTGATCCGCCAGCTGCTGGAGGATGGGGTACTCGGCGACCTGCATACCCTGCTGGCCGATCACGGCGAGTATTTCACTACCGATCACCGCATCTTTAATGCCGACCTTGCCGGCGGGCCGATGATGGATCTCGGCAGCTATTTGACCTCGTTTGCGCTGATGGTGGGCGGCATGCCGCAGGAGATTGTCGCCCGCGGCCACGCGACGGCGGAGGGGCTTAACGGCCAGACGTCAATGCTGTTCAGCTGGCGGAACGGGATGCAGGGGCTGTTAAACACGACGTTGTTCAGCAACACGCCGGGCGGGGCGGTGGTGGCCGGACGCCAGGCGACCCTGACGATCGACGGTCAGTTTTACGCCCCCGGCGGGTTCACGCTCGCCGCCAGCCAGGGCGGGCAGGCGCTGCGCTGGGAAGAGCCGCGCAATCGCTACGACCAGCTGTTCTGGCAGGCGGAGCATTTTGCCTGGTGCATCGGTCAGGGGCTGCGGGACTCGCCGCTGCGGCCGCTCAGTCAGGTGCTGCAGAATCTGCAGGTGATGGATGAGGTGCGGCGCCAGGTGGGCGCGGTGTTTAACGAAGAACGTTAAGGGGCCGGCCGGGCTTTGGTTTGCAGACAGCGCGCGCGTGCACGCCATTGCCCGGCACCGGGACGCGCACGGTACCGGATATCTGCTGCCCGGCGGCGCTGTGCTTGCGCGGGCCTGGGATGTCACTGCAACTATTTGATATTGATGGTTATCATGTCCGCAGGCCGGGCAAGGCGTCGCCGCCGCCCGGCATAAAACGGCTCCGCGTCGGCTGTCCTTGCCCGGCGGCGCGGCGCTTGCGCGGGCCTGGGATATCACTGCAACTGTGTGATATGTATGGTTATCATGCCCGTAGGCCGGGCAAGGCGTCGCCGCCGCCCGGCATAAAACGGCTCCGCGCCAGCTGTCCTTGCCCGCGGCGCGGCGCTTGCGCGGGCCTGGGATATCACTGCAACTGTGTGATATGGATGGTTATCATGCCCGTAGGCCGGGCAAGGCATTGCCGCCGCCCGGCATAAAGGCAGGTTCAGAGCCTGATAGCGGTTGCCACGCAACCACTCACCGACAGTCGTCAACGGCGACAAACTGGCCGCGCTGCAGAGACTGAACCGCCGCTTCGGCAATGGCCTGCGCCTGCAGGCCGTCCACCAGGCCGGGCAGGTCGGCCACGGTTTCACCATTCAGAGAGCGGATAAAGGCGTCAAGATGCTGGTAATAAGATCCTTGCACCCGGCTGAACCAGTCCGGCCACAGGCCTGGCTCAATGCGCTGATTGCCGCGCCATAGGGTAGGGCCCGCTGGCGACTGGCTGCCGGATTCCAGCGCGCCCTCTGCCCCCAGCAGGGTGATCCGTTCATCATACCCGTGGCCGGTGCGGCGGGTGTTGTCCAGCTGCGCCAGCGCGCCGCCGCGCATCTGCATCATCAGGATGGAAGTGTCGACATCGCCAAATTCGGCGATTTCCGGCAGGGCCAGCGCCGCGCCTATCGCCGCTACGGTATGCACTTCATCGCCGGTGAGAAAGCGCAGAAGATCGAAGAAATGGATCGCCTGATCGCGCATCTGACCGCCGGAGCTGCGCAGATAGTCGAGCGGCGGCATGCTGGAGGCGCGACAGACCATCTGCACCAGCTCGACCCTGCCGATCGCTCCCTGCTCCAGTTGGCGGCGCAACTGCTGATGGCTGCTGTCAAAGCGCCGGTTAAAGCCGACGGTGACCGGCACCTTAAGGGGAAGCACCCGCTCCACCACCTCGCGGGCGCGCGCCAGGGAAAGGTCGATCGGTTTTTCGCAATAGACCGCCTTGCCCGCCCGGGCGGCGGCTTCCAGCAGTTCGGCATGCGACGGGGTCGAGCTGGCGATCAGCACAGCGTCGATGGCGTCGCTACGGAGAGCCTCGCTCACCGTCACCGCCCGGGCGCCATAGCGGGCGGCCAGCGCCTGGGCACGCTCCGGCGCGACATCGGCCACCATCGTCAACTCGCTCCCGTCGTGACGGGCGAGGCTGGCGGCATGAACCTGACCGATAAAACCACTGCCTACCAGGGCAAAACGTTTGCACTTCATTTTATTCTCCAGAATGGCGAGGGGACGCTGCCACCATAATCGGTTTGCTAAACTCACTGACACTGCCGTTTTGATGTATTTCCATCATTGAAGAGAGGGGCGATGAAAAACATGTCACTGGCGATGCTGGCCAGACAGATTGGCGTCGGCGTGGCCACCGTTGACCGGGTGCTGAACGAACGCGGAGGCGTATCGCCGCAGACCACGCGCAAAGTGCTGCAGGCGGCGCGGGAGGCGGGGCTGAAGCGTATCCTGCCGGAGGAGCACCGCTTTCCCTGGCAGATTGAGCTCTTTCTCAGCAGCAATGACTCTTTCTTTTTTCCGCAGCTGGCGCAGGATTTCGCCGCCGTCGCGGATAGCCTCGGCTATCGTCGGCTGACCCTGCACCGCACCTTTGTCCCGGAGTCGCAGCCGGCGACCCTGGCCCGGCGCATTATGCGCAGCGGCCAGCAGCGTCAGGGGATCATCGTTTTCGGCAATGACCATCCTGTGGTGCATGACGCGCTGCGACGCTGTCGGGAAGCGGGCGTCCCCGTCATTACCCTGGCGACAGATCTGCCCGGCGCCGACCGGCTCTGCCACGTCGGGATCAATCAGTTGCAGGCTGGCCGCACGGCGGGGTTAATGATGGGGAGAATGACACCGCGGCCCGGGGAGGTGCTGATGGTGAGCGGCCGGGAGGATTACAGCGCGCATCGCCTGCGCATCCAGGGGTTCCGCGAGGTGCTGAGCCAGCGCTTTCCCCATCTGCAGCTCAACGAGGTGCTGGCGGGCGAAGAGCGGCGGGAGCAGATCACCCGCCTGCTGGAGCAGGCCCTGTGCCGCAGCCGGCATATTGTCGGGATCTATAACACCGGACTTGGCAATACTCAGATTGCCGAGGCGCTGGCACGCCACCGCCGCGAAGGCGACGTCTGCTGGATCACCCATGAGCGCTACAATACCACCCGCCAGCAGCTGGCCAGGGGCAGCCTGGCGTTAACGCTCGATCAGAACACCCGCCAGCACGCCCAGCTGGCGATCGACCTGATGCTGCGCCATCTGGAGTCCGGCTATCAGCCGCAAACCTATGCCGACGGGAAAGTCGACTTTATCCTCTACAGCGCCGAGAACGTCGACTAAGGCGTGCGGCGCCTCCCTTCCTGACAACGCGGATCTCCCCGCCGGGGGCGATCGCTGTAAAGCGTTGTCTGCCTCTCATTTTTCGCTCATTTATGCAGCAATGTTAGATGTCTGTCAAAATTCTGTTACTGCATGGTTTTAAAATTTTCATTTCAGTTATTTACTTATAAAAGTTTCAAATGTCTTGTTAATGAAATAAATGGTCTGGAATTCACGGTGTGGCATAAATGGACTGATGTTTCAAAAAAGTGATGATAATACAGCCATTATTTGTGATTCCGATCACGACGAAATGCGGAAAACCCCGCAGCGCCGTCGCCGTCACAACAGACATTTGTCGCAATCTAACTGAAATTAATTTTTCATTTTGTTTCATTCACCGGCGTACCTACAAAATCAAGGATCAACTATGAATATTAAGAAAACGATTGTTGCCTCTTTGTTAGCCTGCATGCTGCCTGCGGTGGTTATGGCAAAAGATGTCTCCATTGGCGTCTCGATGGCGCTGTTTGACGATAACTTCCTGACGATCCTGCGTACCTCGATGCAAAAAGAGATGAAAAAAGATGGGGTGAAATCGCAGATCGAGGACGCGAAAGGGGATGTCTCCCAGCAGCTGCAGCAGGTGCAGAACTTTATCGGCCAGGGCGTGGACGCCATTATCGTCAACCCGGTGGATACCAACGCGGTGAAACCGATCATGGATCAGGCCACCAAAGCCGGGATCCCGCTGGTGTTTGTAAACCGTCGCCCGCAGGCGGAGCTGACCGACAAGATGGCCTATGTGGGGTCGGATTCGATTCTCGCCGGTCGTCTGCAGATGGAAGCGCTGGCGAAGGCGATGAACGGCAAGGGCAATGTGGCGATCCTGCTCGGCGACCTGGCGAATGAATCCACTCGCGACCGCACCAAAGGGGTGGAAGAGGTCGTGGCGAAATACCCGAACATCAAAATCGTGCAGAAGCAGACCGCGAAATTTACCCGCAATGACGCCGTGGATGTGGTCAGCAACTGGATGACCAGCGGCGAGGATATCCAGGCCATCGCCTCCAACAACGATGAAATGGCGATCGGCGCCCTGCAGGCGCTGGGTAAAAACCCGAACCATATTCTCATTGCCGGCGTGGATGGCACCCCGGATGCGCTGCAGATGCTGAAGAGCGGCAAGATGATCGCCACCATCTTCCAGGATGCGAAAGGCCAGGGCGAGGGCGCCGTAGACGCGGCCATTAAGCTGGCGAACGGCGAGAAAGTGGAAAAGATCATCGACGTGCCGTATCAGCTGATCACCAAAGAGAACATGGCTGAATTTACCAATCGTAATCAGAAATAATCCTGGCCAACCTGTGGTACGGAGGTGGATGTATGAACGCTTTTGCCCTTGAAGCCGAAGGTATCAGTAAGTTCTTCCCCGGCGTGAAGGCGCTCGACAATGTCTCATTACGCGTGCGCCCGGGAACGGTGCACGCCCTGATGGGCGAGAACGGCGCCGGTAAATCCACGCTAATGAAGTGCCTGATCGGTATCTATCGCCCGGATAAAGGATCGATTCGCGTGAAAGGTGAGCCGGTGGAGTTTACCGACACCATGGATGCGCTGCGCTCGGGGATCTCGATGATTCACCAGGAGCTGAATCTGGTGCCGCATATGACGGTGGCGGAGAATATCTGGCTGGGGCGCGAGCCGATGAAGTACGGCTTTGTCGACCACGGCCAGCTGACCCGCCAGACCCAGGCGCTGCTGGATAAGCTGAATATTCGCTTAACTGCCGACCGGCTGGTGGGCGACCTGAGCATCGCCGCCCAGCAGATGGTGGAGATTGCCAAAGCGGTCTCATGGAACGCGGATATTGTGATCATGGATGAGCCCACTTCGGCGCTGACCGAAGGCGAGGTGGCTCACCTGTTCACCATCATCCGCGACCTGCGGGCCCAGGGCAAAGCGATCATCTATATCAGCCATAAAATGGATGAGATCTTCGCGATCACCGATGAGATCAGCGTCTTTCGCGACGGCACCTGGGTGGGGAGCAAAAACACCACCGAATTTACCCGCCAGTCGCTAATCACCCAGATGGTGGGCCGCGAATTAACCCAGCTGTTCCCGAAATTTAATAACACCATCGGCGAAGAGGTGCTGACGGTGCGCAACCTGACGCGCCAGGGCGTGTTCCATGACGTCAGCTTTACCGTGCGTCGCGGCGAGATCCTCGGCGTGGCCGGGTTGGTGGGCGCCGGGCGCAGCGAGGTGATGGAAAGCCTGTTCGGTATGGAACGCTTCGACAGCGGCGAAGTGCTGATCGACGGGGCGCCGGTGACCATTGATTCTCCCTCCGTGGCGATTGAAAAGGGGATGGCGTTATTAACCGAAGACCGCAAAAAGTCGGGCCTGTTTCTGGTGCTGTCGGTGCTGGAAAATATGAGTATCGTAAAAATGCCGGAATATATCGGCAAGAGCGGTTTTGTCCAGCACGTGAAAATGGCCGAAGACTGCATGGAGCAAATCCGCCGGCTCAATATTAAAACGCCGACGATGGATCAAATTATTAATAACCTCAGCGGGGGGAATCAGCAAAAAGTCCTGATTGCGCGCTGGCTGTTAGCGCAACCGAAAATCTTAATTCTCGATGAGCCGACCCGCGGCATCGACGTCGGGGCGAAGGCGGAAATTTATCATCTTATCAGTGAACTGGCGAACCGGGGGGTGGCGGTCATTATGGTCTCCTCTGAGCTGCCGGAAATCCTTGGCATGAGTGACCGGGTCATGGTGATGCATGAAGGTCGTATCACCGGCATCCTGGAAAAAGACGAAGCCGACCAGGAAACCATTTTGTCGTTGGCATCCCATTGAGGCACAGAGAATGAGTAATATGAAATTAACGGCGGCTCCGGCCAGCGAGGGTTCCTCCTTCTTCGCTAATTTGCGGCATAAAATGCCGAAAGATACCGGCATCTTTGTGGTGATGCTGGTGATTGCCCTGACATTTGAAATCGCCGGCTGGTATGTTCGCGACCAGTCGTTCCTGCTCAATACCAACCGCCTGGTGCTGATTGTGCTGCAGGTGGCGATCATCGGCATCATCGCCGTCGGCGTCACCCAGGTGATCATCACCACCGGGATTGACCTCTCCTCCGGCTCGGTTATCGCCCTCGCGGCGGTGGTGGCGGCGAGCCTGGCGCAAACCTCCGACAGCCTGTCGCCGATGTTCCCGGCGCTGGTCAACCTGCCGGCGGTGATCCCGATTTGCGCGGGGATCGGCGTCGGCCTGCTGTGCGGGCTGACCAACGGTTTCCTGGTGACGCGAACCGGTATCCCGCCGTTTATCGCCACCCTCGGGATGATGGTCTCGGCGCGCGGTCTGGCGCAGTATTACACTCAGGGCAATCCGATAAGCTTCCTCTCCGACAGCTTTACGGCGATAGGCCAGGGGGCGATGCCGGTGATCATCTTCTTCGTGATCGCCGCGGTGTTTCACATTGCGCTGAAGCATACCCGGTATGGCAAATATGTGTATGCCATCGGCGGCAACATGACCTCGGCCAAAGTGTCCGGCATCAACGTGAATAAGTACCTGGTGATTGTCTACACCATCGCCGGGGCGCTCTCCGGGCTGGCGGGGGTGGTGCTGGCGGCGCGCGTCAGCAGCGGCCAGTCCAGCATGGGGATGTCCTACGAGCTGGACGCGATTGCCGCAGCGGTGATCGGCGGCAGCAGCTTAATGGGCGGGGTGGGGCGCATTACCGGCACCCTGATTGGCGCGATGATCCTTGGCCTGATCAAGAGCGGCTTTACCTTTGTCGGCGTCGATGCCTACGTGCAGGATATTATTAAAGGGATCATTATCGTCGCGGCGGTGACCATCGACATGCGCCGCAACCGGAAAAAACACTAATCTTATCAACTGGCGGCAACGGCGAAGCGCGTCGTTGCCGCCAGCCCTGTCCAGAAATAAACAAAATACTCCCCGCCTGGCGCCGGCTGTCTATTTTTCCCGCGCTGCGCATCCTGTACAGTTTCGCGACTTTTGTTGTCCATTCGCCAGGGGGCCACGCCTTGCCCCCTGGTTTCTGGAGTCGTATGAATACACCATCCATAGGCAAATCCTCGCCGGTCTGGCGACCGGGAAGAAGGGGCGTGATCGTCACGCTGCTCGTTGGCCTGGCGATCCTGATCATCGGCCGGGGCGGGCATTTTCTGGCCAGAGAGGTTTGCCGCGAAATGTATACCCGTCAGCTGGAGAAGGATGCGCAGTGGGTGGCGTCACGCCTCGAACGGCGGATGAACACGCCGGCGCGGCAGCGGGAAGCCACCTGGCCGCTGGCGGTGATGCGCGCGGATCTCTATGCCCTGGCCCGGCAGCGACATTATCAGCTGCTGCTGGTAAATAGCGACGGGCATCTGCTGGCGGCATCGCATGCGCTGCCGGCCAGCGTGCTGGCCCAGGTTCAGGCGCAATTTCCCAGGGAGATGCAGCCGCCGCTGTTCGGCAGCCATTACCAGACCATTCAGCCCTTCGCCCCGCATCAGCGGATGTTAAGCCGGGCGCTGAACGGCAATGCAGGCCTGGCGGGCTGGAATCTCGTGATGCTGGCGCCGGACGGCGGTTTGCCCTCGCTGCTGATGGCTTACCGTTGGCCAGTCACGATTGGCCTCGGCGCGGTGCTCGCCGGCACGCTGCTGGCGGTGAGGCGGGCGGCGCGCGCCCGGCGAAAACGCTAATTGCCGACGGCGCCGTCAGGCATGGCGAAACTGCAGGGTGGCGGGCAGATAGCGCTGGAGCGGCTCCGGCGCCTGGCCGTCGATCAGCTGGCTGAGCAGATCGTAGCAGTGCCAGGCCAGCTGGCGATTATCCTGTTGCACGGTATCAATGCGCAGGGAAAGTGAATCGTACAGATAGTGATCGTCGAAGCTGGCGAGATGAATATTGGAGTCCAGCAGATGGTGCTGGCTCATATAGCGCAGGACCCCTTCGAGCAGGCCGCAGGCCGCGGTGAACAGCGCTTTCGGCGGCCGGCCCAGCCGCGCGCAGAGCGCGGCGAACATCTCATAGCCGGAGCTGGGGTGATAGTTGCCGTTGATCACCCACTCGGGACGCAGCGTGACCCCCGCCTGAGCCAGGCCCTGGGTGAATCCCGCCAGCCGGTCGCGCGATGGCGATAGCCGCGGCTGGCCGCCGAGAAACCAGAACTCGTCCGCATGCTGAGGGGCGATGCGGGAGATCAGCTCGGCCGTTGGGGTGACCGAGTCGGTCATCACCAGCGGCAGGGCGCTGTCGCTGGGGGAGCGGTCAAACAGCACCACCGGCAGCTGTTCGCTGAGCTTCAGGTAGTCGGCATCGCTGTGCATGCACGAGGCGACGATCAGGCCGTCGACCTGGCGGGCAATCATGTTATTGACCACGACGCTCTCCTGGCCGGGGTTTTCGTCGGTGCAGGAGATAAGCAGCTGCACGCCGGCTTCCCGGCAGAGCGTCTCAAGCTCATGGGAGAAAACGGCAAACCCGTAGTTGGTGATTTCCGGCACCACCAGGCCAATGGTATGGCTGCGGTTATCGCGCAGCGAGCGCGCGTGAATGCTGGGTTGATAGTGCTGCTCGCGGGCGATCGCCAGCACGCGCTCGCGCGTCTCCTGCGCCACGCGCAGCTCTTTGCCACGACCGTTAAGCACCAGACTGGCGGTCGCTTTGGAGACGCCCGCCAGTTCGGCGATATCTTTGATAGTTACGCGTTTGGTTTTCATCAGCACCCGGGAGCCTGAAAGCAAAACGGTTATTCTACCATGCATGGCCGCAGCAGCCAGCGGCAGAATGCCACCGGCGTCGCACCGCTGAAGATTAACTGCCCCGGATAGCCCGGGAAGAAGCGGCTGCTCATCACCCCTTCGCCATCGTTGATGAAAATCTCCACGCTGGAGCGGTCGATAAAGATCTGCAGGCGCCGCGCCTCGCCGCGCCAGTAGCGGTGATGCATCTCCGCCGTCTGCAGCCCGCGGCGCGACAGACGCAGGCCGTCGCGGTTGACGGTGAGCTGCAGGGCGCCGGCAAAATCCAGCCCCAGCGTGCTGTTGGGGGCGATGTCAAAGGCCAGCTCCATCGGGGCGAGGGGAAGGGTCTGTCCGCGCCAGCCCTCGGCTTCGCCGCGCAGGGCGGCCAGCTCGCGCAGCGGGCGCTGATACAGGGTGCCCGCCTGCCACTCCAGCTCGCGCACGCAGGTCATCTGGTGGATCCACCCCTGCGCGCGGGTGGGTTGATGCATCTCTTCCCCATCCGGGACGCCCATCCAGCCGACCAGCAGGCGGCGGCCATCCTCGGCCAGCATGGTTTGCGGCGCGTAGAACTCAAATCCGCTGTCCAGCTCGTGCAGCGGACCATGGTCGAAGGCGCCGCGTTCGGCGTCGAAACGGCCTGCCATCCACACCGCCGGATAGGTATTGAGAAAGCGCTGCGCTTCGCGGGCCAGCCCCTGCGGGCAGCAGATCAGCAGGTGGGTGTCCGCCAGCGGAAACAGGTCCGGGCACTCCCACATGTAGCCGCCGTTCGCCAGGCCGTTAACGTCATGCCCGGCTATCTCGCCCACCAGGCGCCAATCCCGCAGGTCGCTGGCGGTAAACAGCAGCACTTTGCCGCGCTGTTGCACATCCTGCGCCCCGAGGACCATGTACCAGCGCCCGTCCTGTCGCCACACTTTAGGGTCGCGCACATGGCCGGTATAGCCTTCCGGCAGCGGCAGCACCGGCCCCAGCTTGCGGAAGGTGCCATCGGCATTTTCCGTCGCCAGACATTGCCAGGCGGTGCGCCCGCCGTCGGGGAATTTCACGTTGCCGGTATAGCAAAGGGTCAGGGCGCCCTCGAACTCGACCGCGCTGCCGGAGTAGCAGCCGTTGCGGTCATACTCTTCATCCGGCATCAGGGCGATAGGTTCATGCCGCCAGTGCAGCAGATCGGCTGAGCTCCAGTGTCCCCAGCACTTGTAGGTGTGGTCGCAGGCGAGCGGATTCCACTGATAAAACAGGTGGTAACGCCCGGCGACCTGGCAAAAGCCGTTGGGATCGTTCAGCAGTCCGCTGACCGGCGCCAGATGCCATTGCGGGTAATGGCTGTCGGCCAGCGCCTGCGGCTGGCCCTGCATAACGGCCTGCAGGATCGCAGGCAGGCGTGACGGTAATGACATTATTCAGCGTCCGTTTTGTATTTCAGCGTCAGAGAGAGCGTGAAGGCCACGGCGAAGGCGATCGCCATCCCGATAATGTAGTTCAGCAGCGAGCTGGCCTGCACGATGGCCATTCCCGGGATCGCCGTCAGGCCCACCGCGGTCATGTAGACGTGCATCGATACCACCCAGGCGCCGCCGGCGGCACCGCCCACCAGCGCGGCGATGAACGGTTTCACAAAACGCAGGTTAATCCCGAAGATTGCCGCCTCGGTGATCCCCAGCATCGCCGAAAACGCCGACGGCAGGGTGATAGCTTTGATTTTGGCATCTTTGGTTTTAAACCACACCGCAAAGCAGGCGCCGCCCTGGGCGACGTTGGCCATGGCCCAGATCGGCAGCAGGAAGTTGACGCCGATCGACGGATTGCCGAGCAGGCCCGCCTCGATGGCATGGAAGCTGTGATGGATACCGGTAATGACGATCACCGAATAGAGGCCGCCAAACAGCAGGCCCGCCAGCCAGCCGGCGTGGCTGATAAGCGTGCTGAGGATAAACGAAATGCCGTCGCCGAGCGCGCGGCCGGCCGGGCCGATTAGCAGCAGGGCGATAAAGCCGGAGATAATCACCGTCAGGAACGGCGTGAGGATCAGATCCAGCGCGTCAGGGATAATGCGGCGCAGCCGTTTCTCGACAAGGCTCATAAACCACACCGCCAGCAGCACCGGGAAGACCGTGCCCTGATAGCCGATCATCGCCACTTCGATGCCGAAGAAATTCATGGTGTGGAAGCCGGCGGCGACGCCCCAGGCGTTGGTCAACGCCGGGTGGGTGAGGATCCCGCCGAGGGTCGCGCCCAGATAAGGGTTACCGCCAAATTCGCGGGCGGCGGTAAAGCCGATCAGGATCGGCAGAATGATAAACGCCGCCGAGCTGCACATATCCAGCATGATATAGATAGCGTTGCCCGGGTCGACCCAGCCGTAGGTTTTCACCATCCCCAGCAGGCCCATCAGCAGGCCGGAGGCGACGATGGCCGGAATAATCGGCACGAAGATGTTGGACAGCAGGCGGGCGATGCGCTGGAACGGGTTCAGCTTTTTCGCCGCCAGGTCGGCGGCTTCGGATTTGCTCGATTCGCTGATGCCCGCCGCCTGGATAAAGGCGGCATAGACTTTATTGACCACCCCGGTGCCGAAGATGATCTGCATCTGGCCGGCATTGCGAAAGCAGCCTTTCACGCCGTCGATTTTGCCAATCGCCTGCTGGTCGGCGAGCGCGTCGTCGACCAGCACCAGCCGCAGGCGGGTGGCGCAGTGCGCGGCGCTGGCGATATTTTCCTTGCCGCCCAGCAGGGGAAGCAGTGAGCGGGAAATCTGTTCAAAATCCATAGTACCCTCTGAATGCATGATGATATGGCGTGGGCGGCGCCGGCCGTGGCAGGCACCGCGAACCTTATATTTATGTGTGACTTACCCTGTCGTCCGGGTTCACGTCAGAACCAGGTCTCCATTTGCATACCGAACGACCATTCGCCGCCCGATTTGAATCCGTTGCTGCCTAACGCGTCGTCGTTGGCGTAGTTATCCAGCTTTTTGCTCCAGTCCATCCACGAGGTGTAGAAGCGGATCTCCGGACGCGAGAAGAAGTCACCGATGCTGCCGACCTTGAAGGTCGGGGCGAAGGTCAGCTTGTAGAAGCTGCCGTTGACCGCATGGCGATCGTTGTAGCCTTCAGGCTGCAGATCCATGTACTGATAGCTGCCCTCCCAGGCGAGGGCGAAGTTCTGCGTGACCTCCTGAATCAGACGCAGGTTGAGAGTGGCCCACTGATAGCTGTCGCCATCGACATAGCGGTCTTTACTGCTCTGCGCCAGCACGGCCGGGGCAATAAACCAGCGATCGCTCAGCGGCGTGGTGCCGTAGCTGGCGAAACGCCAGGTATTGGCCCCCGGTCGCAGCGCGCCGTCGGAGCCGATACCTTTAACCTCGGCGCCCAGTCCGTGGCCATACAGCAGGGCCGTTTTGCTGGTCCCGTCGCGCAGGCCATAGAAGCTCTCATTGTGCAGACCCAGCAGGGCATGAACCCCGGTGTTAGCGGCATCGCCTTTCACCAGATTGCCGTTCGCGTCCTGGCGGTCGTCATTATCTTTCGCCCGCATCCCGCTGACCATCATCTGTACCGGGCCGGCAAAGTTATTCATGCTGACGATATAGTTCTGCACGCTGTTGCTGCTGTCGGCGATATCGCCAAAGTTGCGGCCATATAACGAGAAGTTGCTGCGCAGGCTGTCGTTCCACTTCACGTCGTAGATCCCGCCGCCGGTCCCGGCGAGGAACACCACATCCGAGTCAACCCAGTGGATGTCGAAGTTGTCGCGGTCAAAGCGTTTCCCGGCCCACAGGGTCGAGCCTTTGAACGGACCCTCGAAGGTCGGCAGGTTGCCCAGCTCGACGAACGCCTGGCGCACGTTCAGGTCGCTGCTGCTCGCCGTCCAGTCGTTATAGGTAGTTTGCCCGTCGGCCACCATCACTTTGAAACGGGTGGTCGCCCCGTTGTCCAGGGTCTGCTTATGTTCGAGGTTCATTTCCACATAGGTGTCGGCCTGGTTGCCAAGACGACCAATGGCGCCGCCGGTCTCCCCGGCGGGGGTCATATAGGCCCCGGATTTCGTGCTGGCGGCGGAGTCGTTCATGATCACCCCGGAGCGGGCGTAGCCGTGGAACTCAAAGCCGCCGGGCCGTTCGGCTTTTTCTTCCAGTTGGGTGGTGCGCTTGGCCACCTGCTGGGTGGTGGCCTGGGTTTGCTGCTGCTGCTGGGTTAGCTGCTGAACTTTCTGCTCCGCTGAGGCGGCGCGGCTTTCGGCGGTACTGGCGCGGGTCTCGGCATCCTGCAGACGTTTTTCCAGGGCGGCGAGACGCGCTTCAATGCTGTTCAGGTCTGTCTGCCCATGGGCGGCGGCGGCGCCGGTTAGCAAAGCAATAAGAATGGCTAACTTCCGTTTTTTATACATGTTGGTGACATCCAAAGGTAAATCAGTGAGTGTGCTAACGTTTGCTAAACCGGTTTAGTTGATATGGTAAACATGTCGGTAACGCAGTGAAAATAAAAATTGCTAAACCGGTTTAAGAATTGTGATGTCGCCAGCAAAGTGGGCCGTTAGCCGGCCCAACGGGATCACAGCGAGCGCTGAAGATCCTCCCTGTAGGGCAGGGCGGTCATGGCGCCTTTGGCGGTGGTGGCCAGCGCGCCGCAGGTTTGCGCCAGCGCGAGGTCCGGCGCCAGGGCGGCGAGGTTGTCAGGGATGCCGTGGGCGGCGAGCCCGGCGAGCAGCCCGGCGACAAAGGCATCGCCGGCGCCGGTGGTATCGACGGCCACTACCGGGCGGGCGGGGAAGTGGCTAACCTGCCCGCGCAGCGCGGCCTGGACTCCCGCTTTGCCCTGGGTGACCAGCAGCAGCGTCGGCTGGAAGCGGGCGTTCAGCCGGGCGATGCCGCTGACGATGTCGTCGCTGCCGCTGATAAAAGCCAGCTCCTCTTCCGACAGTTTTATGGCGTCGGCGAGGGCCAGCGCCCGGTCGAGACAGTCGCGCAGCTCCTGCGGATCCTGCCACAGGTCGCTACGGATATTGGGGTCGAAGCTGACATAGCCCCCGGCGCGCTTTATCGCCTCCATCGCCGCGAATGCCGTGCTGCGGCTCGGTTCCGCGCTGAGGGCGATAGAGCAGACGTGCAGCCACTGGCCGGCGGCGAACGGCGGAAGATCCTCAGGCGCAAGAAACAGGTCGGCGCTCGGGCGGACCATAAAGGTAAAGGTGCGCTCCCCGTGCCGATCGAGATCGACCACCACCGTGGAGGTGCGCTGCGTCGCGTCGAGGCGCATAAAATCCACATCGACCTGCTCCTGCGCCAGGGTGTGGCGCATAAAGCGACCGAACGGATCGTCGCCGACGCGGCCGATAAACCCGCTGTCGCCGCCGAGCCGCGCCACGCCGACCGCGACGTTGGCCGGCGCGCCGCCGGGGCATTGCAGCAGGCGGCCCTCTCCGTCGGGCAGGAGATCGACGACCGCATCGCCGAGTACCCAGATTTTACCATTCATAGGACAGCTCCTCTTAGCTAAACTTTGTTAAACCGGTTTAGCTAATTAAAGCACAGCCTGGCGGCAAGAGGAACGATTGGTGGACGAAAGGGCGGGGCGAGGGTAAAAAATGTGAGCCAGGCGGAATATTTCGCCACTCCAGATCTGGACTTTTCCTTCCTGACCCGCTTAGGTATAGTTCCACAGGCCGCGGTTAACCCCGCCGCGGTGATAAAAGGTGAAGGAGTGCGTAGCGCGATGAACCCCAGTTTTGGCGATATTTACGATCGGTACCAGAAGCTGTCGCTGACCACGCACCTGCCGGCGGTCATCGCCTGCAGTGAAACCCTGAGCCTGAGTAAAGACCAGCCATTTCTGCCGCAGCCGGGCTATCTCTATTTTTTGCTGCAGGGGCAAATGACGTTGGCCTTTGGTGATGAGCAGAACCTGCTCGGGATTGTTATCGCGCATATGCCGTTAGGGCTGCTTGAACATTATTGTCCGTCGGTGGCGCTCTATTATCGGTGTCTGGGCGAATGCCAGCTGGCGAAAATATCCGCCAGCGATTTTGAACGGATATTCTTTCATTCGTCGCCGGGCTATATGCAAGAGCTGACCACGATCCTGGCCTATATGGGCATATTTGCCCTTGATGCCCACTATGAACGTGGCAGCCAGACCAGCTTTCAGACCATTAAATCAATGCTGTCGCGCTATTTATATCGTGGAGGAATCGATGGTGGTCAGCATGAAAGCCTGTCGGCATTTATTATTAAACGAACCAATCTTTCGCGCAGCTATGTTTATCAGGTGCTGGCCGCCCTGCGCGAGGGAGGATATATCACGGTGAAAAAAGGCAAACTGATTTCCATCGACCGTCATATTCCTGAGAAATTCTGATTCAGGTTCGTCGGCTCCCCGACATAACGTCGCTAAAACCCGCCCGAGGAAAGCGCTACGCGCGCGTTTTCCCCCGGCCCCGTTACGCCTGAACCTGGCCGTTTTATTAATTTAACCTTTCACTCTGGAGTTATTTTATGACCCTGGACTATGTGGCGCTGGCCATTCTCATCGCCGTGGCCTTAATACTTTTTTATGGCGTGATTGTTATTCACGATATTCCTTATGAAATCGCCAAAGAGCGGCGCCATCCTCATCAGGATGCGATTCATTATGCCGGCTGGGTCAGCTTATTTACCCTGCATGCCCTGTGGCCCTTGTTGTGGATCTGGGCGACGCTGTGGCGCGAAGATCGCGGATGGGGAATGCGCCGCATCGCCGACGATCAGCAGGCCCTGCATCAGCGTCTGGAGACGGTCGCTCAGCGACTGGAGCAGGTGCAGCGCGAGGTCGAGGAACTTAAAGCGAAGGAGGCAGAATAATGGAAACGTTAATGTTGCTGACCTACGCCGCGCTATGCATCGTGGTGTTTAAAGTATTCCGCATTCCGCTCAATAAGTGGACCGTGCCGACGGCGGTGCTCGGCGGTATCGCCCTGATTGGCGCGGTGATCTTCGGGATGAACTACAACTTCCCCTATACCGACGTCGGTAATCAGGTGTTTCGCACCGTGCCGATTGTGTCGCAGGTACGCGGTCGGGTGCAGACCGTACCGGTGAAGCCTAACCAGAGGCTGCATAAGGGCGATGTGCTGTTTACTCTCGACCCGACGCCGTTCCAGGCAAAGGTGGACGATCTGCAGGCGCAAATTAAAGCGGCCAGTCAGGATGCGCTCTCCCTCAACGCCGCGTTAAGCCAGGCGGAGGCCGAGCTGAGCAGAGCGGTGGCCCAGCGCGACCAGTCGCGGCGGGAGTATGCCCGCTTTCGGGAGGGGCATGCTCAGGGCGCCTTCTCCGATCAAATGGTCGATACCCGTCTGCAGACGTGGAAAGCCGATGAAGCCAGCGTCAGCGCGGCTCAGGCGAACGTGGTTCAGGCGCGTAACGCGCTGGACTCGGTGGTGAAGGGCAAAAATACCACCGTGGCCTCCCTGCTGGCGCAGTTGCAGAAGGCGCAGTTTCAGCTGGATAACACCGTCGTCCGCGCCCCGGAAGACGGCTATGTCAGCACCGTCGGCTTACGGCCAGGCACCATGTCCACCGCCCTGGGGATGCTGCCGGTGATGACCTTTGTGCCGGTGGAGGGCGACGCCTCGCGGGAGTATGTCGCGGCATTTCGCCAGAACGCCCTGCAGCGTCTGCACAAAGGCGAGCCCGCGGAGCTGATGTTTCCGGCCATTCCGGGCACCGTCTTCCGCGGGGAAGTGGCCGACGTGCTGCCGGCGATTGGCGAGAGTCAGTTTCAGGGCCAGGGCAAACTGCTGACCACGGACGCGCTCAATACCCATGGCCGGGCGCTGGTGGTGCTGAAGGTGACCGATCCGCGATTTGCCGAATACGCCCTGCCGCAGGGGGCCACCCTCGAGGCGGCGGTCTACTCGGATCACCTGAAAGAGCTGTCGCTGATCCGGAAGATCCTGATCCGCATGAAGAGCTGGGAAAACTATATCTATCTCGATCACTAAGCCGGCGGGCGCGGGGAGACCGTACCCTCCCCGCGCCGCGGTCAGGCCTCGCTGTCCACCAGCCCGTCAATAATTACCTGCCGCACCCCCTGCGAACAGGGCTCAATACGCCCGCGCACGCCATAGACGGCCGCCAGGGTCTCGGGGGTGATGACCGCGGCCGGGGTGCCGTCGCCGAGCAGCTGGCCCGCTTTGAGCATCAGCACGTGGTCGGCGTGACGCAGGGCAATATTGATATCGTGCACCACCACCAGGGTTACGATGTTGCGCCGTCGGGTCTCCCGGCGCACCAGATCCATCACGTGAAATTGATAGTTGAGATCAAGCGCGCTGAGCGGTTCGTCGAGCAGTAGCAGGCGCGGCTGACGAATCAGCGACTGGGCGAGACCCACCAGCTGTTTTTGCCCGCCGGAGAGCTGATCGAGGTAGCTCATCGCCAGATGGGCAATTCCCAGCTGGCGCAGCAGCGCCATCACCTCCTCCTGGTGCTGCGGACTGTGGCGTCCTCCGGCGGCGCGCTGGGCCACGATAATCGACTCCAGCACATGCAGATGCACGCCGGCGGGCAGCGTCTGCGGAAGATAAACCACCTGTTCCGCGCGACGTGCGAACGGCTGCGTCAGCAGATTTTCCCCCTCCAGCAGCAGCTCGCCGCGGCAGGGGCCCAGACCCGCCATCGCCCGCATTAACGTCGATTTACCGCTGCCGTTTGGCCCCAGCAGCGCGGTGATTTTCCCCCGCGGCAGATGGGGAACCGTCAGGTTCTCGATCACCTTGCGTCTGGGGTAGCCGGCGCTGAAGTGAGACAGCGACAGCCCGGATAACGTCTGGTCGCTCATACCTGCCCCCGGTGACGTAAAATAATGCTTAAAAAGAACGGGACCCCTACCAGGGAAGTGACGATCCCCACCGGAATAATGGCCCCCGGGATCAGGTTCTTCGAGGCGATGGAGGCCAGGGAGAGCACCAGGGCGCCGATCAGCGCGCTGGCGGGCAGGTAAAAGCGATGGTCTTCGCCGAAGAGCATCCGCGCAATATGCGGCGCCACCAGGCCGATAAAGCCGATTGGCCCGACAAAGGCCACCGAAAGCGCCGACAAAATGCTGATCCGCAACAGTGTGGCCAGGCGCAGACGGCGAACGTTAATGCCAAAGCTGATGGCCCGGTCCTCGCCCAGACGCAGGGCGGTCAGCTTCCACGCGCTGCGCAGCGACAGGGGCATCACCAGCGCCAGGGCGACCAGCAGGATGGCGACTTTGCTCCAGGAGGCGCGGTCGATGCTGCCCATGGTCCAGAACACCAGCCCCTGCAGCGTGTCTTCATTGGCGATAAACTGCAGCATCGAGACCAGGGCGTTAAAGGTAAAGACCAGCGCGATGCCGAACAGAATGACGCCAGAGGTGGCCACCTGGGTCCAGCGGGTAATGCCGTCCAGCAGCAGGGCCGCCAGCAGGGCGAAGATAAAGGCGTTGGCCGAGATAAACCACTGGCCGGGAATACCGGGCAGGCCAATGCCCAGCACAATCGCCAGCGCGGCGCCAAACGCCGCAGCCGAGGAGACGCCCAGGGTAAACGGACTGGCCAGCGGGTTATTGAGGATGGTCTGCATTTCGGCACCGGCCAGTCCCAGCGCCAGACCGACGATAATCGCCATCACCGCATAGGGCAGCCGGATGTCCCAGACGATGGCGCGAGTGCCCGGATCGGCGCTGGCCGGATCGGTTAACGTCTGCCACAGGCTCTGCAGCGGCAGTCCGGAGGGGCCGAGCATAAAATCGAGCAGCAGCGAAGCGACAATCAAAAGCGCCAGCAGCAGCATCAGCAGCAGGCGGCGACGCACGATATGGCGATAATGATCCATCACGCCAGGCGTCCCGGCGGGCAGCCCGTCCAGAACGGAGTCGGAAGTTAAACGCATGCCGGATTACTCGCTCTGCTGCCAGGAAAGGACGAACGGCTGGTCCGGCAGGTCGGTGAAATGGCGCACGATATAATGATAAGTCTCATCCGGGTTGAGATCGCGGAAGGCCTGCGGATAGATATCTTTCGCCAGATACTCCATGCCGACAATATTCCACGGGTGATTATAGAAGTGGTGATAGACGCCATAGGCCCGCTTTTCCTGAACCGCCGGGATCTGGCTGACCCCTGGCCGCGCCAGCAGCGTCTGCGCCTGGGCCTTCACCGCCTCCGGCTTGACTTCATAGCCCAGGGGCAGCACCTGGCTGTTGCCACGCTTCGAGCCGGTCATGATCCAGGCGTCGGGCTTCATGCTGATGATTTTCTCCAGCGAGACGAACCCGGAGGCGCCCGGCAGCAGCTGCGAACCGATATTGTTCGCCCCGACCGCCTCCACCAGCCCGCCCCAGCCGCTGTGGCCATGAGTAAAGCAGCAGGCGTCGCTGTTGCCGGCCAGCGCTTCCACGAAGACGTTGGCCTTCGGCGTGATGGCTGCGGTTTTCTGACGAATCGTCTGCAGCTGATGGCGATAGTAATCGGTAAAGGCTTTGGCCTGGCTCTCGCGGTTAAGCACTTTGCCCAGCAGGTCGATGCTGGGGGCGGTATCTTTCGCCGGGTCGATCTCATAGTCGACAAACAGCACCGGAACGTGCAGGGCGCTAAGCTTGTCAATGACCCCGCTCTCCATCAGCGCAGGCCTGGCGCGCAGCTGGGCGATCATCAGATCCGGCTGGCGGGCGATGACGCTTTCAAGATCGACGTTCCCCTTGTCGCTGAAGCCCATGTCCAGAATCGTAGCCGACTGCGGCCACGCCGTTTTCAGCATCTGCCAGGTGGCAACATCCTGCTTTTTCGCCAGATTATTCCATGCCACCAGCCGCTTAAACGGATTGTCCCGGTCCAGCAGGGCGAGGGTCATAATGTCGCGACCATCCTGCAAAATAATACGCTGCGGCTCTTTGACCAGGGTGACCTGCCGGCCGTCAAGGTCGGTAACCGTCAGCGGATATTGGGTCGCATAGCTGAGGAAGGGCGTCGCGATCAGCGCAGTAAGCAACAGCGATCTTACTGATTTTCTTGCCATAAAAGGAGTTCCGTTTGCCAATTTATAAATATAATGATTCTGAGAATTATTCTCGAGTAAACCTCAACGGCAAGTATATCAAGGGCAAATTTCACGAAATGTAACAAACGTGTTGGAAATTATGTGAACGCCGACAGGGCGCGCGGCGGCAGCATTTTCTGCCATGATTGGAGGTCGAAAACGTTTTTCAGGCTAATTCCTAATGTCATCCCCGGTTCGCTGTGCCATCCTGAATGCGACTCATAACATGACATGTGAGAGAGGATATTATGAAAAAAGCAATGATTGCGTTATCGGCTATTCTGGTTGCGGCTCCGGTTTTTGCTGCGACAACACATGCAACAGATGATACCGTCGCGGCGGCCAATGCCAACGCCAACACCGCCAAAGAGAAGCTGCACCAGGCCCAGCACGAGGGCGAAGAGCAGCAGCTGAAGGCGAAACATGCGGCCGAAGGCAAACAGGATAGCGTCGGCAGCCAGGTGAGCGAAGGCGCGCAGAAGACCTGGAACAAGACCAAAGAAGGGACTGAGAAAGGTTGGGATAAGACCAAAGAGGTCAGCGAAAAAGGCTGGAACGCCACCAAATCCGGCGCAGAAAAGGGCTGGGATAAAACCAAATCCGGCGCTGAAGAGTTAAAAAATAAAGTGACTGAGTAAGTCCTGATAGCAGTCTGAATAAAGGTCGCGAGAGCGGCCTTTTTTATTGCTCGTCCTCCCCCATAATGCCTTCCCCGACAGCAGAAACCCCAGGTGCCAGGAATCGTCCTGGTTAAGCGGATACTCACTCTTTCTTCACATTTTCCCGTTACAAAGAACTTCAATCAGGAGGTGTACGATGAAAAAGATGATTTCTCTGGCGGTAATGTTATCCACTGTGCTGAGCGTCCCGGCCTTTGCCGATGGCCCGAACGACGGCCATCGCCCGGGGCAGCCAACGGTGTGGCAGAACGGTCCGGATCATAATGGGCATGCGCCGCAGGGCGGACCTGACGCGCATCATCAGGGTGACCATGATCAGCGTGGCCCGGATCGTGACGGTCATGACAAACGCGATCAGGCACGTCATGAGCAGGACCATTTCGCCTGGCGCGGTAACGATTTCCGCAAAGGCCACCCGGCTCCGGCGCCGTTCCGTGGCGATGAGTATCGCGTCCGTGACTGGAGCGACCGCGGCCTGCCGCCCCCGCCGGAGGGCCATCACTGGTCCTATATCGACGGTAACTATGTGCTGATCGCCGCGGCGACCGGGATCATCACCTCGATTCTGGTGAGCGGCGCCCTCGGCCACTAAATGCGCGTTTCCCAACGCCGGGCAGGGAACACCTGACCCGGCGATGGATCACTGCCGGGGCTACGGGTTCAGTTCGTCATCCGGCCAGTATTTATAGCCATTGACCATCGCCTGGGCGGCCAGCCCCTTGTCGGTGATTTCATAGACGTTCACTTTCGACGGCAGCGAGGAGGTGTCCTTCGCTACGCCGTTCGCGGAGGCGGCGATCGGCGCGATGCCTTTGTCATCATATTTCGCCGCGGCGTTCGCATCGGCGCCGACCATATATCCCTGGCGGATAAAGTGATCCAGGGCCGCTTTATCATGGAAGACCAGCACCGTGCGCTGCTGCTTGATCCCTATTCCCAGACCGGCGCCGCCCTGGGCCATTTTCATATAGGTGTCCTTCCCGGAGGCCGTATCCCGCACCACGCCGTAGCCGCTGCCAAATCCGAACAGCAGGATCTTGCTGCTGTTATTGGCGAATACCGCATAACCCTTCGCATGCTGAATATCGCTGCGGGCCTCGGGCTGCAGGGTGTACAGTTTATTGAGGGTTTCGTTGCGCATCTTCTGAATGCTGGCCCGCTGCTGGCTGGCGGTATCGCCCTGCGCGCTGCAGCCCGCCAGCGCGGTCATGGCGACGAGGAAAAGCGTCTGTAATTTCATAGAAATCTTTTTATTTAAATCTGAATATGGCCGGGGATGGTAGGGTAAATAATGGTTAATTCTCCATAAAATAAACGTTTATTTTTAAACTTCGCTGTTTTTAATGCTTATTGCACTGTTGCGAACGCATTATTAAATAAGATGCCGCCATCGCCGGTATTAGAAATCCTGCTTGCATAAAGTTTTCACCACGATACCGTGTTAAGTCCTTACGATATTTCCCGGAGAGCGGCATGAGTGATTACGTAATTCCAGAAATTAAAGCGACGGAAGCGGAAATGATTTCTCTGCGTCATTATTTACATGCCAATCCGGAATTAAGTCTGGAAGAGTTTAATACCAGCGAACTGGTTGCCGGCAAGCTGACCGAGTGGGGCTACCAGGTGACGCGCGGCCTCGGCAAGACCGGGGTGGTCGGCAGCCTGAGCAAAGGCGACTCGCCGCGCACCATCGGTCTGCGCGCCGATATGGACGCTCTGCCGATTCATGAAACCACTGGTTTACCCTGGGCCAGCACGGTGTCGGGGAAAATGCACGCCTGCGGTCATGACGGTCATACCACCATTCTGCTGGCGGCGGCGAAATATATCGCCTCGCCGGCCTGTCAGTTCAACGGCACGGTGCATCTGATTTTTCAGCCGGCGGAAGAGGCTATCGGCGGCGCCGATTTAATGATTAAAGACGGCCTGTTCGAGCAGTTCCCCTGCGAACGCATTTTCGGTCTGCACAACATGCCGGGGCTGCCGGTGGGCAAGCTGGGCTTCTACGGCGGTAACTTTATGGCCTCGGCGGACACCGTCAAAATCACCCTTACCGGCTACGGCGGCCACGGCGCCCATCCGGAGCGCACCGTCGACCCGATCGTCGCCGGCGCGGCGCTGGTGATGGCTCTGCAGAGCATCGTGGCGCGCAACGTGCCGCCGGGCGAAACGGCGGTGGTCAGCGTCGGCACCTTCCAGGCCGGTATCGCCTCCAACGTTATTCCGGAGAGCGTGGTGATGGAGCTCAGCGTGCGGGCGATGAAGCCGGAAATCCGCGACCTGCTGATCAAACGTATTCACGAGCTCAGCGAATTTACCGCCAAAAGCTATGGCGCCAGCAGCGCAGTAGAGGTTTACGACTCCTACCCGGTATTAACCAACAGCCCCGAAGAGACTGATTTCGCCCGGGCGCTGGCGCTGGAGGTGTTTGGTCGCGAGGGGGTGCTGGAGTCGGTCTCGCCGATGAACGCCAGCGAGGACTTCGCCTTTATGCTGCGCGAACGTCCGGGCTGCTACTTCCTGCTGGGCAACGGCGAGCAGGGGGAGAAGGGCGGCTGCATGGTGCATAACCCCGGCTACGACTTCAACGATGACATTATCACCACCGGCGCGACGCTGTTCGCCCGCCTGGTGGAAAAGCACTGCCGTTAACCTCTGGAGAAGAACTGGAATGAAAAAATCACTGTTGCTATGGCTGGCGTTAATGGCGTCGACGTCGGCGCTGGCCGAAGGGGGAAAGGCGATCCGCTTCGGCGTCGACCCGACCTTCGCGCCGTTTGAATGGAAGGATCCGCAGGGCAAGCTGGCGGGGTTTGATATCGATCTAGGCAACGCCATTTGCCAGCAGCTGCAGGCGAAATGCGTGTGGGTGGAAAGCAATTTCGACGGCATTATCCCGGCGCTGAAGGCGCGGAAATTCGACGCTATCCTTTCCGGGATGTACATGACCGAGAAGCGTAAAGCGCAAATTGCCTTTAGCGACAAGCTGTATAACGGGCCGGTGTTCCTCGTGGCGCGTAAAAATACCCTGCAAGGCAATACGCCGGCGCAGCTGAAGGGCAAAACCATCGGCGTCGAGCAGGGTTCGGCGCAGGAGACTTACGTCAATCAGCACTGGCGTCCGCAGGGGATCAACATTGTGGCCTACCAGGGGGCCGATAGCGTGGTGCGCGATCTGGAGTCCGGGCGCATCGACGGCGCGGTGCTTTCCGGGATGATGGCCGACTACAGCTTCCTGCAGCAGCCGCAGGGTAAGGCATTCACCTTTGTCGGCGGCCATCTGCAGGATGATACGCTGTTTGGCGCCGGGGCGGCGATCGGCTTGCGTAAAGACGATGAGGCGCTGCGTCAGGAAATAAACGGCGCGATTGCGAAGATCCTTGCCGACGGCACCTATAAAAAATTAGCCAGCAAATATTTTAGCTTTGATGTTTATTCCGGGACATAATGTCTGAGTGTACCCGCGGGCAAGGATCGCCCGCCGTAAGATTCCTTTTCTGATTATCCAATCGACCTCCTCTCCTGACCCCTGTGGTTACCTGAGGGAAGCAGAATATAAGCTAAGGAGTACTCGGCATGATGACACGTCCCTTGGGCAAAACCGGATTTTCCATCGCCCCGTTAGTGTTTGGCGGTAACGTCTTTGGCTGGACCATTGATGAAAAAACCAGTTTTGCCCTTCTTGATGCTTTTGTTGACCATGGTTTTGACGCTATCGACACGGCGGATGTTTATTCCCGTTGGGCGGAGGGCAACCAGGGCGGCGAATCCGAAACCATTATCGGCCGCTGGCTGCAGGCGCGTCCCGGCATGCGCGATAAGGTCAAAATCTTCACTAAAGTCGGCTCCGATCTCGGCCTTCCTGGCCATAAGGGACTCAGCAAAGCCTGGATCCAGCAGGCGGTAGACGACTCCCTGCGCCGCCTTAATACCGACTACATCGACCTCTACTTTTCCCACTGGCCGGATCCGCAAACTCCGGTAGCGGAAACGCTGGAGGCTTTCCACAGCCTGCAGCAGGCGGGGAAAATTCGCGCGATGGGGGCCTCTAACCTCGATGCGATGCAGCTGGCGGGGGCGCTGGAGGTGGCGCGTAAGGGCGGCCTGCCTGCCTGGCAGGTGCTGCAGCCGGAATATAACCTCTACCACCGCTCCGCCTTTGAAGGCGCGCTGTGCGATCTCTGCGTCAGCCGTGATATCGGGGTGGTGACCTACTACAGCCTGGCCTCGGGGTTCTTAACCGGTAAGTACCGTCAGCCGTCGGATCTGGCGCAGAGTCAGCGCGGAGGGGGGATTGGTAAGTACCTGAATCCGCGCGGGATGCGGATTATCGATACCCTGGTGGCGGTCGCAGAGGAGCTGGGGGCGAAGCCAGCGGAAGTGGCCCTGGCGTGGCTGATCGGCCGCGAAGGGGTGACCGCGCCGATCGCCAGCGCCACCAGCGTGGCCCAGGTGGAAAGTTTTGCCCGCGCGGCGGCGCTGAGCCTGAGCGCGGAGCAGGTGGCGCGGCTGGACAGCGCCAGCGCCTGAGTCACGCCCTCTTCCCGGCGGGGAGAGGGGGAAGGGCTATAAATGGCGCGGACCGCAGGCCGGGTAAGGCGCAGCCGGCATCCGGCAACATGACGGGTATCGAGCCTGATATCTTGCCCGGTGGCGCTGCGCTTACCGGGCCTACGAGGTATGAGCCTGTGAGTGGAGCCTCCAGGCCGGGTAAGGCGCAGCCGCCACCCGGCATAAAACGGCTCCGTGCCCGCTGTCATCGCCCGGTGGCGCTGCGCTTGCCGGGCCTACGAGGTATGAGCCTGTGAGAGGGAACTGTAGGCCGGGTCAGGCGCAGCCGCCACCCGGCAACATGACGGGTATCGAGCCTGATATCTTGCCCGGCGGCGCTGCGCTTGCCGGGCCTACGAGGTGTCAGCCAGTGAGAGGACCCTGTAGGCCGGGTAAGGCGCAGCCGCCACCCGGCAAAATAACGGCACAACCGGAAATGTCCTTGTTCGCACTGCGCCTGGCAGGGCTACAACTTCTATGTTAATTCCGGGCAGATTGCGCTCCCGGTTAATTTTCTGCGCTATGTCTCTTATGGCGCCGGGAGCGCACAGGGGGCGGCCAGTCGCCGCCGCCCCCTGTACCCCCGGGCTCCGGCCAGCAAAATCGCCGCTGCGCGGTCCCTTCGACTTATCCCTGCAGGCTTCGGGTCGGGCCGAGGCAGCGTCCATGCAAAACACGGCCCTCAGCCCGCATCCATGCGGGCTGCCCCGGCCTTCCGGGAACGTCTCAGCGATTTTGAGGCCGTCAGCACCGGCAGTTTCAGTCGCACAAGTGGGTAAATCAACGACAGGTCGCACGAACCCTCCAGGCCGGGTAAGGCGCAGCCGCCACCCGGCATAAAAGCGGCTCCGTGCCCGCTATCATCGCCCGGCGGCGCTGCGCTTGCCGGGCCTACGAGGTATGAGCCTGTGAGAGGACCCTGTAGGCCGGGTAAGGCGCAGCCGCCACCCGGCATAAAACGGCTCTGTGCCTGCTGTCATCGCCCGGCGGCGCTGCGCTTGCCGGGCCTACGAGGTATGAGCCTGTGAGAGGACCCCGTAGGCGGGTCAGGCGCAGCCGCCACCCGGCAAAATAACGGCACAACCGGAAATGTCCTTGTTCGCACTGCGCCTGGCAGGGCTACAACTTCTATGTTAATTCCGGGCAGATTGCGCTCCCGGCTAATCGTCTGCGTTATGTCAATCATGGCGCAGGGAGCGCACAGGGGGCGGCCAGTCGCCGCCGCCCCCTGTACCCCCGGGCTCCGGCCAGCAAAATCGCCGCTGCGCGGTCCCTTCGACTTATCCCTGCAGGCTTCGGGTCGGGCCGAGGCAGCGTCCGTGCAAAACACGGCCCTCAGCCCGCATCCATGCGGGCTGCCCCGGCCTTCCGGGAACGTCTCAGCGATTTTGAGGCCGTCAGCACCGGCAGTTTCAGCAACAATGGTGAATAAATTAACGACAGGTCGTACGAACGTAGGCCGGGTAAGGCGCAGCCGCCACCCGGCATAAAAACGGCTCTGTGCCTGCTGTCATCGCCCGGTGGCGCTGCGCTTACCGGGCCTACGATGTGTCAGCCTGTGAGAGGGAACTGTAGGCCGGGTCAGGCGCAGCCGCCACCCGGCAATATGACGGGCATGGTGGCTGAAAGCGTGCCCGGCGACGCCCCTTTATTCCTGATGGCGGGTGACGTTGAGGATCTTCGCGCTGGCGCCGACCGGGAAATTGCTGAGGGCGCCGAAGTCGCTGCCCTGATAGCCCATGATCTTGCCGTCGGTGCGCATTTGCTGAAGATCGATCAGGATCACCCCCAGCGTCGGAATGATTTTCTCGCGCCAGACAAACAGATAGAGATCCTCCGCCACCAGTACATAGTGGCAGCGGTCGACATCCGCCAGCCCCTTTTCCACGCCGTCCAGACACTGCCAGGCGTAAAAATTATCGTTGAGATAGATGTGCTCATAGCGCTCGGTCGGGCTGTAGGTGTACTGATTGCGCATGCCGACCAGCGCAGGAGTAAAGCCCGGCAGCGGCCCCGGCTGCGTATCCAGGCGGGCGAAGACAAAGCGCGCTTCTACCGCGGTCAGCGGCAGGCCTCGCTCCACCCGGCTGAAGGCGTCCAGCCGCGCGGCGGCTTCGTCCGGCAGCTGGCCATAGACCAGGGTAGCGTTGCGCTGCGTCAGGTTACATACCGCGCTGATGCTGGCGTTATCCCGCTCCGGGTCAAGGAAGTCGATAAACAGAATATCCGGGCGCAGGGCGGTCGCCCGCCAGGGGGCGCGCGTGCCGTTCCAGCTTAGCGTCTGCTCATCTTCGATGATCAGCTGCTGCGGCTCGCTCCCGGCGACATAAAAGGTAAAGCGCTCGCCTGCGGGCAGGCTGGCGGTGGCGAGTACATTACCGTGTGGCGCAAAACCATCGGCCAGCGCGCCGACCTGGATAAATACGGCTTCTGAAGTCATAGGGGCTCCTGAACAGAGTAGGGCGTTAGGCAAACGCCAGAGTGGGAACATCGACGATACTGGCGCCGCCGTCGGCGACCAGCGTAGCGCCGCTGATGATGGCGGCCTGCGGTGAACAGAGAAACTGACAGACCTCGGCTATCTCCTCGGGGCTGGCGGGTCGGCGCAGCGGAACGTCGCGACAGACCCGCTGATACGCCTCAGTCAGCGACAACCCTTCCGCCTGCATCAGCGGGAGCATCTCTTCATCCGCCATCGGCGTGGTGACCCAGCCGGGGCAGACGGCGTTGGCGCGCACCCCCTGCGGGCCGTAATCGCGGGCGACGGAGCGCATCAGGCCGATTAAGGCGTGTTTGGCGGTGACGTAGCCGCAGGCCTGCGGACCGGCGGCCAGCGAGGCGATGGAGGCGACAAACAGCACGTTGCCGCGGCGGGCAATCAGCGAGGGCAGGCAGGCGCGAACGCTGGCGAAGGCGCTGGTGAGATTGCCGTCCAGCGCCTCGCGCCACTGGCGGTCGCTGGTATCGGCGGCGGGGCTGTTGCCCATCCCGCCGGCGCTGCAGATGAGGACATCAATACCGCCGGCCTGGTCGAGAATGGCCGGCAGCAGCCGCTGGCGCCACGCCTCGCCGTCGGCGGCATCGCCCATCAGCGCCGTGGCGCCGGTCTCATCGGCGACCGCCCGCAATGGCGCCTCGCGCCGTCCGGTAATAAACACCCGGTCGCCCGCGGCGCGCATCAGCCGCGCGCAGGCGGCGCCAATTCCGGTTCCGCCGCCGGTGATCACCACGACTTTCGCCATTCGCTCTCTCCTGTAATAGGGTTTCCGGTTACCTTAAAAAGCGCGCCAGCTCCCGGCTATCGCCCGGAAGAACGATAGCCGGGTCGGTTAATGGAGCTCGCTCACCGGGATCGCCTGCGGCGCCGGAACCGGCTTCATGGTGGCGGGGTCGACCGCCAGATAGCGTCCGGTCTTGCTGTCGATGCCGACGTAATCGATCATTTTGCCCTGCGCCCGGGTGACCATGGTGCGTCTGGCGAACGCCTCGTAGGCTTCGCTCATCGCTTTGACCCGATCGGGGTGTTGGGCCGCGACGTCATGAGTTTCCAGCGGATCGTCGTGCAGATTAAACAGCTGCCACGGCGCGTCGCCGGCGGTGAAGCCCCGCGGCACCAGCCGCCGCAGCTTCCATTCGCCATCGACCCACGCCGCCTGATGATGCAGCTCGACGCCGTAGTTCCCGCGCGGCGGCTGCTGCACTTCGCCGGTGAGATAGCGCTTAAAGCTGACGCCAATCATCGGCAGCACCGGCTTCTTCGCCAGCGATTTGTTCGGGTCGATACCGGCGAATTCATACAGGGTCGGCGCCACGTCATACACCGCCATCGTCGAGGCGTCGATTTTACCGTGGCGGGTAATCCCGGGGCCGGCGATCATAAAGTCGGTGTTAATCCCGCCCTGAGCGCTGGTGGTTTTGTGATAGTTGGCGTAAGGGGCGTTGCTGACGTTGGCCCAGTGCGGGCCGTAGGAGACAAACGAGCCTTTGCGGCCAACGTTGTCATAGCTGTTGTCAAACTGCTTCCAGAATTCCGGGGTGGATTCGTAGTAGAAGCCCTGCGCCGGGTTGGCGCCGTTGTCGGTTAAGAACACCAGCAGGGTGTTTTTATCGCGACCGGTTTGCTTCAGCGTCTCCATCAGGGTGCCGATCTGCGCGTCCATATTGGCGATCATCGCCGCGTAGACCTGCATCACTTTCGCGGTATATTTCTGCTGCTCCGGGGTCAGCGCGTCCCACTCTTTATCCAGCTCAAGGTGCGGGAGCGGGGTGTTGTCATGGATAATCCCCAGCGCTTTCAGGCGGGCGATACGCTGGCGATAGACCTCGGCGTAGCCCTGCTCATACTGGCCTTTGAAGCGCTTGATCCATTCGTCAGGCGCCTGCAGCGGGTCGTGCGGGGCGGTAAAGGCCAGCCAGGCGAAGACCGGTTGTTCCTGCGGCGTGTCTTTAATCCAGCTGTTCATCTGTCGGGCGTAGGCCTCGCTGGAGTAGAAATCGTCCGGCAGGGAGACGCGCTCGCCGTCGCGGGTGTAGTAGGTGTGAAACGCTTCAACGGTACCCAGCGGAATAGCGTCGTTAAAATGGCTGGTGCCGCCGCCCATAAAGGCGAAAGCGTGGTTAAAGCCGCGGTCCTTCGGCGTGGCGCCGGGAACAAAACCGAGGTGCCACTTGCCGGCCATCAGAGTGTTATACCCCGCGTCTTTAAAGCGCTCGGCCATGGTGGTGACGCGGTCGGTCAGCCGCAGCTCGTAGCCCTCCTTGCCAATAGTGCTGTCATACCACCACATGCCGCCCATCCCGGCCTGCTGGTTGCTGTTGCCGGTGAGCAGCATGGAGCGCGCCGGGGCCGACATCGGCGAGGTGTAATACTGGCTCATGCGCATCCCCTGCTCGGCCATCGCCTGCAGGTTGGGGGTGGGGATCTCGCCGCCGAAGGGGCTAATGTCGGAGTAGCCCATATCATCGGCGATAATGACGATGACGTTCGGACGCTCCTGCTGCGCGGCGTGCGCGCCGCCGGCGAGGATGACACTGACCGCCGCGGCCATGGCTGTTTTATTCACAACGGATTCTCCTGTTTCAAAGGGATAGCTTCAGAGCAACGGGCTACGCCGGATGCGCGGCCCCGACAAACGCGGCCCGCCAGGCTTGCAGCCCTTCAAGGTCGCGGGAAAAGGGGCGCACGGGCGCAAGAATTTCGCTAAAGAAGCGGTAGTAGCCGCCGCAGAGGTGGTTGTTGCCCGCGGCGTTGAGATGCGCCGGACAGCCGCCCTGGCAGACCATTTTGACCGCGCAGGTCTGGCATTCGCGGCGCAGGCTTTTCTGCTGACCGAAAGGCAGTTGCACCGAGGCGTCGACCGCGGCGGCGAGCGTCTGCTCATCGAGGCGGCCCAGCCGATGCTCGGCGTTGATCAGATGATCGCAGGCGTAGAGCTCTCCGTCGGGCTCCATCACCAGATTGCTGCCGCAGCGGGCGCTGTGCACGCAGCTGCCGCTGGTGTGGGTGAAGTACTGCGCCCACGCCTGCTCGATATTGATGACAAACACCCGCCCCTTGTCGCAGCGCTTCTGCCACTGCCGCCAGATGCCGACCATAAAACGCCCCCAGTTATCGGCGCTCAGCTGATAGCCCTCGCGCAGCGCTGCGCCTTCGCTCATCAGCGGCTGAAACTGCAGATAGCGCGCGCCGAGGCTGACCACCCGGTCATAAATCGCCGCCGCGTGCGCCGCCATCTCGTTATGCACCACCACCAGCAGGTTAAACTCCACCTGATGCTGGTGGAGAAGGTCGATGCCGCGCAGCGCCGCCGGCCAGGTGGCCCGGCCGCGTTTATCCGGACGATGCTGGTCCTGTAGCGCTTCGCTGCCTTCGAGGCTCAAGCCGATAATAAAGCGATGCTCGCGAAACAGCCGGCACCAGGCGTCGTTGATCAGCGTGCCGTTGGTCTGCAGGCTGTTGCTGATGGTGACGCCGTCGGGGGCATAACGCGCCTGCAGGGCGAGCGCTTTTTTGTAGAAGCTCAGGCCGGCCAGCAGCGGCTCGCCGCCCTGCCAGACAAAGTTGATTTCCCGCGCGCCGGCGGGCTGGGCGGCGATATAGCGGCGGATAAACTGCTCCAGCCGCGCCTCGTCCATCTTGTTGACCGGCGTTTCATCCTGTGGGTAATAGCAGTAGCGGCAGGCGAGATTGCAGGCGGGGCCAATCGGCTTCATCAGAATATGAAACGGCACCGGCGAGCGCGGCTCAGCGGCCAGCGGAATTTGCTGCTGGCGCAGGGCGGCGATATTCAGCATCGGCTTATCCTCGGTTAATGACCGGCGCTGTTGATATTATTTTGGCAACAGCGGGTCAGGCGTAATCACATGATTAAGCCGCGGCGAAAATTAATTGCATCCTGTTAGAGGTATAAGTGAAAAAAAACAGAAATCCATCGTTCTTAAGGATGAGAGAGACGCGTCCGGGATAGGGTTTTTTTATCACCAGGGGCCTGTCCGCCGGGTGTTAATCTTTTTTGTTTATGTTTTAACGCCGCTATCGTAAAGCATGGCAGGTGTGTTTTTTAAATGCTTTATATAACAATGTATTGCTGAAAATTTTGTAACGGCTATCACACTGTTAATATGTTAATGATTGTGTTACTTAAATGTGAAATGTATGCTTCAATAATCGGTAGTCATTCATGTGTCATGTACCAGCACCTCGACGGGGAGGCCCTATCATGTCTGCTTTGTTAAAAGCCAGCCGTAATGATGCGATAATAGCCCGTTGTTTACAGACTATTTCCCAGTTAATTCCACTGTCTTCGGCGGTATTTTATCGAGTAAATAATCGGTTAAAACCCGAAAACTATATATTGCATAATATTTCTGATAATACGCACCAACAATATCTGGAAAACTTCCAGCCGCTGGATCCGTTGCTGCCGTCGCGCTTTAGCCACCAGAACACCACCATGGCGGCGATGACGCCGCGGCTCTGCGACCGCAACCGGCATTATTATCATGAATTTATGTTGCCGAATAATGTGCGCGACATGACCGAGATCTTTATTCGCCGCGAGCGGCGGATCGTCGCCGGTATCTCGCTGATGCGCGACGTGCCTTTCTCCAGCGAAGAGCGTCATCGGGCCCAGGCGGTGCTGCCGCTGGTGGAGCTGGCGATCCGCGACTGCCTGCAGGACGAAGATGACCTGCCCGCCATCCTGACGGCCAAAGAGCGGGAAATCGTCGGCATGGTGCGCGAAGGGGCCAGCAATAAGCTGATTGCCCGCCGGCTGGATATCTCGCTCTCGACGGTGAAAACGCACCTGCGCAATATTTTCGCCAAGACCGAAGTGGTCAATCGTACTGAACTCGTTTCCCGAACCTGGATGCCGGCCGCTCAGCGTACGCTGCATCTGTGATCTGACTATCGCATCCCGCGCGCGCCGTGGCAGCACGGCGTTTTCCTGATGCCTGTGGGTATCACTCCCTGGAGACCCCTCCGGGGGGAGGCTTTTTTGACCGGAGCACGCCCTACGATGTCGAGTACCCCTCTCACTGAACATGCGCTTTCCCGGCCCGCCGGGCTGGTCGTGTCCCTGCGTTTGCTGGCGGCGATTGTGATTTTCGCCGCTATTGCGCCGGGTATTCTGATGACCGCGCCGGCGGTGGCGGCGCAGCTGGCCAGCGAATGGCAGCTAAAACCCGGCCAGATCGGCTGGTTGTTCTCGGCGGAACTGGGGGCGATGAGCCTGGCGACGCTGCCGGCGTGGTGGTGGATGAGTCGCCTCGACTGGCGGCGGGTCGCCCTGACGGCCGGGGTCGTGTTTCTGACAGCCAATCTCGCCTCGGCGGCGGTGACCCAGTATGAGACGCTGCTGGCGGTGCGCTTTCTCGCCTCGCTGGCGGGCGGCACGCTGATGATTCTGTGCATCAGCTGCGCGGCGGGAACCTCGAACCCGTCGCGAGTCTATGCCTTCTGGGTGCTTGGGCAACTGCTGCTGGGGATGCTTGGCCTGCTGGTGCTGCCCGGGCTGTTTGCCAGCTTTGGCCTCAAGGTGGTCTATCTGATCCTCGCCGCCATTATGCTCTGCTGCCTGCCGCTGGTGTCGGCTTTCCCGCCGCGCTTTCAACCGTTGTCCGTCTCGCGCCAGCAGCCGCCGACGGCGCTGTGGCGTCAGGCGCTGGCGGTCCTCGCGGTGCTGACCTTCTATATCAGCCTTAGCGCGGTGTGGACTTTTATCGGCACCCTCGGCGCGGCGGCGGGCCTGAGCACGACGCAGGTCGGCCTGGTGCTGGCGGCGGCGACGGTGTGCGGCATTATCGGCGCGGGGGGCGCGGCCCTGCGCGGCACCCGGCGGGCCGATCGTTTGCCGGTGTGGCTGGGCTACGGCCTGCTGATCCTCAGCGTCGCGCTGCTGATCGGCCAGCCGCTGCTGGCGCGCTACGCCCTCGCGGCGCTGCTGTTTAAGTTCACGTGGACCTTCGTGCTGCCCTTTATTCTCGCCCGCGTCGCCGGGCTCGATAACAACGGCCGGCTGATGAACAGCATTAATCTGGTGATCGGCGGCGGCATGGCGGCCGGTCCGGCATTAGCCGGGGCTTTACTGCAGCATTTTGCCAGCGCCGATCCGCTGCTGCTGGCGGCAGGGGGCTGCGCGCTGCTGTCACTGATTTTGATTGCGGCGGCGTCGGCCGCCGGCAAAGGCTTAGCCAACGGGAGGATAGAGTGAAAAGAAAAACCGGTTTCTTCTTTGATGAACGTTGTTTCTGGCACAGTACTGGTCTGCACGCGGTGACGCTGCCGGTGGGCGGGTGGGTGCAACCGCCCGCCGGCGGCGGTCATGCCGAATCGCCGGAGACCAAACGGCGGATGAAAAACCTGATGGACGTCTCCGGGCTGACGCCGCAGCTGGCGCTGCGCAGCGCGGCGCCGGCAAGCCTTGCGGACCTGCGGCGGATCCATCCCGACAGCTATCTTGAGCGCTTCAAGGCGATAAGCGATAACGGCGGCGGCATGCTGGGCAAAGAGGCACCGTTGGGGCCGGGCAGTTATGAAATCGCCTGTCTCTCCGCCGGACTGGCCTGCGCGGCGGTGGAAGCGGTGCTGAAGGGCGAGCTGGATAATGCCTATTCGCTGTCGCGGCCGCCCGGACACCACTGCCTGCCGGACCAGTCGATGGGCTTCTGTTTCCTCGCCAATATTCCGATTGCCGTCGAGCGGGCGAAAGCGCTGCTGGGGCTCGGCAAGGTGGCGATCATTGACTGGGACGTTCATCACGGCAACGGCACCCAGCATATCTACCTGCAGCGCGACGACGTGCTGACCATCTCCTTGCATCAGGACGGTTGCTTCCCACCCGGTTATGCCGGTGAGGACGATCGCGGCGCGGGCGCGGGCGAAGGTTACAACATCAATATTCCGCTGCTGGCCGGGGCGGGGGACGACAGCTGGCGCTATGCGCTGGAAACCATCGTTATTCCGGCGCTGGCGCGCTTTGAGCCGGAGCTGATTATCATCGCCTGCGGCTATGATGCCAACGCCATGGACCCGCTGGCGCGGATGCAGCTGCACAGCGACAGCTTCCGGGCGATGACCGGGCTGGTGCAGCAGGCGGCGGATCGTCTGTGCGGCGGGAAACTGGTGATGGTGCACGAGGGCGGCTACGCCGAATCCTACGTGCCGTTCTGCGGCCTGGCGGTGATGGAGGCCCTGAGCGGCATTCGCACCGCGGTCCAGGATCCGCTGCTGGAATTTATTCAACAGCAGCAGCCGCGGGCGGAGTTTGCGCAGTTCCAGAGGCAGGCCATCGATCGGCTGGCGCAACGGTTTGGCCTGCAGTAAACCGGCTCAGCTTCCCCGCTGTGATGGCGGGGAAGAAAATGCTTTCTCATCTACGATTTCACCGCGCATCCACTGACTGACTGCCTGATCGATCATCGCCAGCACGCTGAGCAGCAGCATCCGCTGCTGCGCTTCCAGCCGCAGATAGCGGCGCAGCGGCGGCATTTTACAAACCACTTCGCTGGCGGCCCAGGGTTCAATACTGCAGCGCCAGCCGTTATCGTCAAAGGTCAACGAAAAGCGGCGGTAGTCCAGTTCGCTTAGGGTCTGCTGGAGATTAGGAAACCCGTTGAGATAGCCGGCGAGTTCCTCGCTGCCTTTGCCGCCGATAAAGCGGATCGGCTGGCGTTTCCACCAGCCGGATTGATGGGCGCGAATGTGACCGCGCACGGGCCGGGTGACCGGCCCTGCGATGACAAATTCGCAACTGTGAATGCTGGCCATAAACAGCCGCTTCTGACGCACGCTGAAGGTGACGGCGGTGGCGTCGTTCAATCGCAGCAGCGCGCTGCGCTCGCTCAGCTTTTCGCAGGGCCAGCCGGCCAGATCGCGCTGCACCGCGTTCATTAACGGCGTCTCAAACCAGGGGACGGAGGACATCTGGCGTCATCTCCCCGCGGGTCTGTTTTTCGTAGTTGCTGATGGCACGGTCGACCACCTCTTCCACCACCAGCGGCTTGAACGGATTGACGCGCTGTACGCACACCGTCCAGAACAGGGCGTAGGCGGCGGTCAGGCCGAGCATAATGCCGAACGGCACCAGCACCTGGCGGCTGTCCATCCCCGGCGGGGTGATATTGACGATAGCGATGATAATTCCGACGCTGGAGATAATCTGCGGCAGCGGGAACCACGGCGAGCGGTAGGCGCGCGGCAGGTCCGGGCGGCGAATGCGCAGCATCACCACCGACAGAGTAACCAGCAGATAGGCGACGCCCCAGGCGCAGACCGCGGCGAGGATCAGCGGCACGATGCGGTCCAGATCGCCGTTCAGATACCAGGCGTGCAGGCAGGGGATCGCCACCCCGATGGCGATGGCGATCACCGGCGTTTTAAAGCGCGGATGCAGCCAGGTCAGGAAGCGGGGCAGCGCGCCGTCCAGCGCCATACCGTAAATAATGCGCGGTACCGCGGCCATCAGCGTATTAATGGTGGCGCAGCCCGCCAGCAGCAGCCCGACCCCCAGCCAGTACTGGCCGGCGTGGCCCATCACCCGCTCGGCGAAGGCCGGGATCGCCATCGGCGTATCCAGCAGATGGACGTTGTTGGCCGCGTCGAGCACGGTGTTCTCCACCTGGCGGTTGATCGCCGCCCCGTAGATAAACATGCAGCTGGCGACCCCCAGCAGGCCCAGCGCCATCGCCCGCGGAATGGTACGGTGAGCCTGTTTGATCTCCGGCGCCATCGGCGTCACCAGTTCGCAACCGACGAACATAAACATCGCCATGCCGATATAGCCGAACAGGCCATGGATATCGCTGACGTTCAGCGGCGTGCCGAACCAGCCGGAAAGATGGGTGACCGGCGCCATAAAAATGCCGCACAGGCCGAAAATGGTCAGCGTGGTCCACATGCCGAAGGTCAGCACCACTTCGACCTTGCCGAAGATTTCCACGCCGATGGCGTTCAACAGGCCGAAAACCACCACCATGCCGACGCCCACCATCCAGGTGTTCTGGTGAGCGGCCATCTGGGCGTTGATCGATTCGAAGTTCACCAGCGCCATAATGCCGGCCAGGATCGTCTCCGCCGTCCCGGCGAAAATATGCACGATCAGATAGGCGCACAGCGCGCCGGTGATGGCGAAGAAGCGTCCCATGCCGCAGGAGATATAGTCGTACACCGAACCGGTGGTGGGAATGAGCGTCGCCGCCTCGGCAAAGGTGGTGACCTGCGCCTGCATCATAATAAAGGCCAGCAGCACCGCCAGCGCGAAGGTATCACCGCCCATGCCGAAGCCGCTGGTCACCGTCAGGATCACCGGGCTGGCCATAATCAGCCCGACGGAGCTGGCGAGAGTGGTCGGGAAGCCGACGACCCCGCGCTCAAGATGGCTGGCAAGTCTGTTACTAAACATAGTCAACCTCTGCACAATAGTGGGGGAGGGCAGGGAATAGCCAGCGCCACTCCCGGATAGTCATAATTTAGGCGGGCATCCTGCTCAACGAATATCGTCCGGAAGGTGGAGGGCGGCGCATGATTCTGTGACGCCGTCGATGAATGTGAGGGTGGATAAACAACATGACCCCGAAAACCGGGGCCATCCGTCTTGCCACATTGCGCCTGTTTCTGCCGGGTGGCGGCTGGCGCCTGACGCGGCCTGGCGACGGCATTCGTCCCCCAGACCCGGGCAAGCGCAGCGCCGCCGGGCAGTATCAGCACGTTAGCGCGTCTCGACGTTCGCCAGGTAGTGCTTCACAAAGCGCGGCGTCAGGATTTTCCACTCCACTTCGGTACCCTGTTTAACAAACCAGCTGTCGCCCGGCGCAAAGCGCTGCGGCTCGCCGCCGGCGACGGTCAGCTCCACTTCGCCTTCCAGCACGGTGGCGTGTTCGGTAAACGGATAGGTCATGGTAAAGCTCCCCTCAGTGGACGAAAACAGTCCGCAGGTAAAGGCATCCTGCGGCTCGCCGTAGATCATCGCCCCGGCCACCTGCGGGTCGCCGGCGGTCGGCGTCGCGCCGAGCAGGCTGACGCTGCCGATTGGCTGCAGGTCGGGCACCGGGTGTTTAAGTTTAAAAGCGTGCATAGCGTTCTCCTGGTTAACTCCGGCCTTTCCAGAAACCGGCGGTTTGATGCATCAGTTTTCCGGCAGTGACTAATAGCAAGCGCAGGCTGTCACGGCCGTGGATGGTCGCGTGGGGGATGCTGCTCAGCAGACGATAGCGGTCGGAACCGCCGTTGATCCCTTCGGCGAGTATTTTGCACACGATGTGCGACGGGGTGACGCCGAAGCCGGAGTACCCCTGGACGTAAAAGACGTTGTTGTGATCGCGTAGGGTGCCGATCTGCGGGAACAGGTTGGCGCTACAGGCCATCGGCCCGCCCCAGGCGAAATCGATCTTCACATCCTTCAAATAGGGGAAGACCTCCGCCAGCAGCGTGCGGTTCCAGGCGGCGAAATCGTTCGGCGTATACTCCACAAAGCGGGTGGCGCTGCCGAACAGCAGGCGGTTTTCCCGGGTGACGCGGTAGTAGTTAATCACCGGGCGAATATCGCTGAAGGCGCCGCGCAGCGGGCTGATGCGCTCGATCAGTTCATCGGAGAGCGGCTCGGTCGATACCTGGTAGGAGTAGGTGACCAGCGTTTTGTTGTAGATCTCCGGCTCCATATTGTTGAGGAAGCTGTCGCAGGCCCACAGCAGCTTGGCGGCTTTGACGCTGCCCATCGCGGTCCGTACCCGCACCTGTTTGCCGTAATTCACCTCCACCACCGGCGAGGATTCGAAGATCTTCACCCCCAGCGAATGGGCGGCCTGCGCCGAGCCGAGGAGCATATTGAGCGAATGGATCTGCCCGCCGCCCATATGTTTCAGCGCGCCGCAGTAGACCTCGGAGCCGACCACCTGCTGCACCTCTTTCCCGGTATACAGTTCGATATCTTCATCCGGGGTGGCGGCCTTAAACTCTTTCTCCCACTGGCGCAGCGTTTTGAGCTGCCGCTGGTTATAGGCGAGGTAGCCGTAGCCGGGGACGAAATCGGCGTCGATGTTGTATTTGCGGATGCGCTCGCGAATGATGCCTGCGCCGAGGTTGGCGATTTTAAACAGCGTCTCCAGCCCCTCTTTGCCGACGTGCTTTTTTACCGCTTCGATATCGTGACCGATACCGGCCATCACCTGGCCGCCGTTGCGCCCGGTGCCGCCGTAGCCGAGATGGCGCGCTTCCAGCACCACCACGTTAGTGATGCCCTGTTCCGCCAGCTCAAGGGCGGTGTTAATGCCGGAGAAGCCGCCGCCGATAATCACCACGTCGGCTTCAATATCTTCCCGCAGCGCCGGAAAATGGAGGTGGTATTTCTTCGTCGCGCCGTAGTAGTTCAGCGCATCGATTTTGATGTTCATCGCGTTACCCTGTGGTCTTGCCTCGCTCAAGTTCCTCATCACAGCACGCCGCGCGGGCGTTGAATATCGTCCGGAAGAATGACGTTCTTTAGAACGATGGGCGGCGGCGGGAAGCCGTGCTGTGATGGGCCAACGTTGCTGAAAAAACGGGTACTGACGATGAGCGAGATAACCTTACTGGCGGAAGTGACCGCCTTTTTACGCCAGCCGCACGGGCAGTTTATCGCCGGTGAGCGAGAGGCGGGCCGCGGCGCGCCGTTTGCGGTGATCAACCCGGCCACCGGGCGGGCGATCGCCGAGGTCACCGCGGCGGATAGCGACCAGGCGGACCGCGCGGTAGAGAGCGCCCGCCAGGCGTTTAGTCAGTGGCGCGAAATGCCGACGCTGGCGCGCGGAACCTTGCTGCTGAAGCTGGCGGATGCCCTGGCTGAGCATCGCGAAGCGCTGGCGCAGCTGGAAAGTCTCTGCTCCGGTAAGACCATCACCCTGGCGCGGATGTTAGAGCTGGATCAATCGGTCGCGTTCCTGCGCTACTTCGCCGGCTGGGCGGGAAAAGTGACCGGCGAAACGCTGGATGTGTCGCTGCCGTCGATGGCCGGGGAGAAATATACCGCCTTCACCCGCCGCCAGCCGCTGGGGGTGGTGGTGGGCATCGTGCCGTGGAACTTCTCCATTATGATTGCCGTCTGGAAGCTGGCGGCGGCCCTGGTCTGCGGCTGCACCATCGTCCTCAAGCCGAGCGAGTATACGCCGCTGACGCTGCTGCGCGTGGCGGAGCTGGCGAAAGCGGTGGGTATTCCGGACGGGGTGATTAACGTGGTCAACGGCGCCGGCGGCGAGATTGCTCAGCGGCTGATTACCCATCCGGCCTGCGCCAAGGTGAGCTTCACCGGCTCGGTGGCTACCGGCGAGAAAGTCCAGCAGTCGGCTGGCGCTTTCGGTAAACGGGTGACCCTTGAGCTGGGGGGCAAAAACGCCGCGCTGTTTCTTGACGACCTGACGCCGGAGGCGATGGTCAACGGCATTCTTGAAGCCGGCTACCTGAACCAGGGGCAGATTTGCGCCGCCGCGGAGCGCTTTTATCTGCCGCAGGGCAAACTGGATGCGGTGCTGGCGCTGCTGAAAGAAAGACTCAGCGCCTTCACGCCGGGATCGCCGCTGGATGAGCGCACGCTGATGGGGCCGCTGGCCAATCGCCAGCAGCATGAAAAAGTATTGCGGCTCATTCAGACCGCACGCGACGAGGGCGATACCATCGTCTGCGGCGGCGAAGCCCTGCCGGGGGAGGGCTATTTCCTGCAGCCGACGGCGGTCAAAGTGCGCAGTGAAGAGAGCACCCTGATGCGCGAGGAGACCTTCGGCCCGGTGTGCAGCTTTATCGGCTATCACAGTGAAGACGAGGCGCTGGCGCGGATGAATGCCTCGCCGTATGGCCTGGCGGCCAGCGTCTGGTCGGATAATATTCGCCTGGCGCTGCGCTACTCGGAGGCGATAGACGCCGGCATCGTGTGGGTCAATATGCATACCTTCCTCGACCCGGCGGTGCCGTTCGGCGGCATGAAGGGCTCGGGCATCGGTCGCGAATTCGGCAGCGCGTTTATCGATGACTACACGGAGCTGAAGTCGGTGATGGTGCGATATTAACCGCCGCTCAGCGAAATAGCGCCGGCATTTGTCGTTTTGCGCCAGATGGGCGACACATCCTGCGCCTTCTGGCCCTGAAACCGGGAGGGGGCACTGCCTCGCTTCCGGGACTCTTTTTCCCTTCGCGGAGCCTTTCTTCCCCCCGTTATCCGCCATTGCCGTAAAAAATTAGCAGATTATCTTTTTTGCCCGCCAGGGCTTGCCTGACACTAGATAATGCGTATAGTTCTCATTCTCTTTTTTATTTGCATATCGGGCAAGGTTCGAGCTGCGCCAGTGAGTCGTTCACAAAGAGTCGCGAAGGCGTAGGGTGACGTAAAGACAGCAGGCTGGAAACACACAATATCGGCCGCTGCGCGTCCATCGGGTCATTGATTTTTTATAGGGTTGATCCAATGAAATACACACTTCCGGCGTTGACGCTGGCCATCAGCGCGGCGTTAAGCGGCTGCGCGACGCATCCTTCCTCTGCCGTTTCCCAACCGGTTATCGACTCTCCAGCCCCTAACGTGGCGCAACCGCTGCAGCGCCAGCTAGCGGAAGGGCTGTACGAGATGGCGCTAAGCCCGCAGGGTGATGCGCTGTACGTCGCCAGCGCCGAAGGCTTTAAACATGTGCAGGGTGGGGCGGTCTACACACTGGATCCGCAAACCCTCAACACCATCGGCCTGACGCATACCGATCTGAAAAACTTCGCTTTACAGCTCTCTGCGGATGGTAAAACGCTTTATGTCAGCAATTCGCTGGACGGCGGCATCAGCGCTATCGACACCGCTACCGGCAAGGTCAAAAACCGCCTGCTGTTCAGCGAGCGCAATGAAAAAGGACGCCCTTATGGGGCGCGTCAGCTGCTGTTGCTGAACAATACTCTCTACGTTGGCGCGGTTGCCGACCCGGCGCAAATCTGGGTGGTTGATGCCACCTCCCTGAAGCTGAAAACACGCATTACAAATACCGGTAAATGGATGACCGGCCTGCACTACTCCGCACAAACCGGGCGCGTGTACGCCGCTAACGGCAGCGGTGAAATTCTGGTGATCAATCCCCATAACCAGCGCATTGAACAGCGCTGGAAGCCGCTGGGCGACAAGCCAGCGCTGCTCCTTAATATGGCTGAAGATTGCGACACCGGCCGCCTGTTTGTGACCGATAACTCGAAAGCGAAAACCACGCTGGTGTTGGATATCCACAGCGGCAAGCTGCTTAAACAGCTCGACGTCGGCGATTCGCTGGCGGTGCAGTTCAATAAGAAACGCCAGGAAATTTATATTTCACAGCGAGAATCCGGCAAGGTCATCAGCCTTGACGCCAGCCGCTACACGCTGAAGAAAAGCTGGGCGTTACCGGCCAATCCTAACAGTATGCTGCTTTCCGCCGATGGTCAGACGCTGTTTGTCACCGTCAAACAGCCCTTCAATAAAGACCACTCCACAAAAGGCCCGGACAGCGTCGTACGCATTGACCTGAACGCGCAATAAGAATATCGGGTCCGGCGACGGGCCCTTGGATTCATTTATCCTCATCCACGGGGCAAATTATGCACACCACGCTCTATTCATCCTTCCCGCTGCGTAAAACGCTGCTGGCCTTAGCCATCGGCGCCGCCAACCAGGCGGCGGTGGCCGCGGAAGAGACCGCCGCCACGCAGACGGGGGAAGAAACCCTTATCGTCGAGGCTAACGAAACCAGCGATTTTAAATCCGGCGGCGACCTGGTGGTTCCGGCATTCCTCGACGGGCAGATCGCCCACGGCGGTCGTCTGGGGATGCTTGGCGAACAAAAGGCGATGGACGTTCCTTTTAACGTTATCGGCTATACCTCGAAACTGATTCAGGATCAGCAGGCGAAAACCATCGCCGATGTCGTCAGTAACGACGCTGGCGTGCAGGCCGTACAGGGCTACGGCAACTTCGCCGAGACCTATCGAATCCGCGGGTTTAAGCTCGATGGCGACGACATGACCATGGGCGGCCTGGCGGGCGTGGTGCCGCGTCAGGTGATGGACACCCAGATGCTGGAGCGCGTTGAAATCTTCAAAGGGGCCAATAGCCTGCTTAACGGCGCGGCCAGCAGCGGCGTCGGCGGGATGATTAACCTTGAGCCGAAACGGGCGGAAGATCTGCCGACCGCGCGCGTTGGCGTCGACTATACCTCTGATTCTCAGGTGGGCGGCACCCTCGACCTTGGGCGGCGTTTCGGTGACAACAACCAGTTCGGCGCCCGGATCAACCTGGTGCATCGCGAGGGTGAAGGCGCTATCGATAACGATAAACGCCGTACCACGCTGGCTTCGCTGGGACTTGATTACCGTGGCGACCGTTTCCGCTCCTCGCTGGATTTCGGCTACCAGAAGAAAACGTTCCACGGCGGTACGATGGGCGTCAATATCAGCGGCGTGGATTTCGTCCCGGCGCTGCCGGACAACAGCAAAAACTACAGCCAGAAGTGGGGCTATAGCGATATCGAAAGCGAATTCGGCATGGCGAAGGCAGAATATGACCTGACCGATAGCTGGACGGTATACAGCGCCCTTGGCGGCCAGCATTCGCATGAAATTGGCACCTACAGCGCGCCGAAGCTTCTGAATAAAAACGGCGATGCCACGGTTGGCCGCCTGGATACTAACCGCATTATTGACGCCATCAGCGGCATGGGCGGGCTGCGCGGCGATTTTAATACCGGCGCGATTTCGCATCAGGTGAACCTCGGCTATGCGGCGCAGGTGCATACCGATGCCACCGCCTGGCGGATGTCGGCCAGCAACCCGACTACCAATATTTATGACAACCATGATGTGGCCATGCCGGATAACGCCTATTTTGGCGGTAACTACCACGATCCGCTGGTCACCTCACGCAGTCGTACGCAGGGCTGGCTGCTGAGCGATACCCTCGGCTTCTTTAACGATAAAGTGCTGTTGACCGCCGCCGCTCGCCATCAGAAAGTGGTCGTGCGCAACTACAGCAACGCCACCGGACTGGAAGATACTTCCTCGCGTTATACCCAAAGCCGCTGGATGCCGACGTTTGGCCTGGTGTACAAACCGTGGGAGTCGCTGTCGTTGTATGCTAACCATACCGAAGCGCTGCAGCCGGGTTCCGTGGCGCCGACGGCGGCGGCCAATGCCGGTGAGAGCACCGGTATCGCGCACTCGAAGCAGGACGAAGTGGGCGTCAAGATCGACTACGGTACGATCGGCGGATCGCTGGCGCTGTTTGAAATCAAAAAACCGAACGCCATTTCCGATACCGCTGGCAATTACGGCCTCGACGGCGAGCAGCGTAACCGCGGCGTAGAGATGAACGTCTTTGGCGAGCCGATGCTGGGACTGCGTCTTAACGCCAGCACCGTCTGGCTGGATGCAAAACAGACTAAAACCGCTGAAGGCGCAACCGACGGTAAAGATGCCGTCGGGGTGGCAAACTTCTACGCGGTGCTCGGCGCCGAGTATGACATCAAGCCGGTGGAAGGCCTGACCGCGACCGCGCGTGTCAATCATAGCGGTTCGCAGTATGCCGATGCGGCCAACACCAAAAAGCTGGATAGCTACACCACCCTGGATTTAGCCCTGCGCTATCGTATGCGTCTGAACGCCGACCAGAACGAAATGACCTGGCGCGTCGGGGTGACCAACGTGACCAACGAGAAATACTGGTCCGGCATCGACGATACCGGTACCTACCTGTTTGAAGGCGATCCGCGTACCGTTCGCGTCTCGATGAGCTACGACTTCTGAGGGTAAAACGCGGGGACGGGCGGCTGACGCTCGCCCCACGCAACTTGCGACAATCCCCCCTAAGTGATAAAAGGTGCCCCTTCGCAAAAACACACAGGGGAACGACGTGAAAGACGCGTCAACGTCGTCGGATGCCGTAGAAGAGAGCGGCCCGACGCTTCATCGCGGTTTACAGAACCGACACATTCAACTTATCGCCCTTGGCGGCGCGATTGGCACCGGCCTGTTTCTCGGCATTGGTCCGGCGATTCAAATGGCTGGCCCGGCGGTCTTGCTGGGCTACGCGGTGGCCGGGATTGTCGCTTTTCTGATCATGCGCCAGCTGGGCGAAATGGTGGTGGAAGAGCCGGTATCCGGCTCCTTTGCCCACTTTGCCTACAAATACTGGGGCCCATTCGCCGGCTTCCTGTCCGGCTGGAACTACTGGGTGATGTTCGTGCTGGTGGGAATGGCGGAGCTGACCGCCGCCGGGATCTACATGCAGTACTGGCTGCCCGACGTTCCGACCTGGATCTGGGCGGCGGCCTTCTTCCTCATTATTAACGCCGTCAATCTCGTCAACGTGCGCCTGTATGGCGAAGCGGAGTTCTGGTTCGCGCTGATAAAAGTGCTGGCGATTATCGGCATGATTGCCTTTGGCCTGTGGATGCTGTTTGGCGGCCACGGCGGCAGCAAGGCGGGTTTCGACAACCTGTGGAAGCACGGCGGTTTCTTCGCCACCGGCTGGCACGGTCTTATCCTGTCGCTGGCGGTGATCATGTTCTCCTTCGGCGGGCTGGAGCTTATCGGCATCACCGCCGCGGAAGCGCAAAATCCGGAAAAGAGCATTCCGAAAGCGGTCAACCAGGTGGTTTATCGTATCCTGCTGTTTTATATCGGTTCGCTGGTGGTGCTGCTGGCGCTCTACCCGTGGGTGGAGATCAAATCCGACAGCAGCCCGTTTGTGATGATTTTCCATCATCTCGACAGCAACCTGGTGGCGTCCGCGCTGAACTTCGTCATTCTGGTGGCTTCGCTGTCGGTCTATAACAGCGGCGTGTACTCCAACAGCCGGATGCTGTTCGGCCTGTCGGTGCAGGGCAATGCGCCGACGTTCCTCGCTCGCGTCAGCAAGCGCGGCGTGCCGGTGAACTCTCTGCTGCTCTCGGGGATTATCACCTCGCTGGTGGTGGTGCTGAACTACCTGCTGCCGCATGAAGCGCTGGGACTGCTGATGGCCCTGGTGGTGGCGACGCTGCTGCTGAACTGGATCATGATCTGTATGGCGCACCTGAAGTTCCGCGCCGCCCAGCGTCGCAAAGGGCGTGAGTCGAAGTTTAAAGCGCTGCTGGCGCCCGCCAGCAACTACTTCTGCATTGCTTTCCTTGGGCTGATTCTGGCGCTGATGTGCACGATCGACGGGATGCGCCTGTCGGCGATCCTACTGCCGGTGTGGATCCTGTTCCTGTTTATCGCCTTCAAACTGCTGCGCCGCCCGGCGTAAGCGAGATGCCCCGCCGTCCGGCGGGGCTGCCTGCCTTTTTATTGTGATCCTCTTCGCAGGTGGCGCATTTGCCTGGCGATCTTATTTTTGTAATCGATTACTTTTGTTTTGTGCGATTTTGTAATCGATTACTTTTCTGAGGGCGAGCAACATGGTCACAACAACAGAAGGTCGGGAAAGTGTCCGCGTGAGCCACCGTTTTCTGGTGCCGCGGCTGTCGTTAATGATGTTTATGCAGTTCTTTATCTGGGGCAGCTGGTCGGTGACCCTGGGGCTGGTCATGACCCGCTATGAGATGTCATTGCTGATCGGCGACGCGTTCTCCGCCGGGCCGATCGCCTCCATCCTGTCTCCCTTTGTGCTGGGGATGCTGGTGGATCGCTTTTTCGCCTCGCAGAAGGTGATGGCGGTGATGCACCTGGCCGGGGCAGCGATCCTGTGGTTTGTCCCCCAGGCGCTGGTGGCGCAGAACGGCGCGCTGCTGATTGGCCTGCTGTTCGGCTATACGCTGTGCTACATGCCGACCCTGGCGCTGACCAACAATATCGCCTTCCACAGCCTGGCTAACGTCGATAAAACCTTTCCTGTGGTCCGCGTGTTCGGCACCATCGGCTGGATTATCGCCGGGATCTGCATCGGGGTGACCGGCATCTCTGACACCACCGGCATCTTCACCCTGGCGGCGCTCTGTTCGGTGGCGCTGGCGATCTACAGCCTGACGCTGCCCCACACCCCGGCGCCGGCCAAAGGCATGCCGGTTCAGTTTCGCGATCTGCTGTGCGCGGACGCCTTCGCGCTGCTGAAAACGCGCCATTTCCTGATTTTCTCTCTCTGCGCCACCTTAATTTCCGTGCCGTTAGGCACCTATTACGCCTATACCGCGTCGTATCTGGCGGATGCCGGCGTTAAGGATGTCAGCACCGCGATGTCCTTCGGCCAGATGTCAGAGATCGTCTTTATGCTGGTGATCCCGCTGCTGTTCCGTCGCCTCGGGGTGAAATACATGCTGCTTATCGGCATGGCGGCGTGGTTTGTGCGCTATGCCTTTTTCGCCCTCGGCGTCAGCGAAGAGGGGCGCTTCCTGCTCTATCTCGGCATTTTGCTGCACGGCGTGTGCTATGACTTTTTCTTTGTCGTCGGCTTTATCTACACCGACCGCGTGGCGGGCGAGAAGGTCAAAGGCCAGGCGCAGAGCATGATTGTGATGTTCACCTACGGGATCGGCATGCTGCTGGGCTCGCAGATCTCCGGCGCGCTGTATAACCATCTGGTGGCCGGGCAGAGCGTACCGCAGGCCTGGGTGACCTTCTGGTGGATCCCGGCGGTGGCCGCCGCGGTTATCGCGCTGATTTTCCTTTTCTCTTTCCAGTACAACGAGAAAGAGCCGCACTAATTTTTCAGGAGGGGGTATGAAAACGATTAAGGGACCGGGCATTTTTCTGGCGCAGTTTATCGGCCCGCAGGCGCCGTTTAACACGCTGGAGGGGGTGGCGCAGTGGGCCGCCGGCCTCGGGTACAAGGCATTGCAGATCCCCTGCAACCACCCGGCGATTTTCGATGTCGAGCGGGCGGCGGCGAGCCAGACCTACTGCGACGAGGTCAGCGGTGTCCTGGCGGAGCATGGGCTGGCGATCAGCGAGCTGTCCACCCACCTGGAAGGACAGCTGGTGGCGGTGCATCCGGCGTATGACGCAGCGTTTGACGCCTTTGCTCCGGCGGCGCTGCATGGCGATCCGCAGGCGCGCCAGCGCTGGGCGGTGGAGAAGGTCAAGCAGGCGGCGGTGGCCTCCGGTCGCCTGGGGCTGAAGGCCCATGCGACCTTTTCCGGGGCGCTGGCATGGCCCTTTTTTTATCCATGGCCGCCGCATAATCAGCCGCTTCTGGATGAGGCCTTTGCCGAGCTGGCCCGGCGCTGGCGGCCGCTGCTGGACCTCTTCGACGAGCAGGGCGTTGATGTCTGCTATGAGATCCACCCCGGCGAAGACCTGCATGATGGCGTGACCTTTGAGCGTTTTCTCGCGCGGGTGGATAACCATCCGCGCTGCAATATGCTCTATGACCCGAGCCACCTGCATCTGCAGCAGATGGACTACCTGACCTATATCGATATCTATCATTCGCGTATTAAAGCGTTTCACGTCAAGGACGCCGAATTTCGCCGCAACGGGCGCAATGGCGTCTACGGCGGCTATCAGCCCTGGCAGCAGCGGGCTGGCCGTTTCCGCTCTCCCGGCGACGGGCAGATCGACTTCAAAGGGGTGTTCAGTAAGCTGACCGAATATGATTTTGACGGCTGGGCGGTGCTGGAGTGGGAGTGCTGCCTGAAGGACGCCGAGACCGGCGCGCGCGAGGGCAGCGAGTTTATTCGTCGCCATATCATTCCCGTTGCCGGGCGGGCCTTCGATGACTTTGCCGCCGGCGGGAGGGAATAATATGATTCAGGTCGCGATTATTGGGGCAGGGTTTATTGGTCCGGCGCATCTGGAGGCGCTGCGGCGGCTGGGGGATATCGAGGTGGTGGCGCTGTGCGACAGCAGCCTTGAGGCGGCGCAGCGCAAGGCGCGAGCGCTGAATATTGCCCATGCCTATGACAGCGTGGAGGCGCTGCTGGCCCATCCGGGGCTGCAGGTGGTGCATAACTGTACGCCGAACCATCTGCATGCCCAGATTAACCGGCAGATCCTCGCCGCCGGGCTGCACGTCTTCTCCGAAAAACCGCTGTGTATGACGGCGGAGGAGGCGCGGGAACTGGTGACGCTTGCCGCCCGGGCCGGCGTGGTGCACGGCGTCAGCTTCGTCTATCGCCAGTTCGCCATGGTCCAGCAGGCGGCGGCGATGATCCGCCATGGCGATGTCGGCAGAATCTTCGCGGCGCACGGCGGTTATTTACAGGACTGGATGCTGCTGGAGACCGACTACAACTGGCGGGTTGATGCGGCGCAGGGCGGCGCGTCGCGGACGGTGGCCGACATCGGCTCCCACTGGTGCGATACCGTGCAGTTTATGACCGGTCGGCGGATTGTCGAGGTGATGGCGGATCTGTCTATCGTCTGGCCGACGCGTAAAGCGCCAGTGAATGGCAAAGCGACCTTCAGCGCCGTTCACGAGGCGCAGGGATATGAAACCCGGCCTGTCGATACCGAGGACTTTGGCTCGGTGCTGTTGCGTTTTGACGATGGCAGCAAAGGCAGCTTTATGGTCTCTCAGGTGAGCGCCGGGCGGAAAAACCGTCTGGCGGTGGAGATTAACGGCAGCCGCTGTTCTCTGGCCTGGGATCAGGAAGTGCCCCAGCGGCTGTGGATTGGCCACCGCGAGCAGCCGGATCGGCGGCTCAGCGACGACCCCAGCCTGCTGCGGCCGGAGATCGCTGACAGCGCCCATTACCCCGGCGGCCATATTGAGGGCTGGCCGGACGCCTTTAAGAATATGATGGGCCATTTTTATCAGGCGGTGCGCGCCGGGAAGATGCCGGAGGCCGGGGCCCGGCGCTTCGCCGCTTTCGACGACGGCGCCGATGTGATGTACATCATCGAGGCGATCGTCAAAAGCCATCAGCAGCAGCGCTGGGTGAGCGTCGAACGCTGAATTCTGGCGGGGCGCAGGACGCGCGCCGCCGGGTTATTTCACCCCAAGATAGCCGTCGAGATAGGCCCCGGAGAGCTCATTGCCGAACAGGACGGCATCTTTATTTTCCATCGCATTATCCCATTTGTCGCTGGCGTTGCCGGTAAAGGCGTGCTCGGTGCGGGTGCCCTGCGCCGCCTGCTGTTTGATGGCCTCGGCGGTGCGACGGGCGTCGCTTTCGCTCATGCCAGCGGCTTTATCCTGCTGGCCGCGGGCGTACATCGCCGTGAAGGTCGGCAGGTTTAAACGGTAATTTTCCTGACGGTTGACGGTGAAGTTGCCGCCGACAAAATCGGAGCGGTGGGCGACGAACGCATAGGCGTGGCGTTCCGGTGACGATTTTGACGAGGTGCAGCCGGTGATCGTTACCAGGGCACAGCTGAGGGCGAGAATCGCGGTGGAGAGCCTCATGGGGATATCATCCTTAATCATAAAAGCACAAATGGGGCGCAGGCGGTCTGTTGCGCCTCCTGCGCTAATAAGCATATGAAACGGCAAAAGGATGCGCGTTAACGGGGCGGGAGAGAAGCCCTGATTATTAATAGTTTCCCGTGACACCGTCTTACTGAGCCGCGCTTGCGCGCCAGGCTGGCAGGCCAACCAGAGGTCATTTATGATAGCCTGCAGGATCCACCTCTATCGCAGGAAGTGCAGGGTTTATGTCTATTCAGAAAATTGCTCGTCTGGCCGGCGTTTCGGTGGCCACGGTGTCGCGGGTGCTGAACAACAGCGATACGGTAAAAGCCAAAAACCGTGAGCGCGTGCTGCAGGCGATCAAAGAGAGCAACTATCAGCCGAACCTGCTGGCGCGACAGCTGCGAACCGCCCGCAGCAATATGATCCTGGTGATGGTCTCCAATATCGCTAACCCCTTTTGCGCCGAGGTGGTGAAAGGGATAGAAGAAGAGGCGGAAAAGAACGGCTACCGCATTCTGCTGTGTAACTCCGGGTCGGATCTGGCCCGCTCGACCTCGGGCCTGCAGCTGCTCTCCGGCAAAATGGTCGATGGCATTATCACCATGAACGCGCTCTCCAGCCTGCCGGAACTGACCACCATGATTGGCGATGCGCCCTGGGTGCAGTGTGCGGAGTATGCCGACACCGGCAGCATCTCCTGCGTCGGGATTAACGACGTCGAGGCGGCCCAGGGGGCGGTGTCCCGGCTGGCCGACGGCGGCCGCCGGCGCATCGCGCTCATTAATCACGACCTCAGCTATCGCTACGCTCGTCTGCGCGAGCGCGGCTATAAAAGCGTGCTGCACGTGCACGGTCTGGCGTATCAGCAGGTAACCTACGCGCAGGATCTTAGCGCGGCGGCCGGTAAACGGGCGATGGAGCAGCTGCTGTCGCAAGATGAGAAGCCCGACGCGGTATTTGCCGTATCGGACTCCCTTGCCGCCGGGGCGCTGCGGGCGATTGACCAGGCCGGGCTGCGGGTGCCGGAGGATATCGCGGTGATCGGCTTCGACGGCACCGAGCTGGCGGAAGTGGTCTCCCCGCAGCTGACCACCGTTGAACAGCCCTCCCGGGCGATCGGCCGCACGGCGGTGGATCTGTTAATGAAACGCATCGACGATCCCGACGCCGCCGTCGAGCGAGTGATGATGGACTGGCGCGTGATCGCCCGCGCCAGCGCCTGAGGTTAGCGGGGGAAGGCCCCCGTCAGCGCGCGAATGTCGTTGCCGGTGGGCGTTTGATGAATGCGTAAGCCAAACTCCTCCACCACGGCGAAGACATGGTCGAAAATATCCGCCTGGATCCCCTCATATTCCGCCCACACCACGGTGTTGGTGAAGCAGTAGATCTCGATCGGCAAGCCGTTGGCATCCGGCGCCAGCTGGCGCACCATCAGGGTCATATCCTGGCGGATGCGCGGATGATGACGTAAATACTCCTGCAGATAGGCGCGGAAGGTGCCGACATTGGTCATTCGGCGCTCGTTGAGGACCGATTGCTCCCCGGCATACTGCTGGTTCCAGGCGCTAATCTCCTCGTGGCGCGAATCCATATAGGGTTTAAGCAACTTCGCCCGGATCAAGCGCTGCTGCTCCTGTTCATCGAGGAAATGAATGCTGGTGGTGTCGATGTTGAGGCTGCGCTTAATGCGGCGGCCGCCGGAGGCCGACATCCCGCTCCAGTTTTTAAATGAGTCGGAGACCAGCGACCAGGTCGGAATGGTGGTGATGGTGTTGTCCCAGTTGCGTACCTTGACCGTGGTGAGACCGATATCGATCACCGCGCCGTCGGCGCCGTACTTCGGCATCTCCAGCCAGTCGCCAAGCTTGAGCATATCGTTGGCCGAGAGCTGGATACCGGCCACCAGACCAAGGATCGGATCTTTAAATACCAGCATCAGTACCGCGGCCATCGCGCCGAGCCCGCTAATCAGGATCGCTGGCGACTGGCCTATCAGCAGGGAAATAATCAGGATGCCGATAATAATCGCCGTCACCAGCTTAATTCCCTGGAATATCCCCTTCAGCGGTAGCTGAGAGGCGGCGGGAAATTTCTGCGCCAGCTTTAAGATCACATCCAGCAGCGAGAAGAAGGACAGCATGGCATATATCATCACCCATAGCTGAGCCACGGTGGTTAATATTTCTGCGGCCTCGCTGCCTTTTTGCAGCCACAGCACCGCCTGCACGTTAACGATGATCCCCTGCAGGGTAAAGGCCAGTCGGTGAAAGAGTTTATTCTGCGTGATTATTTGCAACCACAGATGGCTGCTGGCCAACGCCCGTTTTTCAAAAGCGCGCAGGACCACTTTGTGCAATATCAGATGCACGACGACGGCGGTGAACAAGATAATGCCGAAGATAATCATCAGCGAGCGGGTAGGGGTTATTTCGATTCCTAAGGCGGCAATTTGCGATATTAATTCCTGCATAACGTCTCCTGAATATCCAGCGGGTATGATGACCGCTGGATAACGATTATGCAAATTACCGCCGCCGGTATTACGACGCCGCCGTCACCGGCTGTCGGTTGAGATGATGGCGCAGCCACAGCGCGATGGCCCCCAGCAACAGCATCATGGCCACCTCGACCAGCAGAAAATCAATCAGCGCCTGCGGATAGTTTCCGCCGCCGCGGCGGGCCAGCGCCAGAAACAGCGAACCGAGGATAGCCGGCCCGAGACCGAGGGTCGCCTGCTGCAGGGTGCTGAGGATGGCGCTCCCGGCCCCGGCGTCGCTGGCGCTGATATCGCGCATGCCAATCCGGTAAAAGCTGTTGACGATCAGCGCCTGACCGTAGCCGATCAGCGCCGTGGCGGGGACCAGCGTCAGGGCGGTGGTGGCGACGCCGAAGCGGGAGAAGGTGGCGCACAGCAGCAGTAGCCCGGCGATCTGCACCGTCAGACCGGTCAACAGGATCCGCCCCATGCTGTAGCGGGCGATAAGCCGCGGGGCATACAGCGCCGAAATAAAATAGGCCACGCCGAGGGCGATAAAGCTATTGCCGGACTGCCACGGCGCCATCCCCAGCCCCTCCTGCATGGTCAGCGCCATGCAGAACATAAAGCCGGACCAGGCGCTGAAGAACAGCAGAGCGATGGCCATCCCGAAGCGGATGCTGGTCAACTGCAGCAGACGCGGCGGCAGCAGGGGATGGTCGCCGCGCTGCTGCTGGCGCAGGGCGCTCTGACGCATGGCGAACAGCAGCGGCAGGACCGCCACCAGCATCAGCTGCAGCCACAGCGGCCAGTGCAGCTCCGGACCGAGGGCCATCGGGAACAGCAGGCAGCAGAGGATGAGGGCGAGGTACAGGGTACCCTGCCAGTCAATCCGCGACGGCGTCTCACGACGGGTTTCCGGCACATAGCGGCGGCTCAGGGCCAGCACCAGCAGGCAGATCGGCACATTGATAAAAAAGGCGTTGCGCCAGCCCAGCCCGGCGATATCCGCCGATACCAGCCAGCCGCCGCCCATCTGACCGACGATAAACGCGATCCCGCCGATCCCGCCATACAGGCTGATGGCCCGGGCGTGGGCCGGGCCTTTGAGGGTGACGTGCAGGGTGGCGAGGATCTGCGGCACAATCAGCGCCGCCCCGGCGCCCTGCAGGGTGCGGGCGGCCAGCAGGGCGCTGATGCTGTTCGCCATGCCGCACAGCAGGGAAGCGATGCCAAAGAGAGCGACGCCCCACATAAACAGGCGACGGCGGCCATAGTTATCGCCAAGCTTACTGCCCATCGCCAGGCAGACGGCAAAGGCGACGCCGTAGAGCGCGACGATAAGCTCCAGCTGCGTGGCGCTGGCCGCCAGGGTGTGGGTGATGGCGTCCAGCGCCACATTGGTGATCGAGGTATCAATAAGCGGCAGCATCTGGCCGCCCAGCAGCAGCCACAGACCGGCGCGGCCGGGTGAAACAGCAGACGTTTTCATGGGGTTCTCCATTGCGTCATTCAGCAGACCGACGTAGCATTACCGATAAATTAAACGGGTACCAGTTCCTGTCTATACTGGTACTGGAACTACCATGCTGGAGGGGTGATGACCACGATGCCGCAACGAGAGTCGACGTTCGCCGTGCCGGACGATCGGCGCAAACAGCTGGGGGCGTTTCTGCGCGCCCGGCGTGAGAGCCTCGATCCGCAGCGCCTGGGGTTGCCCCGGGTGGGCCGCCGGCGCACGCCGGGTCTGCGTCGGGAGGAGGTGGCGATGCTTGCCGACGTCGGCGTCACCTGGTACACCTGGCTGGAGCAGGGGCGGGAGGTGAATCCGTCGGAAGCGGTGCTGGTGGGGGTAGCGAATGCCCTGCAGTGCAGCCCGCTGGAGACCCGGCACCTGTTCGTACTCGCCGGGCTGACCCCGCCGGAAGCGACCCAGGTGACGGTATGTGAAGGCATCAGCCCCGGCACCCGGCGAATGCTCGACAGCCTGATGCCGCAGCCGGCCAGTATTCAGAAACCGAACTTTGATATTGTGGCCTGGAACGACAGCTTCTGCCGCCTGATGGGCATCGATTTCGCCACCCTCCCGGAAGAAGATCGTAACTGCATTTATCTGTATCTGACCCATGAGACCTGGCGCAGCCGGATCGAAAATCGCGATGTGCTGCCGACCTTCGTCTCCTATTTCCGCGCCGCGATGGCCGAGCACCGCGGCGATCCGGCATGGGAAAACAAACTGGCGCGCTTTTTCGCCGCCTCGCCGGAGTTTGAAGCGCTGTGGCATCAGCGCTACGAGGTGCGCGGCGTGGAAAACCAGATTAAACATTTTAACCACCCGCAGCTCGGACGCTTCAGCCTGCAGCAGATGTACTGGTATTCGGCGCCGCGCAACGGTTCGCGCCTGCTGGTCTACCTGCCGATGGACGAGGCGGGCGAGCAGGCGCTGGCGTGGCTGGACCAACATTAATCACAAGGAATCAGATGGCTGACAATGTGCCATCTTCTGGTATTGCCCGGCCTGCCGGGAACGTCTCAGCGATGTTGAGGCCGCAACACCGGCAGTTTCAGCAGCCCCAGGCCCGGCGGTGATTTGGGACCGTAGGCCGGGTCAGGCGCAGCCGCCACCCGGCAATATGACGGGTATCGAGCCTGATATCATGCCCGGCGGCGCTGCGCTTACGCGGGCCCAGGTTGCGGAGTAACAATCTGATATATAAATGGTTAGGTAGGCCGGGTCAGGCGCAACTGCCACCCGCAGAAAGGCGAGCACATTAGCGAAAACAGGTTTGTCATCAGTCTCAAGGAATGCCTATGAACGTAACCCGAAAAGAGCAGCGCATTATTCAGCGCGCGCTGAACGCCTGGCAGGCCAGCGGGGAGTTAACCCCGGCAGACAGCCAGCGGCTGGCGCAAACGCTGCGCGTCTCCCCCTTCGACTGGCGGCGTCTGAGCCGCTATGCCTTCTGGACCGCGCTGGCCTGCGTGCTGATTGCTCTGGGTAGTCTGTTCGCCGACAATGAACTGGTGGCGTGGCTGCTGAGCCTGTTCAGCCGCTCGGCGCTGACGCGGATCCTGCTGCCTGCGCTGCTGGCGGTGGCCTGCTACGCCTGGGGTTTTCGCCGCCAGCGGCGGGAAACGCAGTGGCACTACAGCATCGAGGCGATTTTGTTTCTGGGCGTTGTCTTTACCGCGGTGGCGCTATGGCAGCTTGGCGAACGGCTGGATAACGGCAGCGGCCATATCGCGCCGCTGTTTCTGGCCGGATGCGTGATTTACGGCGCTATCGGCTATGCTGCCCGCTCCGGGCTGGTGTGGCTCTTTTTTCTGCTGGCGCTGGGCAACTGGTTTGGCGCGGAAACCGGCTATATCTCGGGGTGGGGCGCCTACTGGCTGGGCATGAACTACCCGATTCGCTTCGTCCTGTTCGGCGGCGCGCTGCTGGCGCTCTGCTACGGCGCGCAGTCCCTGCTTCGCCAGCGGCAGTTGTTTACCGTCAGCAAGGCGATGGGTCTCACGTATCTGTTTATTGCGCTGTGGATCCTGTCGATTTTCGGTAATTACGACGCTGACAGCTGGTACAACGTAAGCCAGGCGCGACTCCTGCCGTGGGGGCTGCTGTTTGCCGCGGCGGCCGGCGTCTGCATTTTTATCAGTCTGAAAACCGATGACGCAATGCTGCGCGGCTTTGGGTTAACCTTCCTGGCGATCAATCTCTATACCCGCTTCTATGAGTTTTTCTGGAACGGGATGCACAAGGTGCTGTTTTTCCTGATCCTTGCCGTCTCGCTGGCGGTAATTGGCCGTTATGCCGAGCGCATCTGGCATGCGGGTGAAAGGCAGGTGGAGAACAACTAACCTCGCTTTGAGAACACTAATCACTCAGGCCGCGCTAAGTCGCGGCTTTTTTTCGTCCATGATTCCAGTTTCAGCACGTTTTTCTGCGATTGGCAGCAAATGCGCATACGCTTGCCGGGCATTGGTAAAATTAGCCTTTAAGGCAATTTGTCTTATATGCTAACATTTAGAGGAAGGGAGTCTGATGTTCAGAATGGTTGTGCACGTGGACGTTAAAAAGGAATTGCAGGCGCTTCCGGCCATTGTCCAGGCGAAGATGATCAGGCAATTAGACAAGTTACGCCAAAATCCCACCGCGCTGAGAGAACCTGATAGTAACCCGCTGGGGCAGGGGCTATTTGAAATTCGGGCGTTAGGTTCGGTACAGGGGCGAGGGATTTACGTTTTTCAGCAAGGCAAGACGCTCTTTCTGCTACGGGTTTTTGTCAAGAAAACGCAAAAAACCCCGTCATCGGAAATTCGCCTGGCGCTGAAGCGATTAGAGGAGATGCGCAATGAGTAAAAAGATCATTGACTGGGATACGTTAAAAACGGAACTGCTCAGCCAGCCTGAGGTTCAGGCTGCGTTCGATGCGCAAGAACGTCAACATCGATTACGTACTATGCTGGCGCAATGGCGCGAGCAGGCGGGGCTGACCCGAGCCCAGGTGGCGCAGAGGATGGGGGTGAGTGCGCCAACGGTCTCCAGAATGGAAGCCAATATCACCCGCGCCAGTCTGGATACCTTAACGCGATACGCGTTAGCCTGCGGTATAAAGCACCCACAAGTTTTACTGTATTAAATTAACGCGCCCGGCGGCGCTGCGCTTGCGCGGGCCTACGGTGAGGGCTAACCAGCTGATATAGAGAGGGTTATGTAGGCCGGGTCAGGCGTAGCCGCCACCCGGCACTGACAAGCGACACCACAGGCGCCCGGTTAAAGGCGCCTTGTGGGGAGATTAAATCTCGGTAATCGTCGTCGACTGCGGCAGACGCGACTTCGGCAGGGAGGCGTTAAAGTCTTCAACGCTATGATGGCCGACCGGGACCACCACCAGGCTGGTGTAGCCCTGGGCTTTCAGGTCAAATTCCTCATCAAGGATCGCAAAATCAACCCCTTCAATCGGCACGGCGTCGAGACCCATCGCCGCTACGCCCAGCAGGAAATTGCCGACGTTGAGATACACCTGCTTCGCCATCCACTGATCGTCATCCTTCAGCTCTTTGCGGTGCATATCGGCAAAGAAAGTGCGACCCTTGTGGTTAGCGGCTTTTGCGTCCGGGGTGGCGAAACGGCCATCGGCCTCTTCCTGATCCACGACGCGCTGCAGCCAGGCGTCGTCCATCGCGGTTTTCGCGCAGAACACCACCACATGCGAGGCGTCGAGAATTTTACGTTCGTTGAACACGTAGGTACCGCTGGCGGCTTTCGCCACGCGGGCTTTCCCTTCATCGGTGCTGGCGACGATAAAGTGCCACGGCTGGGAGTTGGTGCTAGACGGGCTGTACTGCAGCAGCGTTTTCAGCTGTTCCGCTTCCCCGGCAGTCAGCTTTTTCGTGGCGTCAAAGGCCTTGGTGGAATAGCGCTTCAAAGCGACCGATACGATATCCATAACTCTTCATCACAGTTTACAGCACCTTACCGGTGCGTTCAGGAGAGGAAGAGTACAGCGAAGATCGCCAAATGATAAGGGTGAAAAATGCGATAACACTTATCGCGTTTGGCTGAAAATCAGCGCGGACGCAGGCGCTGCTGGGCCTTTTTGCTCAGCTTGTTCACCACCTGATGCCATGAGTCGTCAATCAGCTCGGCCAGCAGATCCTCGCTGATATCGTCCCCCGGCACCACCGTGATCCAGTGTTTCTTGTTCATATGGTAGCCCGGTTCGATACTGCGATAAATTTCCTGATTGAGCAGCGACTTCTGCGGCTCGGCCTTGAGGTTGACCAGCGCCCGGCCGCGAATGGTCATGGTGATCATAAAGATGCGGCCGTCGACCTTAAACACGTCGTACTCCGGCCCAAAGGGCCAGCAGTGCTCGGTAAACGGGTAGGTCAGGGCGATACGGTGGGCGCAGGGGTGCAGCGTTTCCGGCGTCATTTGGCGTCCGCCTCATGCAGGGCGTTCCACATGGCTTCAAAGCCGAGGGCGATAATCTCCCGGGCGCGCTGCGGATCGTGGCTGGCGAATTCGATAGTGGTTTCCGCCAGCGACAGAAACAGGGCATCGCCAAAGGCGCGATACGCTTCGCTGAGGAATATCTCTTTCACCGACAGCTGGCACATTTCGTTGAGCTCCGGAAAGCTCTCTTTCACCTGGCGGCGGGTTTCGTCCGTGATGCGCTCGCTGAGTGCCATCCGGCGGATCGCCTTGTGCTCCATCGGGTTGCGCACGCCCCAGTCGATATAGCTGTTCCAGATATTGCGCGCGTTCTCTTTCGGGCGCTTTTCGTCCGGATCCAGCCCGGCGATCATCATCCGCACCAGGCGCAGCTTAATGGCGAGGTACAGTTCGTTGAGCAACTCATCCTTGGTGGCGAAATAGCGAAACAGCGTCCCCTCGGCAACCCCGGCGCTGCGGGCGATAGCCGACGTCGAGGCGGCGATGCCGGACTGGGCGAAAGCCGCGGCGGCAGCTTCCAGTAACGCTTGCTTTTTATCTTCACTCTTTGGACGAGCCACTACATTTTTCCTCACGCAGGTTTAAACAAACCGCCGATCTTTGCACGTCTGACCAGGTCGCTGCAACGGCGGAACGCAAAAATTGAAAATCGTCTTGACGACTTTCATCACATTCCTAATAATGAGTGCGTACTCACTCATAATCAAGTTATATCATAAAGCCTCCGGGATGGGGGCTTTTGTCTGGTCAGGATATGAACCGTGTCACTTTCAGCGTGGTCGCCATCATGTTACTCGCAGCAGCAACGACATTGCCGTTTGTCCTCAATGCCGGTTTTGGTAAGGCGCCGCAGGGGGCACAGCTTAGCCAGGTGGAAGCGTCTCCCCACTATCGGGACGGCCAGTTCCATAACCAACTGCCCACGCCGGGATTCACCGGGCAGAAAAATATGCTGGCGGCGTGGTGGGATTTTTTGATGACCAAACGGGAAAACGCCCGTCCCGCGCAGCCGCTGCCGCTGGTGAAAACCGATCTGGCGACGCTGCCCCTCGGGCAGGAGGTAATGGTCTGGCTCGGCCACTCTTCCTGGTATCTGCAGCTGGCGGGAAAACGCATCCTGATCGACCCGGTGTTCAGCGATTACGCGGCGCCGTTCTCCTTTATCAATAAAGCCTTCCCCGGCGATTATCCGTGGCGAGCGGAAGGGATGCCGGAGATCGATCTGCTGATCGTCTCCCACGATCACTACGACCATCTGGATTACGCCACCATCCGCGCTCTGCTGCCGAAAATTAAGCGGGTCATTACGCCGCTGGGGGTTGGTTCACACCTGCGCTACTGGGGAATGGACGGGGCGCTGATTACCGAAGCGGACTGGCAGCAGGCGATTCCGGTTAGCGACGAGCTCAGCGTCCACGTCCTGCCGGCGCGGCACTTTTCCGGCCGTGGGCTGAAGCGCAACCAGACGCTGTGGGCCAGTTTTCTGTTCGTTACCCCGCAGCAAAAGATTTATTACAGCGGCGACAGCGGGTATGGGCCGCACTTTAAAGCGATAGGCGATGAGTTCGGTCCGATCGATCTGGCGATCATGGAGAACGGACAGTATGACCAGGACTGGAAATATATCCACATGATGCCGGATGAAACGGCTCAGGCTGCTGACGACCTGCGCGCTCGCGCGGTGCTGCCTGGGCATGCAGGACGATTCGTTTTGGCGAAACATAGCTGGGATGAACCGTATCAACGGCTGGCAGCTGCCAGCGAAGGAAGGGCCTGGCGTCTGCTGACGCCTGTGCAGGGCGAGCCGGTGTGGGTCGCCGATAAGACGCAATCATTTAACGCCTGGTGGCGCTAAGCGCCAGTGCAGTATCAGAGGAGAGAGCATATGACGATTTCCGCTCAGGTGATTGACACTATCGTCGAGTGGATTGATGACAACCTGCATCAACCGCTGCGTATTGATGATATCGCTCGCCATGCCGGGTATTCGAAATGGCATCTGCAACGGCTGTTTTTACAGTATAAAGGGGAGAGCCTGGGGCGCTATATACGCGAAAGGAAGCTGCTGCTGGCCGCCCGCGATCTGCGCGACACCGATCAGCGGGTCTACGATATCTGCCTGAAGTATGGCTTCGATTCACAGCAGACCTTTACCCGCGTCTTCACCCGGACCTTCAATCTGCCGCCGGGCGCCTACCGTAAAGAGAACCACAGCCGCGCCCACTGAGGCGCGCCCTTCCTGATTTAGCGTTCGAGAGAAAACCAGCGACGCCACACCCAGCGCAGCACCAGATACTCAATGGCGCCCAGCGCCAGGAACCACAGACAAAACAGCACGGTATAAAGCTGGTTGAGATCCATCATATGGAATGTCTCAACCAGCTTTTGCGCCAGCGTCAGGCCCAGCGACGGCGCGGGCAACAGCAGGCAAGAGAGCAGGGCCAGCAGTAAGATCCCGGCGGCGGAGAGGAGCGTTTCCAGCGGATGTTTCATGTCATGTTAATCATCAGTTAAAAAACATATTGTCCGGCAAAATAACACCTAACGCAATATGCTTTGTATTTTACTCGCCTTAATGCGCCTCTTTTTAATATTATTGCCTGCGTTGTCTTCGCATGTTAATTAATCTGAAATAATTTGTAATTAAATTAAATCACGTTGCTTGTAAATTAACGTCATTATTATGCCAGCGCTTTTACAAAACTATAAGTGCTATACCCCACAAGCGTGGCAGCGATGATGGCCAGCAGGATGTACAGCGCCAGACGGCGTCCGCGGTAGATTCCAAACATATTTGACCTCGTTTAGTTTTGGTTTATTAATATTCTGTAATAGTTGGTTCGTGGAATTAACTTACCACATATTTTTTATTTTGCGAAAAATTTAGGCTTGTAATAGTTCACATTTTTATCGGCTTTTTCGCCACCTTTTATTGCATTGGCCAGGAATGATTTCAGGCTTTCCGACTCACGGAATTTATAAGGAAAATGTAATTTGACCAAGATGAATAACCCAAAGTTTACGACGCCCTCGGGCGACACCGCGCCACGGCAGGTCTGGCAGCAGACCGTTGACGCAGTGCTGGCGCAGACCAAAAGCCAGGCCGCTGGGTTAAGTTCCGCAGACGCCGCCGAGCGCCTGAATACCTGCGGGCCGAACGCGCTGCCGGAAAAGAAGGGAAAACCGGCCTGGCTGCGCTTTCTCGCCCACTTTAACGACGTACTGATTTATGTGCTGCTGGCCGCTGCGGCGCTCACCGCCATCATGGGTCACTGGGTCGATACCCTGGTGATCCTTGGCGTGACGGTGATTAACGCCCTGATCGGCCATATCCAGGAGAGCAACGCCGAAAAATCCCTGCAGGGGATCCGCAACATGCTCTCCAGCGATGCCCGCGTCCAGCGTAACGGCAAACATGAGACTATCCCGACGCGCGACCTGGTGCCGGGGGATATCGTTATCCTGCGCGCCGGCGACCGCGTGCCGGCGGACATGCGGCTGATTGAAACGCACAACCTGCGGGTGGAAGAGGCGATCCTCACCGGCGAGTCGACGGTGGTGGATAAAATCACCGACGCGCTGGAGGGCGACCTGCCGCTGGGCGACCGGGTGAACATGGTCTTCTCCGGGACCACCGTCAGCGCCGGCGGCGGCGTCGGCGTGGTGACCGCCACCGGCGCGCAGACCGAACTCGGCCATATCAACCAGATGATGGCGGGCATTGAGAAGCACCGCACCCCGCTGCTGGTGCAGATGGATAAGCTCGGCAAAGCGATTTTCGTCATTATCCTCGCCATGATGGTGGCGCTGTTTATTTTCAGCCTCGCGTTGCGGGACATCCCGATGGGCGAACTGCTGCTGTCGCTGATTAGCCTGGCGGTGGCTGCGGTACCGGAGGGGCTGCCGGCGATCATCTCGATTATTCTGTCGCTCGGCGTCCAGACGATGGCGCGCAAGCGGGCGATTATCCGTAAGCTGCCGACCGTGGAAACCCTCGGCGCCATGACCGTGGTCTGCTCGGATAAAACCGGCACCCTGACGATGAACGAAATGACCGTCAAGGCGATCATCACCGCCGACTGCTGCTACCGGGTGGAAGGCGACAGCTATGAGCCGCAGGGGCGGATCTTCCTTGAGGGGAGCGATGAGCCCGTGCAGGTTCAGCCGGGTACCGTGCTGGAGACCTGGCTGCGCACCATCGACCTGTGCAACGACAGCCAGCTTACCCAGGATGAGCGCGGCCTGTGGGGGATCACCGGCGGGCCAACCGAAGGGGCGCTGAAGGTGCTGGCGGCGAAAGCGCAGCTCCCGGCGGTGGAGGCCCGTCTGGTGGCCAAGATCCCCTTTGACTCGCAGTACAAATATATGTCGACGCTGCAGCACATCGATGGCGACGCCCGGGTGCTGATCACCGGTGCGCCGGACGTCATCTTCGCCATGTGCCGCGAGCAGATGACCCGCCAGGGCGCGGTGCCCTTCGAGGCGCAGTACTGGGAAGAGGAGATGGCGCGCTTCGCCCGTCAGGGGCTGCGCATGGTGGCGGCGGCCTGTAAGCCGGCCAGCGTTGATGCCACCACGCTGAACCATGAGGACCTGCAGGAGGGACTGATTTTCCTCGGCATCGCCGGGATGATGGATCCCCCGCGTCCGGAAGCGATTGACGCTATCCACGCCTGCCAGACCGCCGGCATCCGCGTGAAGATGATCACCGGCGACCACCCGCAGACGGCGATGAGCATCGGCCAGATGCTGGGGATCACCAACAGCAGCCAGGCCATGACCGGCTACCAGCTGGAGCACATGGACGATGCGGCGCTGGCGAAGGCGGCGGTGGAGTACGACATCTTTGCCCGCACCAGCCCGGAGCATAAGCTGCGCCTGGTGAAAGCCCTGCAGGATAACGGCGAAGTGGTCGGCATGACCGGCGACGGCGTCAACGACGCGCCGGCGCTGCGCCAGGCCGACGTGGGTATCGCCATGGGCATCAAAGGCACCGAAGTCACCAAAGAGGCGGCTGACATGGTGCTGACCGATGATAACTTCGCCACCATCGCCAGCTCGGTGAAAGAGGGCCGTCGGGTCTATGACAACCTGAAGAAGACCATCCTCTTCATCATGCCGACCAACCTGGCGCAGGGGCTGCTGATCATCATCGCCCTGCTGGCGGGGAACATGATTCCGTTGACCCCGGTGCTGATCCTGTGGATGAACATGGCGACGTCGGCGACCCTCTCCTTCGGCCTGGCCTTTGAGGCCGCGGAGCGCAACGTAATGAACCGCCCGCCGCGTAAAACCGGCCAGCACGTGATGGATGGTTTCGCCGTGTGGCGGGTGGCTTTCGTCGGGTCGATGATCGCGATTGCCGCCTTTATCCTTGAGGCCTGGCTGGCGCCGCGCGGCCACAGTCCGGAGTTTATCCGCACCGTGCTGCTGCAGATGCTGGTGACGGCGCAGTGGGTCTACATGATCAACTGCCGCAGCAGCGACAGCTTCTCCCTGAGCATGGGCCTGCTGCGCAATAAAGGCATCTGGCTGGTGACCGGTGTCCTGCTGCTGATGCAGCTGGTGATTATCTATGTCCCGCTGATGCAGAGCATGTTTGGCACGGAAGCGCTGCCGCTGCGCTACTGGTTTGTCACCCTGGTCATCGGCATCGCCATGTTCCTGGTGGTGGAAGTCGAGAAGCGTCTGACGCGCCGGTTCCGCAAAACGGCCTGATCGATCTCGCGCGCCTGGCTGCAGGCGCGCGTTACTTTCGCAAGGATCCTCTATGATTAACACCTTTCGCTTTGCGCTGCTGGCCTGCGTCCTGGGCGGCAGCGCCCTGACGGCGACCGCCGCGCCGGCGGTGCCGGTCCGCGTCGCCACGGTAGAACGGGCTCCTCACGCTGAAGAACGCGCCATCCCCGGGCGGGTCGAGGCGATCCGCGCCGTCGACATTCGCGCACGCACCGAAGGGGTGATTGTTCAGCGCCACTTCCAGGACGGGCAGTATGTGACCGAGGGCGACCTGCTGTTTACCCTCGACGACGCGCAGCCCCGCGCGGCGCTGGCCCTGGCGCAGGCCGAGCTGAAAAGCGCCAAAGCCTCGCTACGCCAGTCGCAGCAGCTGCTCACTCGCTATGAGCGGCTCATCAACAACCACTCCATCAGCCGCAACGACCTCGACACGGCCCGGATGCAGCGCGACGTCGCCGCCGCCGCCGTGCAGCAGGCGAAAGCCCGCGTCGAGGCTCAGCAGATTGTGCTCGGTTATACCCGGATTGCGGCGCCGGTGACCGGGCGGGTGGGCCACAGCGCCTTTCACGTCGGGACGCTGGTCAACCCGTCCAGCGGGGTGCTGGCGGACATCGTGCAGCTCGATCCGGTACGGGTGTCGTTTGCCCTCGACGAAGCCGCTTTTTTCAGCAAAACCGGCCAGCATGCCGACATCCACGCCCTGAAGCAGGCATGGCTGGCGCAAATTGACGTGGATGGCAAACGGCGCGACGGCGTGTTGACCTCCATCGATAACCGGATCGACGCCCGCACCGGCAGCGTGGCGGTGCGGGCGGAGTTTGCCAATCCGCAGCACCGTCTGCTGCCGGGCGGCAGCGTGACGATCCTGTTCCGTCCGCAAGCGCTGTCGTCGCGGGTGATGATCCCGGCTGCCGCCGTGCAGCAGGATCCGCAGGGCTTTTTCAGCTGGGTGCTGAAGCCGGACCACACCGCCGGGCAGCGTCGTCTGACCCTTGCGGGGCAACAGGGGCAGCAGTTTGCGGTCGAGAAAGGGCTGCAGGCGGGCGAGCAGGTGATCACTGACGGCGCGCAGCGGCTGCGCGAAGGCGCCGCGGTGCAGGTGCTGAACTAGCTAAGGAGAGGGGATGCTGACCTTTTTTATCCGTCGTCCGCGATTTGCGATGGTGATCGCGCTGCTGCTGACCTTTGTCGGCGCGGTATCGCTGAAGCTGATCCCGGTGGAGCAATACCCGGCGATCACGCCCCCGGTGGTGAACATCACCGCCAGCTGGCCGGGCGCCAGCGCGTCAGACGTGGCGGAGGCCATCGCCGCCCCGCTGGAGACCCAGCTCAACGGCGTCGATCATATGCTGTATATGGAGTCCACCAGCTCGGACGAGGGGACGTACCGCCTGAGTATCACCTTCGCGGCAGGCACCGATGCCGATCTGGCGGCGATCGACGTGCAAAACCGGGTGGCGCAGGCGCTGGCGCAGCTCCCGGCGGAAGTGCAGCAGAATGGCGTCCAGGTGCGCAAGCGCGCCAGCAACCTGCTGATGGGGGTAAGCCTTTACTCGCCGCTGGGCACGCTGTCGCCGCTGTTTGTCAGCAATTACGCCAGCACCCAGGTGCGCGAGGCGCTGGCCCGCCTGCCCGGCGTCGGCGAGGTGCAGATGTTTGGCGCCCGGGATTACAGCATGCGCATCTGGCTGCGCCCGGACCGCATGAACGCCCTCAACATCACCACGGATGACGTTGCCCAGGCGCTGCGCGAGCAGAATGTGCAGGGGGCGGCGGGGCAGGTGGGCACCCCGCCGGTGTTCAACGGCCAGCAGCAGACGCTGACCATCAACGGACTGGGGCGTCTGAACGAGGCGGCCAGCTTTGGCGAGATTATCCTCCGTCGCGGCGCGCAGGGGCAGCTGGTGCGCCTCGCCGACGTGGCGACCATCGAGCTGGGCGCCCGCAGCTACAGCTCCGGCGCGCAGCTGAACGGTAAAGCGTCGGCCTATCTGGGGATCTATCCGACGCCAACCGCCAACGCCCTGCAGGTCGCCAGCGCGGTGCGCGCGGAGCTTAACCGCCTGCACACTCGCTTTCCGGCGGATCTCACCTGGGAGGTGAAGTTCGATACCACCCGCTTTGTGGCGGCGACGATCAAAGAGATCGGCGTCTCGCTGGCGCTGACCCTGCTGGCGGTGGTGGTGGTGGTGTCGCTGTTCCTGCAGAGCTGGCGGGCGACGCTGATCGTGGCCCTGGCGATCCCGGTGTCACTGATCGGCACCTTTGCGGTGCTCTATCTGCTGGGCTACAGCGCCAACACCCTCAGCCTGTTCGCGATTATTCTCGCCCTGACGATGGTGGTGGATGACGCCATTGTGGTGGTGGAGAATGTCGAAACCAAAATGGCGGAAGGACTGGATCGCCTGCAGGCCACCGCCCAGGCGCTGCGGCAGATCGCCGGGCCGGTGATCGCCACGACCCTGGTGCTGTTGGCGGTGTTTGTGCCGGTGGCGCTGCTCCCGGGGATCGTCGGCGAGCTGTATCGGCAGTTTGCCGTGACGCTCTCCACCGCGGTGGCCCTGTCGAGCCTGGTGGCGTTAACCCTGACCCCGGCCCTCTGCGCGCTGCTGCTGCGCCCGCGACCCGCCCGGCCGGCGGCAGTGTGGCGGGCGTTTAACCGTCTTCTCGACGGCACCCGCGACGGCTATGGCCGGCTGGTGGGCTGGATGAACCGCCGCCCGTGGCTGGCGCTGGCGGCGACGGTAGCGGCGGGCGCGCTGGTGGCGTTCAGCTTCACCTCGATGCCGAAAGGCTTCCTGCCGCAGGAAGATCAGGGCTACCTGTTTGCCAGTGTGCAGCTGCCGGAGGCGGCGTCGCTGGAGCGCACCGAAGCGGTGATGGCCCAGGCGCGCAAGCTGCTGGCGGCTAACCCGGCGGTGGAGGATGTGATTCAGGTGTCCGGCTTTAACATTCTCAACGGCACCAGCGCCGCTAACGGCGGGTTTATCTCGGTGATGCTCAAGGACTGGCATCAGCGGCCGCCGCTGGATACGGTGATGGCGGATATTCAGCGCCAGCTGCTGTCGCTGCCGGAGGCGACGATCATGACCTTCGCGCCGCCGACCCTGCCGGGCCTGGGCAATGCCTCGGGGTTTGATCTGCGCATTCTGGCGCAGGCCGGTCAGTCGTCGGCGGAGCTGGAGCAGGTGACGCGGGAGATCCTTCAGCTGGCGAACCAGCATCCTCAGCTGAGCCGGGTATTTACCACCTGGAGCAGCAACGTGCCGCAGCTGACCCTGACGGTCGACCGCGATCGGGCGGCGCTGCTGGATGTGCCGGTGGCGCAGATCTTCAGCAGCCTGCAGACGGCGTTTGGCGGCACGCGCGCCGGCGATTTCAGTCTTAACAACCGTGTCTATCATGTGGTGATGCAAAATGAGATGCAGTGGCGCGAGCGGGCTGAGCAGATTAGTGAGCAGTACGTCCGCAGCCGCGACGGCGAGCGGGTGCGGCTGAGCAATCTGGTCACCATTACGCCGACGGTGGGGGCGCCGTTTATTCAGCAGTACAACCAGTTCCCGTCCGTGTCGGTGAGCGGTTCAGCGGCCGAGGGGGTCAGCAGCCGCACGGCGATGGCGGCCATGGAGCAGATTTTGCAGGCCCATCTGCCGCCGGGGTATGACTATGCCTGGAGCGGGATCTCCTGGCAGGAGCAGCAGACCGGCAATCAGGCGGTGTGGATCGTGCTGGCAGCGGTGGCGATGGCGTGGCTGTTCCTGGTGGCGCAGTATGAAAGCTGGACGCTGCCGGCGAGCGTCATGCTCTCGGTGCTGTTCGCCATCGGCGGAGCGCTGGTCTGGCTGTGGACGGCGGGCTATGCCAACGATGTGTATGTCCAGATAGGGCTGGTGCTGCTGATCGCCCTGGCGGCGAAGAATGCGATTCTGATCGTTGAGTTCGCCCGCAGCCGGCGCGAGGAGGGGCTGTCGATAGTCGACGCCGCGCGCGAGGGCGCCACCCGCCGCTTCCGCGCGGTGATGATGACCGCGGTGTCGTTTATTATCGGCATCATGCCGATGATGCTCGCCACCGGCGCCGGGGCGCAGAGCCGGCGGATCATCGGCACCACGGTGTTCAGCGGGATGCTGGTGGCGACGATGGTTGGCATCCTGTTTATTCCTTCGCTGTATGTGCTGTTTCAGCGTATGCGCGAGTGGGCGCATCGGCGGGGGTAAGCGCGGCGCCACAACGACTACCGGGCGCTCCCCTCCTTTTGGGGGGAGCCGGGGTCAGGGGGAATCGGCCCCGCTGCACGCCCGTAGCTTTCAGGGGCCATACCATAGCGAGCAGACTTTGTAGGCCCGGTAAGCGCAGCGCCACCGGGCAAGGACATCGGGCACGGCGGCAATCCCTTGCCCGGCCTGTCGTTAATTTATTCACTCTCCTGGCTGGAATGGCCGCCCCCAAACGCGCCCGCTATTTCCTCTCCACCGTTATCATGGTCACGAACGGATGATATTGCCACGGCACGCTGCCGCCTTTGCGGTACATCTTCGACAGGGTGCCGTCGAGATAAAGCATCTGCCGCACCCCAAGCTTTGACTGCGCATAGCAGGCAAAATCATAGAAGTTGGTTTCCCGATCGCTGAGCATAAACACCACCCGGCCCTGCTTATCGATGCCAACGCCGTTGCGCAGTTTGCGCGAGCTGGCGGAGGGCTTCAGCCGCCAGTTGATAGCGCCATTTTCAATCAGCATCGGGCCGGACTGCACCGCATAGCGGATGGCGGGAGAGCGTTTAAACGCCGGCAGCGGCACGATTTTCGCCCGGCCGTTCTCCACCAGGAATACGCCGCCGGGGCGGATAAAGAAGTTCCCGCCGCCGGCGGAGCGGTTTACCGGCGTCAGGCGCTTGCCGTCTTCGATATACAGCCCCAGCGGCGCGTAGGCCTTATCGTAAATGCCGCCGTTCATCGCCATCTGCACCCGGCCATCGCCATCGATACCCGCCAGCAGCGAACGCAGGGAACCCCAGGCTTTGCCGTGCCGATCCTGCCAGTACATCGCAATGCGCTCTTTCTGCGCATCCACCCGATAGCTCTGCAGGGTCAGCGTCGGGTCGGTGAGGGTACAGGCGGCGCTGGCGAGGGTGGCCAGGGGCAGCAGCGCCAGGGGGAGCAGGCAGCGTAATAACATGGGCGGTCCTTTCTATGGTCTGCGCCGAGTATACCCGCCTCGCTGTCTTATGCCGCCCAAATCTCACAGTGTTTTTGCACCAGCCCGGAAAGCGAACCGCCGTTGGCGATAAACTCGCGCATCTGCTGCGCTTCGCTGTGCGACGATTTCGCCTGGCGAACCACCGCCTCCAGCGCCGCCGTCGCCTTCAGCTGATGGGCGAAAGGGGCCAGCCGGTCGGCGAGCTGCAGGATCTCCTGGCGGATGCTGCGCTGCTCCCCGCCGCGCACATCGGTGAGAGTCCCGTCCAGCCCGTAGCGACAGGCCTGATAGCGGTTAAAAGGGTACAGCAGATAATCGTCAGGCTGGTGCTTAAAAGGACGCTCCGTCAACAGCCAGCAGGCCAGGGTCTGAATAAAGCCGGCGATGTGGATCGCCTGGGCAAGGGTCAGGGGGGTGTCCATCACCCGCACCTCGACGGTCCCAAACTGCGGGCTGGGGCGAATATCCCAGTGCAGATCCTTCATGCTGTCGATCATGCTGGTGTAGCTCAGCTGGCGGAACAGGCGACGAAACCCCTGCCAGTCGGCCACCCACGGCATCGGGCCGTTGTCGGGATAAGAGGAGAAGCGGTTGAGGCGCGAACAGGCGAAGCGGCTGTCGGTGCTGTCGAACCACGGCGAGGCGGCGTTAAGGGCGATGAAATGCGGCACAAAGCGCGACAGGCCGTGCAGCAGATAGATGGCGTCGTCGCCGCTCTGGCAGCCGACGTGCACATGCTGGCCAAAGACCGTCGCCTGCTGCGCCAGATAGCCAAAATGCTCGACGGTTTTGACATAGCGCGGATTGTCGCTGATCTGCTGGCGCTGCCAGGCATGAAAGGGGTGCGAACCGCCGCCGCAGATCTGCAGATGATGATGCAGCGCCGCGCGCTGGACCGCCTGCTGGATGGCGCTGAGCTGGGCTTGCGCATGGCTGATGTCGCGACACACCCCGGTGGCGATCTCCAGCATGCTCTCGGTGATATCGTGCTTGGCTTCTCCCACGGTCAGTTCATGCTGGACGTCGGCAATCAGAGTCGAGGCATCCTGGCTGAGGTCGTAACCCGGCGGGTTCACCACCTGCAGCTCCAGTTCGATACCGAGGGTAAACGGATCGGAGCGGTGAAAATCGGCTAAAGGCATAATCTCTCCCGGTCGATGTGTTCTCTGAAGTATAGAAGGGATTGTTCCCGGCGGAGAATACGCCGCGGCGGGGGAGGGGGAAGCATAAAAAAGTGACGCGACGTGATTATTTAAATTTTGCGATATAGCGACTGGTGCAATTCTGCAACATATTTCCCGCTGGCGGTGCGGCAGAATAAGGTTGAATTATTTTCCCATAATTATCATGGTGATAATATAAGTCCTTCTTATTTTATCGGTCGGTTTCGGCCTATTTCCGCCCGCACCAGAGCTGGTACGCATTTTGCCTGTTAATCAGTGACACTTTATTTAACAGGGATCATGTGATGCACAAAACGACGTTATTTTCGCGTGCCGGTCGTCTCGCCGTGGCGGTGAGCGGCGCACTGGCCCTGGCGGGCGCCGTCTTACCTGCCAACGCCTCCACGCTGCGGATCGCCATGACCGCCGCGGATATTCCGTTGACCCTCGGCCAGCCGGATCAGGGCTATGAGGGCAACCGCTTTACCGGCATCCCGCTGTACGACGCGCTGGTGGAGTGGGATCTGTCGCAAGGGGAAAAGCCCAGCGGTCTGGTGCCGGGGCTGGCGACCGAGTGGCACATCGATCCGCAGAACACCCGCCGCTGGATTTTCACCCTGCGTCCGGGGGTGAAATTTCATGATGGGAGCGAGGTGAACGCCGACGCCATCGTCTGGAACGTGGATAAGGTGCTCAATAAAGCAGCGCCACAGTACGCCCCGGGTCAGATCGGCAACACCCTGTCGCGGATGCCGACCCTCGCCGGCGCGGAGAAAATTGACGATCACACCGTGGCGCTGACCACCTCGGAACCGGACGCGCTGCTGCCGTACAACATCACCAACCTGTTTATTGTCTCGCCCACGGCGTGGCAGAAGCAGTATGACGCGGTGCCGGCCAGCGCGGGCGATAGCGCCGCGCGCAGCAAACAGGCGTGGACCGCCTTCGCCGCCCATGCGGTGGGCAGCGGCCCGTTCAAACTGGAGAAGCTGGTGCCGCGTCAGCAGCTGATCCTCGCGAAAAACCCCGACTACTGGAATAAAGATCGCATTCCCCGGGTGGATAAGGTGGTGCTGATCCCCTTGCCGGAGGCTAACGCCCGCACCGCGGCGCTGCTGTCGAAGCAGGTGGACTGGATTGAAGCCCCGGCGCCGGACGCCATCGATCAGATCAAGTCTCAGGGTTTTCACCTTTACGCCAACACCCAGCCGCACCTGTGGCCCTGGCAGTTCTCCTTTGAAAAAGGATCCCCGTGGCAGGACATTCGGGTGCGCAAAGCGGCCAACCTGTGTCTGAACCGCGCCGAGCTGAAGAGCTACCTCGGCGGCTATATGACCGAGGCCACCGGGGTCTACGAGGCCGACAGCCCGTGGCATGGCAAACCCACCTTCCAGATCAAATATGACCCGGACGCCGCCCGTCAGCTGATGACCGAGGCCGGATACAGCGCCGGCAAGCCGCTGCACGTCACGGTGGCGACCTCGGCTTCCGGCTCCGGGCAGATGCAGCCCTTGCCGATGAACGAGTATATCCAGCAGAGCCTGAAGAGCTGCTTCTTCAATGTGGATATCAAAGTGGTGGAATGGAACACCCTGTTCACCAACTGGCGTCTGGGCGCCCGGGATCCCTCGGCAAAAGGGATCGACGCGATCAACGTCAGCGCCGCGGTCAACGATCCCTATTTTGGCCTGATCCGCTTCTCCACCGCCAAAGCGTTTCCGCCGGTGGCGACCAACTGGGGCTACTTCTCCACTCCGGAGACGGAAAAACTGGCCGCCGCCGTCAAGCACGCCTTTACCCCGGAAGCGATGAATAAAGCCGCCGGCGAGCTGCACGCCGCGCTGGTGGATCAGGTGCCGTTCCTGTTTGTCGCCCACGACGTCGGGCCGCGCGCGATTTCGCCCGCGGTGACCGGGGTGGTGCAACCGCAGAGCTGGTTTATCGACCTCAGTCTGGTGAGCAAAAAAGAGTAATCGCGAAAGGGGCGACCGATGATCAATACGCTGCTATACCGCATTCTGCTGGCTATCCCCACCATGCTTGGGGTGGCGGTGATCTGTTTCATGCTGGTGCAGATAGCGCCTGGCGACCCGCTGGTGTCGGTAATGCCGCCGGACGCCTCGGAGGCGCTGCGCCAGACGTTGATGCAGGCCTACGGCTTTGATAAGCCGCTGCCCCTGCAGTTTATCCACTGGCTGTGGCGGGCGCTGCACGGCGACCTCGGTATGTCGGTCGCCACCGGCCGCCCGGTTATTGACGAGGTGATGACCGCGGTAAGCTACTCCCTGCGCCTGGCGCTGCTGGCGACGGCGATCGGCTTCGTCCTCGGCAGTCTGTTCGGCTTTGTCGCCGGCTATTTTCGCAACAGCGTCATTGACCGTCTGGCCTCGGTGTTGTCGGTGTTTGGCGTCAGCGTGCCGCACTACTGGCTGGGGATGCTGCTGGTGATCCTCTGCAGCGTCAAGTTCGCGCTGCTGCCGGCCACCGGCGGCGGGCCGATAGGCGAGGTGGGCTGGCAATGGGACTGGGCGCACCTGCAGTTCATGCTGCTGCCGGCCATCACGCTGTCGGTGATCCCGACCGGGATTATCGCCCGCACCGTGCGCTCGCAGGTCGCCGATATCCTCAGCCAGGAGTTCATCATCGGCCTGCGCGCTCGCGGGCTCAACGAGTCGCGCATCTTTGTCCACGTCATGAAAAATGCCGCGCCAACCGCGCTGGCGGTGATGGGGCTGCAGGTGGGCTATCTGATGGGCGGCTCGATCCTCGTGGAGACCGTCTTCTCCTGGCCGGGAACCGGACTGCTGCTCAACACCGCCATTTTTCAGCGCGACCTGCCCCTGCTGCAGGGCACCATCTGGGTGCTGGCGCTGTTTTTCGTATTGCTCAACCTGTTGGTGGATATTCTGCAGACCACCCTCGACCCGCGCATTAAGAGGAGCTGACCATGGTGGATACGGCAACGACGAAAGCGGTCCCGGCCGCGCCGGCCAACGCTTCCCGGCAAGGTTACTGGCGCGGCGTGCTGCGCCGCTTGCTGCGCGATCCGGGCGGGGTATTCGTCGGCGCGATCATTCTCGTTCTGCTGGCCCTGGCGCTGTTCGGGCCGTGGCTTATCGTCAAAGACCCCTATCAAACGTCGATGTTCCTGCGCCTGAAGCCCATCGGCAGCGACGGCTTCCCGCTGGGCTCTGATGAGCTGGGGCGCGACATGCTGTCGCGACTGATCCTCGGCACCCGGCTGTCGCTGTTTATGGGGATTGTCCCGGTGGTGTTCGCCTTTTTTATCGGCGGCGCCATCGGGATCATCGCTGGCTACATGGGCGGCAAAATCAATACCCTGATCATGCGCACCGTGGATGTGTTCTATGCCTTTCCCTCGGTTCTGCTGGCGATTGCGCTGTCGGGGGCGCTGGGGGCGGGCATCGGCAATGCGCTGCTGTCGCTGACCTTGGTGTTTGTCCCGCAGGTGGCGCGGATTGCCGAGAGCGTGACCGCCCAGGTACGGCATATGGACTATATCGATGCCGCCCGGGCCACCGGCGCCAGCGCGTTGACCATTATCCGCGTCCAGGTGCTGGGTAACGTGCTCGGGCCGATCTTCGTCTTCTCCACCGGACTGATTTCGGTGTGCATGATCCTCGCCTCCGGCCTGTCGTTTCTCGGCCTCGGCGTGCGGCCGCCGGAGCCCGAGTGGGGGCTGATGCTCAATACGCTGCGCACGGCAATCTATACCCAGCCGTGGGTGGCCGCCCTGCCGGGCCTGATGATTTTTATCACCTCCATTTCGTTCAATATCCTCGCGGACCGCCTGCGTGCGGCAATGGCGATTAAGGAGTAAGCGATGCAACCCTTTACCAATATCGACCTCGGCGGGCCGGCGCAGCCGCTGCTGAAGGTCAATCACCTGCTGAAGTACTTCCGCGGCGGCAAAGGCCGGGAGGTGGTCCAGGCGGTGGACGATATCAGCTTCACGGTGATGAAAGGCGAAACCCTGGGGGTGGTCGGCGAGTCGGGCTGCGGCAAATCGACCACCGCCCGGCTGCTGATGCAGCTGCTCACCCAGGACAGCGGCGAACTGATCTTCGACGGGCTGGGGGTCGGCTCGTCGCGCCTGCCGCTGAAAGCTTACCGTCGCCAGGTGCAGATGGTTTTCCAGGACAGCTATGCCTCGCTCAATCCGCGCCTGACCATGGAGGAGAGCATCGCCTTCGGCCAGCGGGTCCACGGCGTCAGCGCCAGAGAGGCCAGCGAATACGCCCGCTATCTGCTGGCGCACGTTGGCCTTGAGCCGGCGCGCTTTGCCGACCGCTATCCCCATGCGCTCTCCGGCGGCCAGCGGCAGCGGGTGAATATCGCCCGCGCGCTGGCGATGAAGCCGCGGCTGGTCATTCTTGATGAAGCGGTGTCGGCGCTGGATAAATCGGTGGAAGCTCAGGTGCTGCAGCTGCTGCAGGAGCTGAAGCGGACCCTCGAGCTGACCTATGTGTTTATCAGCCACGATCTGCACGTGGTGCGCTGGCTGTCGGATCGGATCCTCGTCATGTACCTTGGCGAAGTGGTGGAGATTGGCCCGGCGGAGCAGCTGTTTACCGCCTCCGCCCATCCCTATACCCGGGCGCTGTTAAGCTCCATGCCCTCCATGGATCCGCAAAACCGCACCCTGACCTCGCCGCTGAGCGGCGATCCCCCCAGCCCCATCGCGCCGCCGAGCGGCTGCCGCTTTCACACCCGCTGCCCGCACGCGAAGGCGGTCTGCGCCGAGGTGAAACCGCGGCTGGAGGCGGTCGGGGAGGGGCACCAGAGCGCCTGCCTGATGGCGCAGCCGGCCTCGCCCTGGCATCAGAGCATCCCTCTTAAGGAGGTCAGCCATGTCGCATAACGCCTTTGTCCATGTGCGCGACCTGCGGGTCGTCTTTCGCCGCGACGGACAGACCATCAACGCGGTCAACGGGGTCTCCTTTGACGTACAAAAGGGGGAGGTGATGGCGTTGATTGGCGAGTCGGGTTCCGGCAAGAGCGTGACCCTGCGGGCGCTGATGCGCCTGCACCCGCCGGGGAGCAGTGAGCTCTCCGGCACCCTGCGGGTGGGGGACGACGCGGTGCTGACGATGAACGCCAGCCAGCTGCGGCGCTATCGCGGTGGGCGCTGCGCGATGATTTTTCAGGAGCCGCTGCTGGCCTTCGATCCGGTCTACACCGTCGGGCAGCAGATTATAGAAGGGCTGCGCCGCCACGAAGGGCTGTCGCGCCAGGCGGCCCGGGACAGAGCGCTGGAGGCCCTGCGTCAGGTGCGCATTCCCAGCCCCGAACGGCGGCTGGAGGCTTACCCGCACGAGATGTCCGGCGGGATGCGCCAGCGGGCGATGATCGCCCTTGCGCTCTCCTGTAACCCGCAGCTGCTGCTGGCGGATGAGCCGACCACCGCCCTCGACGCCACGGTGCAAATCCAGATCCTGATCCTGCTGCGCGAGCAGCAAAAGCAGCGCGGGCTGTCGATCGTGTTTGTGACCCACGATATCGGCGCCGCGGTGGAGATTGCCGACCGGGTGGCGGTGATGTACGCCGGGCGGATCGTCGAGGAGGCCGCCATGAGCGAGATCCTGCGCCACCCGCGCCATCCTTATACCCGGGTGCTGCTGGGCAGCCGGCCGAAAGAGGGGCTCAAGAAAGGCGATGCCCTGCACTGCATTCCCGGCGCGCCGCCGGATCTGGCGCGCTTGCCCCCCGGCTGCGCCTTTGCCGAGCGCTGCCCGCACCGTCGCCCGGTCTGCGAGCAGAGCCTGCCGCCGACGGAGGCCGCAGCGGAGCGCCACACAGTGAGTTGCCACCGCTGGCGCGAGCTGGCGATTGACGACCACGCGCAGGCCCTGGCCGTCTGACCGGCGGCAACACACTCTACAGATGAAGGCCAGGCGCTGATGCCTTATTTTCCACCGCCGGTTGCGCTGGCGGCGACCTTGATGTCAGGAGACCACCATGAGCAGTGATGTACTTTTTACCTCCGCCACCGACACCACCCGCTGGCGCATCAATGGCGACCGCCTGTGGGCGTCGTTAATGGACCTTGCTCAGATCGGCGCCACGCCGAAGGGCGGCTGCCGCCGTCTGACCCTCACCGACCTCGACCGCCAGGGGCGGGACCGGGTGATTAGCTGGGCGCGGGAGGCCGGGCTGAGCGTCACCATCGATAAAATCGGCAATGTGTTTATGCGCCGGGAAGGGCGCAACCCCAGCCTGCCGCCCATCGTCTCCGGCAGCCATATCGACACCCAGCCCTCCGGCGGCAAATTTGACGGCAACTACGGCGTGCTGGCGGCGCTGGAGGTGGTGCGCACGCTCAACGATCGGCAGATTGCCACCGAGGCGCCGATTGAGGTGGTGTTCTGGACCAACGAAGAGGGGTCGCGCTTTGTGCCGGTGATGATGGGCTCCGGGGTCTTTGCCGGGGTCTTCCCGCTGGAGAAGACCTGGGCCGTCACGGATAAAGAGGGCGTCAGCGTCGGCGAGGCGCTGGCGCAGATCGGCTATATCGGCGAGCAGACCCCGGGAGAACATCCCATCGGCGCCTATTTTGAGGCGCACATTGAGCAGGGACCGATCCTAGAAGATGAAGCGAAAACCATCGGTATCGTGCAGGGCGTGCTGGGGATCCGCTGGTACGACTGCGTGGTCACCGGCCAGGCGTCGCACGCCGGACCCACGCCGATGCGCCTGCGTCAGGATGCCCTGCAGGTGGCGACCCGCATTATGCAGGAGGTGGTCGCCATTGCCGGGCGCAGCGAAGAGGGACGCGGCACCGTCGGCAGCGTGCAGGTGTGGCCCAACAGCCGCAACGTGGTGCCCGGGGAGGTCACCTTCTCCATTGATATGCGCAATCTCAGCGATGCGCTGGTGGATGAAATGGATCGCCAGCTGCGGGCGTTTATCACGGAGGTTGAGCGGGAGAGCGGTCTGCAGGTGGCCCTGAAGCAGGTGAGCCATTATCCGGCGGCGCCGTTCGATGGCGAATGCCAGCAGGCCATTGCCGATGCCGCGCAGCGGCTGGGCTATCCGGCGCGGCCGATTGTCTCCGGCGCCGGGCATGACGCCGTGTATATGAGCTACCTGGCGCCGACCGGGATGATTTTTATTCCCTGCAAGGACGGGATCAGCCATAACGAAATGGAGTATGCCTCGCCGGAGCACGTCGCCGCCGGGGCCAACGTGCTGCTGCAGGTGATGCTCCAGTACGCCCGGCCGGTGTAGGCGCTCATCCTCCCCGGCGGGGCGACGCGTCAGGTCAGGCGCGGCTCCCGCTCCCTGCGCCAACCCGCTGGCGGCCAAATTTGCGCGAGCCCACCACGCACAGCACCACCCCGAGGGTGACCGCCAGCATCAAGGGGCTAACGGTTTCGTGCAACAGCGCCGCCGACAGGCCAAGCCCAAAGAACGGCTGCAATAGCTGGAGCTGGCCGACGGCGGCGATCCCGCCCGCGGCCAGCCCTTTGTACCAGAAGATAAAACCAATCAGCATGCTGAAGAGCGACACATAGCCCAGCGCGGCCCAGGAGGAGGTCGATATGGCGCGCCAGGAGGCGGGCTGAACTATCAGCGAGGCGGGGAGCATCAACGGCAGGGCAATGAGCAGCGCCCAGCAAATCACCTGCCAGCCGCCGAGCTCCCGGGTCAGCTTTGCCCCTTCCGCATAGCCGAGGCCGCAGGCGATCACCGCCGCCAGCATCAGCAGATCGCCGCTGAGCGACGCCGCCGCACTTTGCGTCAGGGCGAATCCCATCACCAGCAGGCTGCCCAGCAGCGAAAAGATCCAGAAAGCCCGCCGCGGACGTTCGCCGCCGCGCAGTACGCCGAAGAGGGCGGTCATCAGCGGCAGCAGGCCAATGAACACAATCGAATGCGCTGAAGTGATGCGCTGCAGGGCCAGCGCCGTGAGCAGGGGAAAGCCGATCACCACCCCGGATGAGACGATGATCAGGGGCACAAGCTGCGCCAGGCGCGGGCGTTTCTGACGAAAGCCGACCAGCAGCGCGACGGCAAGCAGCCCGGCGATGGAGGCGCGCAGAAAGGTCAATAACAACGGATCCATATCCTGCACCGCCAGCCGCGTCGCGGGCAGCGAACCGCTGAAAATGATCACCCCCAGTAAACCATGAATCCATCCGGACCAGGGGCCGGGCGCCGATTTATCCAGTGTTGAATCTACCACGTTAACCTCGCGTTATCTGATTGGGCTGCGCCCGCTTGAGCATCGTCAGCGGCGATGGTAATGTGGCCAATCTGATACAATCAAATTATTGTCATAGATACATTTCACGATGAAAGCCCGATACAAAGCCGTTGTCGACCGATACGCGCAGGCGATTCGCAGCGGGCAGCTGCCCGCCGGCACCCGTCTGCCGACGCATCGTACCCTGGCCGCCGAGGAACACCTCTCGCTGGCCACCGCCACGCGCGTCTACCGTGAACTGGAGGAGATGGGGCTGGTCAGTGGCGAAACCGGGCGCGGCACCTTCGTGCGGGACCTCTCGCTGCCGCCGGGGCATGGGGTCGACCAGCAGGTGGTGGCCGCCGACGTCGTGGATCTTAACTTCAACTACCCTTCGCTGCCGGCGCAGGGCGATGCGCTGCGCGAGGCGCTCAGGCAGCTGGCGATGGCGGGCGATATTGACTCGCATCTGCGCTATCAGCCTCACGCCGGGCGGCTCGCCGAGCGGGAAATCATCGCCCGCCATTTGACCTGCCGGCACTTTGCGCCGGACGCGGAAAATGTCCTGATCGTCAACGGCGCGCAGCACGGGCTGGCGGTGACCGTTATGGGGCTGTTACGTCCGGGGGATGTGGTGGCGGTTGATGCGCTGACCTATTCGGGCTTCAAGGTGCTGGCGGCGCTCTATCATCTGGAGCTGGCGGCGATCCCCTGTCGGGCCGAAGGGCCGGACCTGCAGGCGCTTCACACGCTGTGCCAGCAGCGGCGGGTGCGGGCGGTGTATACCATGCCGACGCTGCACAATCCGCTGGGCTGGGTGCTCAACGCCGGGCAGCGGCAGGCGCTGGCCGACCTCGCGCGCCAGCACGATCTGCTGATTATCGAAGATGCCGCCTACGCCCGGCTGGTGAGCCGTCCGCCGCCGCCGGTGGTCAGCTATGCGCCGGAAAGAACGGTGTATGTCACCGGATTTTCGAAAAATATCGCCACCGGACTGCGCGTGGGGGTGGTGATTTCTCCGCCGCGCTATCGGCCGGAGATTGAGCGCGCCATCCGGGCCACGACGTGGAATACGCCGACGCTGATAAGCTCGCTGATCTGCGCCTGGATTGAAGATGGCACGGTGGCCCGCTTTGAAACGCAGAAACGACAAGATGCGCGACAGCGGCAGCAGGTGGCCCGCGAGGTGCTCTGCGGCCTTCCCGTCGTGAGTCATCCCGATTCGTACTTCGTCTGGCTGCCGCTGGGCGAAGAGAGCCGGGCCGACCGGCTGGCGAATGCGCTGATGGAACGCCGTATTTCGGTGTCGACCGCCGAGCCGTTCTGCGTCTCCGCCACGATCCCACAGGCGCTGCGCATCGCGCTCGGTTCGGTGCCTTTCGACAGCCTGCGCCCGGCGCTGCTCAACGTGCGCGATGCCGTCGAGTATGAGCAATCCCGCTAACCCATCTGCTCCAGCTGGCCGCGCAGGACTTCTACCCCCCGGGCGATGGCGTCGGGGTTAATAGCGTGGAATCCCATGCGAAAGTAGTTATCCGGCGGCGCGGCGTTGAGAAAATGGCGCGCCCCGGGCTCAATCAGCACGCCGGCGTGGGCGGCGCGCCAGGTAAGCTGCTGGGTGTTGATCTGCGCCGGGGTCTGCAGCCAGAAGGCGTTAGCGTGTTCGCTCCCCGCCAGCGCGCGGCACGACGGCAGGTAGCGCTGCAGGGCGGCGTGCAGGCGCTCCCAGCGCTGGGCGGAGTCGTAGTGGTAGCGCCGCAGATGGGTTTCATAATGGCCCTGGGCGAGGAAGTGGGCCATCTGGTACTGAATGTTGGTCGGCGGATGGCGATAGACCAGCCGGCGCAGGGCGCGCGCCTCGTCGATCAGGTCCGGGTCGGCGACCATAAACCCCAGCCGCAGCCCCGGCGACAGCGCCTTTGACAGGCTGCTGACATACACCACCCGGCCGCTGCGATCGCTGGCCTTCAGCGCCGGCAGCGGGTTTTGGGTAAAGTTACTCTCCGAGTCATAATCATCTTCAATGATCACCGCGTCATGGCGGGCGGCATGCTCCAGCAGCTGGCGGCGGCGCGCGCTGCTCATCGCCACACCGGTGGGCACCTGGTGGCCGGGGGTGACATAGTAGTAATCGCAGGGACGCTCATTAAGCACGATCCCCTCTTCATCCACCGGGTGCGGCGCTACCTCGGCGTCGGCGAGCAGAAAGGTGTTGATGGCTTCGCGAAAGCAGGGGTTTTCGACGCCAATGCGGGTGGTGGAAGAGAGCAGCAGCCGTGTCAGCAGGTAGAGGGCGTTTTGTGAGCCCAGGGTGATGAGAATTTCGTCCGGGGCGGCGACAATGCCGCGCTTGGGCAGCACCCGGGTGCGGATCTGCTCGATGAGCATCGGCACATCCTGGTCAATATGGTCGACCACCCACGCCGGATCGCGCACCCCGCCGTGCAGCCAGTTGGCCGCCGAGCGCCAGGTGGCCAGCGGGAACTGTCGGGTATCGGGCTGGCCGTAGATAAACGGGTAGCGGTAGTGCATCCAGCCCGCCGGTTTGAGGATCGACTCCTGCTGGCTGGGGGTCATCTGCAGCCGGTCGCCCCAGCGTGGTGCAGCCGCTTCGCGCTGCGGTGCACTCTCGACCGCGGGAGGCGAAGCGTCGTGATAGTCGGGATGCAGGTAGTAACCGCTTCGCGGGCGGCTTATCAGATAGCCCTCGTTGACCAGGCTTTCGAACACCAGGGCGGTGGTATTGCGCGAGACGCGCAGCTGGCTGGCCAGCTGGCGGCAGGAGGGCAGCGGGGTGTCGGCGGCGAAGATCCCGCTGAGAATGGCATTCACCAGCGTCTCTCGCACCTGCTCCTGCAAACCGCGGCCAGGCTCAAAATCAACGTGTAACAGGTGACGGATCATACGGGGCTCCTCTGGCAATAACGCATCGCGACCACCCCATAAGCTCAGCAAATTCCATACCACCCTTCCGCCATCTGACACAGCGATGCGGCCCATCTGGCTCTATACGGAATTGCAAAACGCTCCCACATTAAAAACGCATTCAGCCGCCGCGGACCGGAACCTCCCGGCCTCTATTTTGCATAAACCTTTTCGCGTTCTGGAATGAACCCGTCTGGCCAATCCATCAGGGGTGAAATAATGAAAAAATCATTGGCATCAATGTGTCTGAGCGCTGTATTAACGGTTGCTTTTTCTTATCACGCCGTCGCGGCCGATCTGCCGGAAATAGAAAAATCCGGCACCCTGAAAGTGGCGACGGAAGATGATTATGCGCCATTTAACTTTATGAATAATGGTCAGGCCGATGGCTTTAACAAAGATATGCTTGAGGAGTTACGTAAATACGCCAAATTTCATGTCGACCAGAGCATATTACCGTGGACCGGATTATTAGCGGCCGTCTCCACTGGACAATACGATATGGCCTTAACCGGGGCGGTTATTACCGATGAGCGGCTGAAGGTCTTTGATTTCACCCCGCCGTGGGCCTCCGCGCAGCACTATTTCGTCAAACGCGCTGGCGATACCTCGCTAAACACCATTGCCGATCTCAGCGGCAAAAAAGTGGGCGTGCAGGCGGGCAGCGCGCTGCTGGCGCGTTTGCCGGAGCTGAAGGCGATGCTGGAGAAGACCGGCGGCAAGCTGGGGCCGGTGGTGGAGTACCCCTCCTATCCGGAAGCCTACGCCGACCTGGCGAATAAGCGGCTGGATTACGTGATTAACGTGGTGATCTCGGTGAACGACCTGGCGAAAGCCAAACCGAAGGTCTTCGCCAAAGGGCTGGCCGTCTCCGGACCGGGCTATATGGCGTGGCCGATCCCGAAAAACTCGCCGCAGCTGCTGGCCTATATGACCAAGTTTATGAACCACATGAAGGAGACCGGCAAGCTCGCCGAGCTGCAGAAAAAGTGGTTTGGCGAAACCTATGACAACCTGCCCACCGAGGCGATCACCAGCCCGGAACAGTTTCATAAGCTTGCCGGTCTGTAATGTTTCGCGGCGGGCGACCGCCGCCTGTTGCTGAGAAGGAGGGCCTCATGGATGCAATTTCCTGGCAGTTATTAATCGAAGGCGCATGGACGACCCTCTGGATTTCGGCCATCGCTATCGCCTTCGGGGTGGTGGCGGGGCTGCTGATCGCCCTGGTGCGGATGCTGCGCCTGCCGGTTATCGACCAGCTGCTGGTGGTCTATATCAGCCTGGCCCGCGCGACGCCGCTGGTGACGCTGGTGCTGTTTCTGTTCCTTTCCCTGCCCACGATGGGCATTAACCTCGACAAGAACGTGGCCGCCATCGTGGCGCTGACGCTTAACACCTCGGCGTTTAACGCTGAGATCTGGCGCAACGCCTTCCGCACCTTTCCGCGCGAACAGCGGGAGGCGGCGGAATCGGTGGGAATGCGCCGCTGGACCTACTTCCGCTACATCATGCTGCCGCAGATGTGGATCGAGAGCCTGCCGGCGCTGGTCAATGAGATGTCGTTTTTGATCAAAGGTAGCCCGGCCATCGCCGTGATCGGCGTGGTGGATCTCACCCGGGTGACCAACCGTATCTCCTCGGTCACCTACGAGCCGCTGTCGCCGATCCTCGCCGCCGGCCTGCTGTATGTGGCGATCATCGGCTGTTTATTGAAGCTGCAGGGGATCGCGGAACGGAAAGCCAGGCGCCTGGCGCGCTAGCAACGGGAGGTATTATGAATCAGTGGGGCGTTATCTGGTCGGTACGCGATAGCTTTATTGCCGGGTTATTCGCGACCCTCGAACTGTTTATTACCGCCGCCCTCGCGGCCCTTATTATCGGTATTGCGCTGTGTTATTTTAGCGAATATCAAAAGAAAGTCCTTAACCGGGTTATCATTGGTTTCGTCAGCCTGATGCGCGCGATCCCTTTTTTGATCCTCGCCTATCTGCTGTATTACGGACTGCCGCAGCTCGGTATTAGCATGGAGCCGTGGACCGCCGGTTTACTGGCCCTGATTATTTATCATGGCGCCTATTTCTTTGAAATATTGCGCAGCCAGCGGCGGGTATTTTCCGGCGGGTATATTGAAGCCGCCATTGCTCAGGGCTTTTCTCGCTATGCCATTTTTCGGCGGATTATTTTACCCAATATCGTCTCTTCCGCCTTACCGCTGATCGGCAATCAGCTGATTATCTGCCTGAAGGACACCGCTTTCCTGAGCATTATTACCGTTCAGGAGATCACCGCCGCCGCCAACAGCGTCCAGGCGACCTATTTTATTCCGTTTAACGCCTTTATCGTCGCCATTGGGCTTTACTGGGCGATCAGCATTCTGCTGGAGCTGCTGATTAAGCGCCTGACCGCCTGGGGAGCCAAAAGAGGAATGAGCCATGCCTGAGTCTATTGCCGTAAGCGTCAAAAACGTCTCCAAGCAGTTCGATAATGTGGAAGTCCTGCGGGATATTAACCTGACGGTGGAGAAGGGGACCGTGGTGAGTATTCTCGGCTCGTCCGGGTCGGGAAAATCCACCCTGCTGCGCTGTATGAACTGGCTGGAACAGCCGGACCGCGGCGAAATTCATATCGGCGGTCAGCGGCTGGGGATTGATGAACAGCGCGGCCGGGCAATGTCGCACCGCCAGCTGGCGAAAATTCGCGAGCGGGTGGGGATGGTGTTTCAGAGTTTTAACCTGTGGCCGCACCTGACCGTGCAGCAGAACGTCAGCGAGGCGCTGCTGCGCGTTAAGGGCATGAAACGAGACGAGGCGCAGGCCATGGCCATGCAGCAGCTGAAGAAAGTCGGCATGGCGCACAAAGCCGATGTCTACCCGATCACTCTCTCCGGCGGGCAGAAGCAGCGGGTGGCGATCGCCCGTTCGCTGGCGATGTCGCCGGAAGTTATCCTCTTTGACGAACCGACCTCGGCGCTGGATCCGGAGCTGGTGAACGAGGTGTTAGGGGTGATGAAAGCCCTTGCCGCCGAGGGCTACACCATGGTGGTGGTGACCCACGAGATGGATTTTGCCCGCCAGGTGTCCAATGAGGTGGTGTTTCTGGAGAAGGGGCTGCTGATTGAGAAGGCGCCGCCGGAGAAGTTTTTCACGCAACCTGACTCCGAACGCGTCAGGCAGTTTCTGCAAAGCAGCCGCTAGACCGGGCAGTGCCCCTGCCGGTAGCGCCGGCAGGGGGAGCGTCGGGTTTCGCTTAATCCCGGTCGATGGCGAACGGCTGCCACGCCTGACGCACCGGCATCACCTCCACCCGGTTAATGTTCATATGCGCCGGCAGCGTGGCGATATAAAACATCTGCTCGGCGATATCGCGCGCGCTCAGCGGCGTGGTGCCGCGATAGAGCTTATCCGATGCCGCCTGGTCGCCCTTAGTGCGCACCAGGGTAAATTCGGTCTCGGCAATCCCCGGCGCCAGATCGGTGACCCGCACGCCGGTGCCAAGCAGATCGCAGCGCAGATTATAGCTGAACTGTTTTACAAAGGCCTTGCTGGCGCCATAGACATGGCTGCCGGGATAGGGCCACTGCCCGGCGATCGAGCCGATATTGATAATGCTCGCCCCGGCGCCATGGCGAATCAGCGTCGGCAGCAGGGCGTGGGTCATCGTCACCAGACCGGTGACGTTGGTGTCGATCATCGTTTTCCAGTCCTCCAGCGCCACCTCCTGCGCCGGCAGCGGCGACAGCGCCAGCCCGGCGTTGTTGATCAGGGTGGTGATATCGGCGAAATCGGCGGGCAGCGACGCCACCGCCGCAGCCACCGCCTCGCTGTCGCGAACGTCAAGCTCAATAATATGCACCGGCACCTGGGCGGCAAGTCTGTCCTGCAAGGCCTTCAGTCGCGGATAGCGGCGCCCGCTCAACACCAGCGACCAGCCCGCATCGGCAAACACCTGCGCTGCCGCTTCGCCAAAACCCGAGGTCGCCCCGGTGATAAACACTACGTTGCTCGTTGCCATCTCATTCTCCTGTGCGGTTGTCCCTTCACTATAAAAACGCCGGACGGCAAGGCACAGGGCCAGACGACGGGCGGGGATGTGACACCGTGTCACATCGTTTTGCGCACACTGGCTCTATCCGATTTGCGCGGCCGCGGCCAATGATGAAGTCAACCACTACGACATGAGAGAGGGCAGGGTATGAAGCTGGCAATTCACAACGAGGTCGCGGTAAGCAATGACGAAGTTCGGCAATTGGATCGCGCCTATGTGTTTCATTCATGGTCGATGCAGGGCAATCTCAACCCGCTGGTCATCGCCGGGGCGCAAGGCTGCGAGCTATGGGATTATGAGGGGAACACCTGGCTCGACTTCAGCAGCCAGCTGGTGAACGTCAACATTGGTTATCAACATCCCCGGGTGCTGGCGGCCATGAAGGCGCAGCTGGAGACCCTGGTCACCATCGCGCCCGCTACCGCCAACCTTGCCCGCGGCGAAGCGGCGAAGCGCATCGTCGACCTGGCGCCGGCGGGCTTCAGCAAGGTATTTTTCACCAACGCCGGGGCGGATGCCAATGAGAACGCGATTCGCATGGCGCGGCTGTATACCGGACGCGACAAGGTGCTGTCGGCCTATCGCTCCTACCATGGCAACACCGGCAGCGCGATCGCCGCCACCGGCGACTGGCGCCGGGTGCCGAATGAGTTTTCCCGCGGCCATGTGCATTTCTTCAATCCTTACCTTTACCGCAGCGAGTTCAACGCCGCGACCGAGGAGGAGGAGTGCCAGCGCGCGCTGACCCATCTGCGGCGGATCATTGAATGCGAGGGGCCGACGGCTATCGCGGCGATCCTGCTGGAGTCCATCCCCGGCACCGCCGGGATCCTCGTGCCGCCGGCAGGCTATATGCAGGGCGTGCGCGCGCTGGCCGACGAGTTTGGCATCGTGCTGATCCTCGATGAGGTGATGGCCGGCTTTGGTCGTACCGGCAGCTGGTTCGCCTTTGAACAGGATGGCGTGGTGCCGGATCTGGTGACCTTTGCCAAGGGGGTTAACGCCGGCTACGTGCCGGCGGGCGGGGTGCTGATTAGCGAGCCGATTGCCCGCTATTTTGACGATCACTTCTTTGCCGGGGGGCTGACCTACTCCGGCCATCCACTGGCGATGGCGGCGATTGTCGCCACCATCGACGCGATGAAAGAGGAGAAGGTGGTTGAGAACGCGGCCTATATCGGCAACGAGGTGCTGCGCCCCGGTCTCGAGGCGCTGGCGGAGAAGCACGCCATTATCGGCGAGGTGCGCGGTCGCGGCCTGTTCCAGGCGCTGGAGCTGGTGAGCAGCCGTGAACAAAAAACGCCGTTGACCGCCGCCGACATGGCCGCGATCAAAGGGGCCCTGACCGAAGCCGGGCTGCTGGCCTTTGTGGTGGAGAACCGCATTCATGTGGTACCGCCGTGCACCATTACTGCTGAGCAGGTGGCGCAGGGGCTGGGGATTTTTGATGCGGTCTTCGCCCGCTTTGCCAGCCTGGCGAAGTAGGGGAGGGTAGCGGAAGCGACCGCCGGACGGTTCCCTTTCCCTCCGGGAGAGGGCCAGGGGGAGGGGAAGGACCGCACGGCGGTGCTTTATGTTATTTGTGGCTTCAGCGTAGTTTGCGCTCCCGGCTAATCGTCTGCGTTATGTCAATTCCGGGCAGATTGCGCTCCCGGTTAATTTTCTGCGTTATGTCAATCATGGCGCAGGGAGCGCACAGGGGGCGGCCAGTCGCCGCCGCCCCCTGTACCCCCGGCCTGCCGGGAACGTCTCAGCGATTTTGAGGCCGCCAGCACCGGCAGTTTCAGCAACAATGGTGAATAAATTAACGACAGGTCGTAAGAACGTAGGCTGGGTAAGGCGCAGCCGCCACCCGGCGAAATCAAGGATACCGTGCCTGCTGTTATCGCCCGGCGGCGCTGCGCTTGCACGGGCCTACGGGGTGTGAGCCTGTGAGTGGATCCTGTAGGCCGGGTAAGGCGCAGCCGCCACCCGGCAAAATAACGGCACAACCGGAAATGTCCTTGTTCGCACTGCGCCTGGCAGGGCTACAACTTCTATGTTAATTCCGGGCAGATTGCGCTCCCGGTTAGTCTTCTGCGTTATGTCCCTTATGGCGCAGGGAGCGCACAGGGGGCGGCCAGTCGCCGCCGCCCCCTGTACCCCCGGGCTCCGGCCAGCAAAATCGCCGCTGCGCGGTCCCTTCGACTTATCCCTGCAGGCTTCGGGTCGGGCCGAGGCAGCGTCCGTGCAAAACACGGCCCTCAGCCCGCATCCATGCGGGCTGCCCCGGCCTTCCGGGAACGTCTCAGCGATTTTGAGGCCGTCAGCACCGGCAGTTTCAGTCGCACAAGTGGGTGAATCAACGACAGGTCGCACGAACCCTCCAGGTCGGGTAAGCGAAGCGCCACCGACAAAACGACGGCTTCTCCGCTGACCTCACTTCATCCGGTGTTCTCCGTTGAGCAGCGCTTCGCGATCGAAAAAGCGCTGGATCACACCCTCCGCCATAAACGCCGCCCGATCGGACATATGGGCGATGACGTCGGCATCGTGGCTGACCAGCAGATAGGTCATGCCGTGCTCCTGTTTCAGGCGATTAAGCAGATTGAGGATTTCCGCCTGCACCGACATATCCAGCGCCGAGGTCGGCTCATCCAGCAGCAGGATCTGCGGACGCAGCAGCAGGGCACGGGCAATGGCCACGCGCTGCCGTTGACCGCCGGAGAGCTGGTGCGGATAGCGGCGTGCGGCGTCGGCGGCCAGACCCACCTGCTCAAGGGCGGTGGTCACCCGCGGGGCAACGTCGCGGATGCCGTGGATCTGCAGCGGCTCCGCCAGGGTGCGCCACAGGGTATGGTTGGGATGCAGCGAAGCATACGGATCCTGAAACACCATCTGCACATTGCGTCGCAGCTCGCCCTGAAAGCGGGCGCCCGGCGCGATGGCCTGGCCCAGCAGCGCCACGCTGCCGCGCCATTCGCGCTGTAATCCGGCGAGCACGCGCAAAATCGTCGATTTGCCGCAGCCCGAGGCGCCGATCAGGCTGAAGGTTTCCCCGGCGTCGACACGGAAACTGGCGGCGGAAACCGCCGTCTTCGCGCCGAATGTTACCTGTAGATCCTTAAGATTAACGATCGCCATGGGTCGTCTCCGTAAAGTCCTGGGTTCTGTCGAGGGTCGGCAGCATCTGACCGTAGGTTTGCGCATTTGGCCGGCAGGTCCACAGGGTGCGGGTATAAGGGTGCGTCGCGGTCGGCAGCGCCCGCGCCGGCATCTCATCGACCTGTCTCCCCTGGTACATCACCAGCACGCGATCGCAATGCGCGGCCACCAGCGGTAGATCGTGGCTGATCAGTAACATGGCCATCTGCCGCTGCGCGCACTGCTCCACCAGCAGCTCGAGGATCTGGTTGCGCAGGCGGGCGTCAAGGGCCGAGGTCGGCTCGTCGGCTATCAGCACCCTCGGGTTATTGAGCAGCGCGAGGGCGATCATCACCCGCTGCCCCATCCCGCCGGAGAGCTCGCCGGGATAGCGGCTGAGGACCGGGAGATCCAGACCGACGGCGGCGATGGCGTCTTTGACCGCCTCGGCGCGAGCGCGGCGGCGGAGACGCTGATGCAGGGTTAACGCCTCCTCCAGCTGCGTCTGAATGGACTGCACCGGATTTAGCGCATAGCGTGGATCCTGCAGCACCATGGCGATATCGTTGCCGCGCAGTTCGCGCCAGCCGCAGGCGCTGAGGGTCAGCACATCGCGCCCCAGCACCTCCAGCCGTTCGGCGCTCACCACCCCGGGCTTGCGCACCAGGCCCATCAGCGCCCGGGCGGTCATCGATTTGCCGGAGCCGGATTCCCCCACCAGCGCCAGCCGCTCGTTGCCGAGGGTGAAGCTGATGTTATCCACCACCCGGGCGGTGGGGTAGTCGACGGCGAGTCCCTGGACGGTCAGTCGGATGTCAGTCATGTTGCGGCTCCAGAATATCGCGCAGGCCATCGCCCAGCAGGTTAAACGCCAGGCTGGCGAGCAGGATCGCCGCGCCGGGGATGGCGGCGATCCACCACTGATCGAAAATCACCTGCATCCCGTCGGCAATCATCGCTCCCCACTCCGCCATCGGCGGGCGGGCGCCAAGGCCGAGAAAGCCGAGCCCGGCGGCGGCGAGGATAATGCCCGCCAGATCGAGCGCCAGCCGGACAATCGCCGACGGCAGACACAGCGGCAGAATATGGCCGACCAGCAGCCGCCAGCCGCGGATGCCCAGCATCTCCGCCGCGGCGAGGTAATCGCTATGGCGCAGGCGCTGAATTTCGCTGCGCGCCTGCCGGGCGTAGGCCGGCCAGGTAGTCAGGGCTAACGCCAGCGCGCCGTTGACCAGCCCCGGGCCGAGCATCGCCACGAACGCGAAGGCGAGGATCAGCCGCGGCATCGACATCACCACGTCGGTAAAGCGCATCAGTATCCGCTCCAGCCACCCGCCATAGTAGCCGGAGAGAATACCCACCAGCAGACCGACGGGCAGGGTAATGGCGGTCACCAGCGCGACCAGACCCAGCGCCGGACGGGCGCCGTAGAGCAGGCGTGACAGCAGATCGCGGCCGTAGCTGTCGGTGCCGAGCCAGTGCCCCGCGCCCGGGCCCTGCAGACGGGCGGCGGCATCCTGCCAGTTGGGATCGTGCGGCGCCAGCCACGGGGCGAACAGCGCGGTCAGCACCAACAGGATCACCAGGGTCAGACCGCAGAAGGCGGCGGGTGAGCGGCGCAGACGGCGTAAAAACAGATAAGTCGGCATCAGCGCACCCTCGGGTCGGTTAACCGCACCAGCAGGTCGGTCAGGTTATTGATCAGCACAAAACTCACGCCGATCAGCAGCGTGCCGCCCATGATCGCCGTGGTATCTCCGGCGAACAGCGCGGTGGTGAGGTAGCGACCGATCCCCGGCCATGAGAAGACGGTTTCGGTGAGCACCGCCCCTTCGAGCATTGAGGTCCAGGCGAGGGCGGTTACTGTCAGCAGGGTGCCGCGGATATTGGGCAGAACGTGACGCAGCAGAATCGTCATCTCACCGGCCCCTTTGGCCCGCGCCAGCAGAATGTACTCTTTGTTCATTTCACTGAGACAGGCGGAGCGGGTCAGACGGGTGATGCTCGCCAGCGAGTAATAGGCCAGCACCAGCCCCGGCAGCAGCAGATGGCCGATAGCATTTTTGAAAGCCGCTGTATCGCCGGAGAGCCAGGTGTCGATCAGCGCAAAACCGCTGCGCGGCTCGACGGTGTACTGATAAATATCGTCGAGACGACCCGGGCCCGGCGCCCACTGCAGCCGGGCGTAGAACAGGGCCAGCATCAGCAGGCCGAGCCAGAATATCGGCACCGAGTTGCCCAACAGGGTAAAGGTGCGCACCGCCAGATCCCACGGCGAACCGGCGTAACGGGCGCACAGCACCCCGGCGACGATGCCCAGTACCGCGCCGACGATCAGCGCCAGGGTTGCCAGCTCAAGGGTCGCCGGGAAGACCGCCAGCAGATCGTGGAGCACCGGCTGGCCGGTGGCGCTGGCGATACCGAGATCGCCATGGGCCAGGTTGACCAGGTAGTGGCAGAACTGCACCGGCAGCGGCTGGTCGAGACCCAGCTGATGGCGAACCTGATCATAGGTCGACTGGCTGGCATGGTCGCCGACGATCTGCAGTACGCGGTCGACCGGCGACAGCGCGGAGAGCGAGAAGGTGACCAGCAGCAGCCCGAACAGCGTCAGCAGCAGGGTCAACAGCCCCTGCAGCAGGCGGGTAAGATGAGTGGAAAACGATGGCATGGAAAATGGAAATTCCTGGTATATCAACATGGTTCCCGGCGGCGCGACGTCCACCGGGTCCGGGTGGCGAAACGGTCATCCGGGCAGGGCGAGACCGCCGTGCCCGGTAACATAACCCGCTTACTTGGTCACGTTATCGTACCAGACCATGTCGGCGTTCAGCCCCTGCTGATAGCCCTTCACGTTATCGCGCACCACGATCTGGGTTTTCCCCTGGTCAATAAAGACGTATGGCGAATGCTGCAGCAGAGTTTCCTGCATCGTTTTGTACAGGTCGAGGCGTTTCGCCGGGTCCGGCTCCGCCACCGCGGCGAGGGTGGCTTTATTCAGCTCAGGGATCTGCCAGCCGTTGAGCCCGGCCACGGTGCTGGATTTACCATCGTTCCACGCGAAGGCGCTGGCGTTGGAATGGGCATCAAAGTAGTCGGGGATCCACAGGCGGATCGCCGCCTGATGCTGCTTCGCGCGCACCCGGGCATAGACCTGGCTGCCGGCGGCCGGCAGGAGATCCACCTTCACCCCGCCCTGGGCGAAGCTGGCCTGCAGCGACTGGGCGATGGTGATAAACGGCGGTTTGTTCTCCACGTCGAGGGTGAAGTGCGCATCCTTAATGCCCGCTTTATCAAGGATAGCCTTAGCTTTTTGCGGGTCGAAGGCGAATGGATTGGTCTCCAGCGCCCCCGGCAGGCCGGCCGGCAGGAAGCTTTGGTGAATAAAGTACTGGCCTTTCAGCAGATTTTTGGTGATGCCCTCATAATCGACCAGCCAGCGCGCCGCCTCCCAGAAGGCCGGATTATTGAGCAGCGGGTTGGCGCTGTTGGCGGTATTAAACACCAGATAGTTCTGTTCGGCGGACGGGATGCTCAGCACCTTCACGCCGGGTTTATCCTGCAGGGCGGCAATCTGGTCAGCGCCGAGATCGCGGGCCACGTCGGCATCCCCCTGCTGGATCAGCAGGCGGCGGGAAGCCGGGTCGGGGACGTTTTTAATAATGATGCTCTTGATCTTCGGCGCGCCGGTGGGGGAGCTGGCGTTGGCTTCCAGCACGATGGCTTGATGCGGCTGGTAGACGCGCATTTTATAGGCGCCGCTGCCCGCCGAGTGCATCTTCAGCCAGTCGTTGCCGAAGTCGTTATTTTTCGCGTTCGGCGCCACCTGTTTTTCATCAACGATGGAGGCGATGGGGGTGGAGAGTATATTCAGCGCCACCGCCGGGCTGACGTCGGCAGTCCAGTGCAGCGTCAGGGTATGGTCGTCAACCTTTTTCAGCTGGCTGGCGATGTTGTCCGGCTGCCAGCCGAGCACGTTGAGAATAAACGCCGGCGATTTATTCAGCGTCACCGCACGGGTGTAAGAGAAAATCACATCTTCCGGGCGCAGCGGATTACCGGAGGCGAATTTGGCATCCGGCTTCAGTTTGATGGTCAGGGTTTTCGCCGCCGGGTCGGCCTGCCAGCTTTCGGCGAGGATCGGTACGATTTTTTCAGGGTTGTTGCGGTCCGGCTGTACCAGACGCTGATAGAGGCTGGGCACCGTCTGAATGCTGGAGAGTTCGTTCGCTTCCGCCGGGTCGAGGCTGACGATATCGTCGAGACCCTGGGCGACCACCAGCGTGTTGGGCGGCGTGGCGGCATGCGCGGCGGCGGAGAGCGCCGTCAGTACCAGTAAAGGCAACAGTTTCTTGGTCATATGCAATCCCTGAAAAATGGTTATTTTAATTTTTTATGCTTCGCTACGTTAGGCCGCTTGCCAAAAGGCGTAAAGTCAAAATAAGGATATCCTTATGCTAAAAACGCATAATCAAGAACGACAGGTTATTGCCAGGCGTGCAGAAGCGCCTTTCTTCGCTGCTGGCTTCTTGCTATAACGCATTGTCTATTGCGAGGAGGTGGGTGTGCCGGAAATCAATGAGTTTGGCCAGCAGGTGAACGATCTTGTCCCTGGCTGGCAGGGGGCGCGAGTCCTGCGGCGAACGGCGTTAAATGGCCGTTTTTGTCGACTGGAGCCGCTGGACGTTGACCGTCATGCGGCGGATCTGTTTGCCGCCTATGCGCTAGGCGACAACAGCGACTGGACGTGGCTGGCGTCTACGCGGCCGGAGAGCGTGGCGGCGACCGCCCACTGGATCGCGGGCAAGGTGAATGATGATGCTCTGGTGCCCTACGCGGTGATTGACCTGCGTAGCGAGCAGGCGGTGGGTATCGTCAGCTATATGGCGATCGAACGGGAAATGGGCACGGTTGAGATCGGCCATGTCACCTGGTCGCGACGGATGAAAAACACCCCGCTGGGTACCGAAGCGGTCTGGCTGTTGCTGAAGAACGGCTTTGATCATGGCTACCGTCGGCTGGAGTGGAAATGCGATTCGATGAATGTCGCCTCGCGCCGGGCCGCCGAGCGGTTGGGCTTTAGCTGGGAAGGGCGCCTGCGGCAGAGGCTGGTGCGCAAAGGGCGGACGCGCGACAGCGATATGCTGTCCATCATCGATGGCGAGTGGCCTGCGCGCGATGCAGCGCTGCGGGCATGGCTGGCGGTGGAGAACTTTACTGCCGACGGGCAGCAGATCAAACGCCTGGAGGCGTTTCGCTAACATCAGAGGCTGTCCCGACCTTCCGGGAACGCCTCTGCGATTTTGACGCCGCCGATACCGGTGGCGTAAGTGGCTACATTAACCGCTGGCCGCCCGGACCGTAGGCCGGGCAAGGCATAGCCGCCGTCCGGCCTAAACGATCAGCGGCGAACCGACGCGTCGCCAGCGACATAATACGCCGCCGTGCTGCGCGGCAGCGGCTGGCGGCCGCGAATGGCGTCAGCCATCTTCTCGCCGATCATAATGGTGGTGGCGTTCAGGTTGCCGGTGATGATCTGCGGCATAATTGACGCATCGACCACCCGCACTCCTTCCAGACCGTGGACCCGGCCTTCGCCGTCGACCACCGCCATCTCGTCGTAACCCATCTTACAGGTCCCGCACGGGTGGAACGCGGTCTCGGCGTGGTTGCGCACAAACTCATCCAGCTCGGCATCGCTCTGGCAGTCAATACCCGGGCTGATTTCGCGGCCGCGATACTTATCCAGCGCCGGCTGGTTCATGATCTCCCGGGTGATGCGAATGGCGTCGCGGAACTCCTGCCAGTCCTGCTCATGGGACATATAGTTAAACAGGATCGCCGGATGGGCGTGTGGGTCGCGCGACTTCAGACGCACGTGGCCGCGGCTGGGAGAACGCATCGAACCGACGTGGCACTGGAAGCCATGCTCTTTCACCGCGTTGGAGCCATTGTAGTTAATCGCCACCGGCAGGAAATGGTACTGAATGTTCGGCCAGGCGAACTCTGCGCGGCTGCGGATAAAACCGCCTGCTTCGAACTGGTTGCTGGCGCCGATCCCGGTGCCGCCGAACAGCCACTCGGCGCCGATCTTCGGCTGGTTCCACCACTGCAGCGCCGGGTAGAGCGACACCGGCTCTTTGCACTCGTACTGCAGGTACATCTCCAGATGGTCCTGCAGATTCTCACCCACGCCGGGGAGATCGTGGACCACCGGGATATCGAACTGCCTGAGCAGCTCGGGGTTGCCGACGCCGGAGCGCTGCAGGATCTGCGGCGAGGCAATCGCCCCGGCGCACAGCAGCACCTCTTTGTTGGCCGTCGCTTTTGACGGGATAGTGCTTTCCCCCTCCAGCCACTCGACGCCCACCGCGCGCTTGCCGGAAAAAATAATGTGATCGGTCAGCGCATGGGTGCGGATGGTCAGGTTGGGGCGACCGCGCGCCTGGTCGAGATAGCCGCGGGCGGTGCTGGCGCGACGGCCCTGCGGCGTCACGGTGCGGTCCATCGGACCAAAGCCTTCCTGTTGGTAGCCGTTGAGATCGTCGGTGCGCGGATACCCCGCCTGCACCCCGGCTTCAACCATCGCCTCGAAGAGCGGATTATTGCCCGGCTTCGGCGTGGTGACGCTCACCGGGCCATCGCCGCCGTGATAGTCGTTGGGCCCGATATCGCGGGTTTCCGCTTTCCGGTAGTAGGGCAGGCAGTCGAGATAGCTCCAGTGTTCCAGTCCCGGGGCGGCGGCCCAGTTATCGAGGTCCAGAGCGTTGCCGCGAATGTAGCACATGCCGTTAATCAGCGAGGAGCCGCCGAGCCCTTTGCCGCGCCCGCACTCCATGCGGCGGTGGTTCATATAGGGCTCCGGTTCGGTCTCGTAGGCCCAGTTGTAGCGTTTGCCCTGCAGCGGGTAAGCCAGCGCGGCGGGCATCTGGGTGCGGAAATCGAACCGGTAGTCCGGGCCGCCGGCCTCCAGCAGCAGGACGGTGGTGTTTGGATCTTCAGTCAGTCGTGTCGCCAGAACGTTGCCGGCGGAGCCGGCGCCAATAATGATGTAGTCAAATTGCAAAAAAACCTCCCGGTTAAAATATGGACTGGAATTTACCCATCTCAACCTGGATGGACTTCACCTGGGTGTAACTCTGCAGGGTCATCACGCCGTTCTCGCGGCCAATACCGGAGTGCTTATAGCCGCCGACCGGCATCTCCGCCGGGGATTCCCCCCAGCTGTTGATCCAGCAGATGCCGGCTTCCAGCTGATGAATGGTGCCGTGGGCGCGGTTCAGGTCGGCAGTGACGATACCCGCCGCCAGACCGTAGTCGGTATCGTTGGCGCGGCGGATCGCTTCTTCTTCGGACGCGTAGCTGAGGATGGACATCACCGGGCCGAAGATCTCCTCGCGCACGATGGTCATCTCATCGGTGCAGTCGGTAAACACCGTCGGGGCCACCCATGCGCCGTTGTCAAAGCCTTCGCCCTTCAGCACGTCGCCGCCGCACAGCAGGCGCGCGCCTTCTGCTTTGCCTTTGGCGATGTAGCGCAGCACATTGTCACGGTGCGGGAAGCTGACCAGCGGGCCAAAGTTGGTGGTTTCATCGAACAGATCGCCCGCGCGGATGCGGCCCACGCGCTCAACGATTTTCTGCTCAAACGCCGCCTTAACCTTCGCGGGGACGAACACGCGGGTGCCGTTGGTGCACACCTGGCCGGAGCTGAAGAAGTTGGCCATCATGGCGATGTCGGCCGCGAGATCGAGATCCGCATCGTCGAAAATAATCAGCGGCGATTTACCGCCCAGCTCCATGGTGACCTCCTTCAGCGATGTGGCTGCGGAGTTGGCCATCACCTTTTTGCCGCTGGCGACGCCGCCGGTAAAGGAGACTTTAGCGATGCCCGGATGTTCAGTCAGGTACTGGCCGGTCTCCGCACCCACGCCCGGCAGGACGTTAAACACCCCGTCCGGCAGGCCCGCTTCGCTGTAAATTTCCGCCAGCCTGAGGGCGGTGAGCGGGGTGACTTCGCTCGGTTTGAAAATCATTGCATTGCCGGCGGCCAGCGCTGGCGCCGATTTCCACAGGGCGATCTGGATCGGATAGTTCCACGCGCCGATCCCGGCCACCACACCCAGCGGTTCGCGGCGGGTGTAGACGAACGACGTCTCGCGCAGGGGGATCTGACTGCCTTCCAGCGCCGGGATCAGCCCCGCGTAATACTCCAGCACGTCGGCGCCGGTGACGATGTCCACGGTTGAGGTTTCGGAATACGCTTTACCGGTGTCGAGGGTTTCCAGCTTTGCCAGCTCGTCGTTCCGCTCGCGCAGGATATCGACGGCGCGACGCAGGATGCGCGAGCGTTCCATGGCGGTCATCGCCGCCCAGATTTTTTGCCCGCGCCGCGCGCTCTCGACGGCGCGGTCGACATCCTCGCGTCCGGCAGCCTGAACGGTCGCCAGCACCTCGCCAGTGGCAGGGTTGATGGTCTCGAAGGTGCGACCGCTGGTGGCCGATGTATAACCACCATTAATATAAAGCTGCTGTTCTGCCATTCGGGACATAACGCCTCCTCGGTTATGGGTTCGGTAAATGCTGACGAATAAAGTGGCTGGTCAGCGACTGCGCCAGCGTCTTATCCAGCGGTTTGCCGCTGAGCGCCGCTCGCAGCCACAGGCCGTCTATCAGCGCAGCCAGCCCGTAGCCGGCCTCCTGGGCCTGCTCGCGCGGCAGCTCGCGGCGGAACTCGTACACCAGGTTTGACAGCAGGCGGCGGCTGCTCACCTGCTGCAGGCGGTAGAGCATCGGCTGGTGCATGCTGCTGGCCCAGAAGGCCAGCCAGGCCTTCATCGCCGCGCTGCTGATCTGCGTCTCATCAAAGTTGCCGCCGACTATCGCCTGCAGACGCTCTCCGGCGCTGCCGTCCGGCAGGGCGTGCAGACGGTTAAGCACCGCGTCGCGCAGCTGGCTGGTGATGTCGCGCATGGTCGCTTCCAGCAGACCATTTTTGTCTTTGAAATAGTGACTGATGATCCCCGTCGATACGCCCGCCCGCCGGGCGATCTGCGCGATGGTCGCGTCGTGCATTCCGACTTCATTTATTGCGTCCAGCGTGGCGTCGATCAGTTGCCTGCGCCGGATTGGCTGCATCCCCAGTTTGGGCATTTTTGCCACTCCATTCATCAGCGTTGGTTAACTATTAAAGCGGTTTTTGATTGGACGTTCAATATAAAATGTGTCTTAATTGTTACGTTATTGAATTTTAATAGTTACAAAAACAGTGGGGATACTGGATGACAGATCTTTCGCAAAACAGAGAAAAGGACAAAATCAATCCGGTGGTTTTTTATACCTCGGCCGGACTGATTTTGTTGTTTTCCCTGATGACGATCTTTTTTCGCGATTTTTCTGCCGAGTGGATTGGGCGCACCCTGGACTGGGTGTCGAAAACCTTCGGCTGGTACTATCTGCTGGCGGCGACGCTGTATATCGTCTTCGTCGTCTGCATTGCCTGTTCGCGCTTCGGCTCGGTGAAGCTCGGGCCGGAGCAGTCTAAGCCCGAGTTCAGCCTGCTGAGCTGGGCGGCGATGCTGTTCGCCGCCGGGATCGGCATCGACCTGATGTTCTTCTCGGTCGCCGAACCGGTGACGCAATATATGCAGCCGCCGGAAGGGGCGGGGCAGACCATCGAGGCGGCGCGCCAGGCGATGGTGTGGACGCTATTCCACTACGGACTCACCGGCTGGTCGATGTATGCCCTGATGGGCATGGCGCTGGGATACTTTAGCTATCGTTATAATTTACCGCTCACCATCCGCTCGGCGCTCTATCCTATCTTCGGGAAAAAGATTAATGGCCCCATCGGCCACAGCGTCGATATCGCGGCGGTGATCGGCACCATCTTCGGCATCGCCACCACCCTCGGCATTGGCGTGGTGCAGCTCAACTACGGTCTGAGCGTGCTGTTCGATATTCCTGACTCGCTGGCGGCGAAGGCGGCCCTGATAGCGCTGTCGGTGATCATCGCCACCATCTCGGTCACCTCCGGGGTGGACAAGGGCATCCGCGTGCTCTCCGAGCTGAACGTCGCCCTCGCGCTGGGGCTGATCCTGTTCGTGCTGTTCATGGGCGATACCTCCTTCCTGCTCAATGCGTTAGTGCTGAACGTCGGCGACTACGTCAACCGCTTTATGGGCATGACGCTGAACAGCTTCGCCTTCGACCGCCCGGTGGAGTGGATGAACAACTGGACGCTCTTTTTCTGGGCGTGGTGGGTGGCCTGGTCGCCGTTCGTTGGCCTGTTCCTGGCGCGCATTTCGCGCGGGCGCACCATCCGCCAGTTTGTGATGGGCACCCTGATTATTCCGTTCACCTTTACCCTGCTGTGGCTGTCGGTGTTCGGCAACAGCGCGCTGTATGAGATCATCCACGGCGACGCGGCCTTTGCCGGGGAGGCGATGCTCCACCCGGAGCGCGGCTTCTACAGCCTGCTGGCGCAGTATCCGGCGTTTACCTTTAGCGCGTCGGTGGCGACCATTACCGGTCTGCTGTTCTACGTCACCTCTGCCGACTCCGGCGCGCTGGTGCTGGGAAACTTTACCTCGAAGCTGAAGGACATCAACAGCGACTCCCCGAACTGGCTGCGCATCTTCTGGTCGGTGGCTATCGGTCTGTTGACCCTCGGGATGCTGATGACCAACGGCATCTCGGCGCTGCAGAACACCACGGTGATCATGGGGCTGCCGTTCAGCTTTGTGATTTTCTTCGTGATGGCCGGACTGTATAAGTCCCTGAAGGTGGAAGATTACCGCCGGGTTAGCGCCAGCCGCGACACTGCCCCGCGCCCGCTCGGCCTGCAGGATCGGCTGAGCTGGAAGAAGCGCCTGTCGCGGCTGATGAATTACCCGGGCACGCGCTATACCAAACAGATGATGGAGACGGTGTGCTTCCCGGCGATGGAGGAGGTTGCCCAGGAGCTGCGGCTGCGCGGCGCCGCGGTGGAACTGAAGAGCCTGCCGCCGGAAGAGGGCGAGAACCTTGGTCACCTCGATCTGCTGGTGCACATGGGCGACGAGCAGAACTTTATCTACAAGATCTGGCCGCAGCAGTACTCGGTGCCGGGCTTTACCTATCGGGCGCGCAGCGGGAAATCCACCTATTACCGGCTGGAGACCTTCCTGCTGGAGGGCAGCCAGGGTAACGACCTGATGGACTACAGCAAAGAGCAGGTGATCACCGATATTCTCGACCAGTACGAGCGGCACCTGAACTTTATCCATCTGCACAGGGAAGCGCCGGGGAACAGCGTGATGTTCCCGGATGGCTAGTCAGGGGAACCCCCGTCGGGGAAAGACTGACGGGGGCGACGGGCTGTTACTGGTAGTTAAAAGCGTCCGGATGGTTGTCGAGGCTGCCGCTGAGGGCGGCAAACAGCACGGTTTTGCCATCAATGGACAGGGCGTCGCTGACGTTAAGCCAGGTCAGCTTCTCCTGGTCGGTTTTTTCATCGACCACCGAGTAAACGCCTGACATCTGTTTGGTTTTTTCCGACCAGATCACCGCGATACGCTCATGGCCGCAGTCGTGGGGTTTGCAGGCGCTTAGCACCTGCCAGGATTCGCTACCCAGCTTCACCGTCTGCGCCGGCGAACCGGTGCCGCCGGTGGTCACCCAGGCGGGCAGCTGATGGCCTTTGACCATCTGGTTAAACGACGCCCGGGTGGCGGTATCGTGAGCCAGACTGTTCAGCGTGACGTCGCCTTGCGCCATGACGCTGGCGGAGGCGGCTAAGGCGATAATAGCGGTAAGCGTTTTAAACATGTTTCCTCCTGGACTTATTCCGTCCTCATAACAAGCCTCTTTATAGTGAGCGTAGATAATGATTAATGCAAACTATGACATAAATCCCGTGAATGATTAGCAGCGGTGCGCGCATGGACGTTACGCTAAGCGATATGCCATGATGCGGATTGATTAAAATTTTCCAATATATGCCCTTGTGATAAAGCAGTTAGCGAAATGGCATAGTTATTCAGGCGATAAAGCATGGCGTATGTGAATCATCTACTGACGTTTATTGAGAGTAATCCGGCGCTGGCGGTGGGATTTAACCTTATTCTGCTGCTGCTCTCTGGCATATTCGCCCACCTTTTATGCAAGTTCTTGCTGATTAAAGTGGTGCGTAAGGTCTTCTTTGGCAGCCATAAACAGGACGTGCCGCTGGAGAAGGATCGACGCATCGCCGAAAAGTTGTCCAATTTCATTCCGGTTATTATCGTCTATTACGTTCTGCAGTTTATGCCAGCGATGCCGGCATCGCTGGTAACGGCGATTAATACCATCTGCGGGATCTTGTTTTTTATTTTTATGTCGGTGTTTTTCAACGAGATGCTGGATATTGTCAACAGCTCTTATCTGCGAAAAACCAAACGTAAAAATCATTCCATTAAGGGCTATATCCAGATAGGCAAAATCTTAGTCCACATCCTGGCGGCGATTATGATCCTCGCCGTGATGTCGAACAAATCGCCGATCATTATTATCTCCAGTCTGGGGGCGGTGGCGGCGGTGCTGATGATCGTCTTCCAGCATACCCTGCTGTCGTTGGTGGCGAACGTTCAGCTGTCGTCCAACGACGTGCTCCAGCTGGGGGACTGGATTGAAATGCCTGACAAGAACCTCAGCGGTGAGGTGACGGATATCGCGCTGCACACCATTACCATCCGTAACTGGGACAATACCATTTCCCGTATTCCCACCAAGAATTTCCTCACCGAGACCTATACCAACTGGCAGGCGATGTTCTCCTCCGGGGCGCGGCGGATCATGCGCAGTATCGCCATCGATCAGCACTCGGTGCGTTTTCTCAACCAGGAGATGCTCTCCTCGATGCTGACTATCCGCGGGGTAAGCGAGCCTCTGACCACGCTGCTTGACGGTCGGGATCCCGGCGGCGTGGCGGACCGCTGGTTTGTCGATAACGGCCTGACCAACCTGACCCTGTTTCGCCACTACCTGATGCACTATCTCGCCGAGCGACCGGATATTATTAAGGAGATGTATATTGTGGCGAGGACGCTGAAACCGTCGCCGTCGGGCATCCCGTTAGAGATTTACTGCTTTACCTCTTCGACGCTGTGGAAAGACTACGAGAATACCCAGTCGGCGATATTTGAGTACATTACCGCGGTGGCCGGGCAATTTTCCCTGCGCCTCTATCAGTATCCCGCCGGGCACGATTTCTGGCGTCTCTCCCAGGAGCACGCCGCCCGGGCGGGCCTGCCGCCGTCGGCGGAAGGTTAAGCGCTGAGCTGCTGACGCCAGAGGGCGATCTCCTCCTCCAGCCAGGCGATGAACCGGGCGACTTCCGGGCGGTTCTCCGCCTGCGGGGAGACGGTCAGCCAGTAGTGCCAGGGGTAGGGGACGGTGACGGCGGTGAGCTGCACCAGCTCGCCGCGGGCTATCGCCCCCGCCACCAGCGAGCGCCGCTCCAGCGCCACGCCCGCTCCCAGTCGAACCGCCTCCAGCACCAGGTTGGAGTCGTTCAGGCGCAGGCCCGCAGGAATGATTGTCTTTTCCAGCCCCGCCTGGCTGCACCAGGCGTTCCAGGACTCCATGGAAAAAACGATATCGCTGGCGGCGATCGCCTGCGGGGTGGTCGGCAGGTCGCCGCTGCGATAGTGCGGCGCGGCCACCACCAGCTGTTCATCGGCAAACAGATGTCGGCTTTCCATCCCCTCCCAGTCGCCTTGCCCCATGCGAATGGCCAGATCGATCCCCTCCTGCTGCAGGTTGACCACCGCCAGGCTGGTCAGCAGGCGCACCGCGATCTGCGGATGCCGCGCCTGAAAGCGCGCCAGCCGCGGCAGCAGCCAGTGGCAGCCAAAGGAGGGGAGCGTCGCCAGGGTCAGTTCCATCGTGCGGGGTTTGATCCGCACCATCCGCGTGGCGTCGGCGATGTGCTGTAACGCCTCGCGGATTTGCAGGGCATAGAGCCGCCCCTCTTCCGTGATGCGCACCCCGCGGCCGTGGCGGACAAACAGTGTGACGCCGACCAGGGCTTCCAGCTGTTTGATGTGCTGGCTGACCGCCGAATGGGTCACGCTCATCTCGTGGGCGGCCTGCGTCACGCTGCCGAGGCGCGCCACCGCCTCAAAGCTGCGCAGGCTGGCGACAGGGGGAAAATCTGCCATGGTCATCTCTCTTGTCAGGGCGTCAATACGTTAACGTTACTACCGGGTTAGCGGGTTTTAAAGCCGCCGCGAGCAGACAGTGGACGGGCTTCATTCGCTCTCAGTCGTTATAGCACAGGGGAGACAGGCGGACTACCCGGTGGCGCCAATTTGTTAGTTCTTCTAACCTTTGCGGTAAGCATCCCCTGATATTCGCGGGGCGGGTTTTCCAGTAAGGTAAGCCAGCAACCCCTTTATCGCAGGCAGGAGTGACGATGAAACTCATTGGTATGATGGATTCACCTTATGTAAGACGCGTGGCGGTTTCTCTGGCGCTCTATGGCGTGGAATTCGAGAGCCTGCCGCTGTCGGTCTTTAGCGGCTTTGATGAATTCTCCCGTATTAATCCGGTGGTCAAGGCGCCGACGGTGGTTCTCGATGACGGGACACAGCTGATGGACTCCACGCTGATCCTCCACTATTTCGAAACGACCCATCCCGCCGGACGCCGGCTGCTTCCCGCGCATCCCGAGGCGCTGGCCCGCGACCTGCACCTGCTGGGGGTGATCCTCGCCGCCAGTGAAAAAGCGGTCCAGCATGTTTATGAGCACCGTCTGCGGCCGGAGGAGAAGCAGCATCAGCCGTGGATAGCCCGGGTGACCGGTCAACTGCTCGCCGCCTGTCGGGAATGGGACGCCCGGCTGGCAGACCGCGTTGCCGCCGCGCAGCCGGACCAGGTGTTGGTCACCAGCACGGTGGTCTGGTCCTTTATCCAGTTGATGATCCCGACGGTGGTGCCGGCAACGGCGTTTCCGCATATCCGCGCGCTGGCGGAGAAAGGAGAGGCGCTGCCGGCGTTTCAACAGTATCCGCTGAGTTAACGGCGGGGATGGCGAGGGGCGCCGCAGCGTGGCGCCCTGAAGCAGGAGAGGATCACCAGCAGACAAACCCGCCGTCGACCACCAGGTCTACGCCGGTGCAGAACGAGGCGGCGTCGCTGGCGAGGAACAGCGCCGGGCCGGCCATCTCTTCCACCTTCGCCATCCGCTGCATCGGCGTCTGGCTTTCAAACTCGCGGGTCTGGTGCACCATCTCCGGGCGGGTATTCATCGGCGTGGCGGTATATCCCGGGCTGATGGAATTGACGCGGATCCCTTTGTCCACCCACTCCATCGCCAGGCTTTTCGACAGATGGATCACGCCGGCTTTGGAGCAGTTGTAATGCGCCTGGTCGAGGCCGCGGTTAACGATAATCCCCGACATCGAGGCGATGTTGATAATCGACCCGCCGCCGGACTCCAGCATCAGTTCCGCTTCCGCTTTGCAGGAATTCCACACCCCGGTGAGATTGATATCGATCACCCGCTGCCATTGCTCGCTCTCCATCGCCAGCGCCGGATTGGCGTTGGCGATCCCGGCGGCGTTGACGGCGATGTCGAGGCGGCCAAAGCGGCTTTTGGCCAGCGCGACGGCGGCGCGCAGGTCGGCCAGCTGGCGGACGTCGCCGGTGTAGGCGCAGGCCTGGCCGCCGATAGATTCAATATGACTGACCGTTTCCGCCAGCCCGCCGTCGTCGCGAAGATCAAAACAGACCACCCGCGCGCCGGCGCTGGCGAGACTGCAGGCGATAGTCTGGCCAATGCCGCTGCCGGCGCCGGTAACGAAGGCGACGCGATCCTGCAGGCTAAACAGCTGTTGTGCAAAGTCTTTACCGATCATAATGATTATTCTCTTCAATATAGTGTCGAACGTCGGGAGCCTGACGTCCCGGATAGCGGCGCGTCGCGCCTAATCCGGGCTACCGTGCTCAGGACATAATCAAACCGCCATCGATATTAATGGTCTGTCCGGTGAGATAGCGGGCGTCGTCGGAGGCGAGAAACGCCACCAGGCCGGCGACATCTTCCGGCTTGCCGGCGCGCTTCATTGGAATGCCCTCGACCCACTCCGCCATCAGCTCGCCTTTGCCGTAGCGCTTCTGCTCGGTGCTGAGAATTTCGCCCCACACGCGGTCGTTGTAATCCCACATTTCGCTTTCAATAATGCCCGGGCAGAAGGCGTTGACGGTGATATTCCACGGCGCCAGCTCGTGGGCCAGGCTTTGGGTTATGCCGATCACGCCCATCTTGCTGGCGGCATAGTGCGGGGTGTAGATGAAGCCCTGACGCCCCTGGCCGGATGAGGTGTTGATCAGGCTGCCGTGGTTCTGTTTCACCATATATTTGGCCGCCTCGCGGCAGCATAGCCAGACGCCGGTGGTATTGACCGCCAGCACTTTCTCGAAATCGGCTTTTGGCATCCGATCGTAGTAATCAATGGTGATGACCCCGGCGTTCTGAATCGAGACGTCAATGGTGCCGAAGCGGGCGGCGGCCTGCTCATACACCCCCTGCACCTGGGCTTCGTCGGTGACATCGACCTGCAGCGATAAAATATCCGCCTGATAGCGCTGACGCAGGGTTTCGGCGGTCTCATGAACGCGCTCGGCGTTGGAGACCATCACCAGGTTTGCGCCGTCGCGGGCGAAGCGCTCGGCAATACCCGCGCCAATGCCGCGGCAGGCGCCGGTGATCACCACCGTTTTGTTCTGGAAATCTCGTTGCATATTTTTTCCCTTTCGCTGAGCCGGGCACCAGGCCCGGCGGAAGATGTGAATCGTTGCCGGTTAGCTGGAGGTGGCGCCGTTGGGGGGGAGGGCGGCCAGTTTCTCCTCATGGCGGCGCATCAGGATGACCTTGCTCTGCAGCTTCTGCTGGAACTGGTCGACGACCACGGCGGTAACGATCACCACGCCTTTGATCACCATCTGCCAGAAGTCGCTGACGCCCATCATCACCATGCCGTCGGCAAGGAAGACGATCACGAAGGCGCCGATAATCGAGCCGGTCACCCGACCACGGCCGCCGGCCAGCGCGGTGCCGCCGAGCACGGTGGCGCCGATGGCGTCCATCTCAAACATGTTGCCGGTCATCGGGTGCGCGGTTTGCAGCTGTGATGCGACGATCAGGCCGACAAAGGCCGCGCACAGGCCGGAGAAGGCATAGACGAATATTTTCGCTTTCACAATCGGCACGCCGGCAAGGCGGGCGGCGGACTCATTGCCGCCGATGGCGTAGATGTAGCGGCCAAGCGGCGTTTTGGTGGTCAGCCAGTAGCCCAGCACCAGGAAGCCGATCATCAGCCAGATGGGAAGATAGACGCCGAGCAGAGTGCCGGAGCCGAGGGTGGCGAAACCGGTGTTGCCCAGCGCTTCCATACCGTTGAGATTCGGGTAGGTGCTCCCGTCGTTAAACAGCAGCGCGGAGCCGCGGGCGACGTACATCATGCCTAAGGTGCAGATAAACGGCGCCACGCCGAAGCGGGTGATCACCGCGCCGTTCACCAGGCCGACCAGTACGCCGAAGATCGCCACGCAGAAGATCACTTCCGGGACGTTAAAGAAGAGGATGTCGCCGTTCCACAGCGGCAGGCCATTGGTCAGCAGCGCGCCCGCCACCATGCCGCAGATCCCCGCCACCGCGCCGACGGACAAATCAATGCCGCCGGTGAGAATGACCAGCGTCATGCCGATGGCCAGCAGGCCGGTGATCGCCACGTGCTGGGTCATGATCAGCAGGTTAGAGGCGGTCAGGAAGTTGGGTACCATCACGCTGAAGAATGCGATCACCAGCAGCAGGGCGATAAAGGTGCGGGCCTTCAGCAGGTACATATAAATCATATATTTCTGGTTCATGATGGATTCCAGCCTGATTAATCTTGAGGTGTTGAAGCCGCGATTAACTGTTCGCGGGTCACCGCATGACGCGGTAGATCGGCGGTAATGCGGCCATCGGCCATCACCAGGATGCGGTCGGCCAGGGCCATCACCTCATCCAGCTCTGAAGATGAAAACATCACCGCCAGCCCCTGCTGGGCCATTTTGCCGATCAGGTGATAGACGTCGGTTTTCGCGCCGACGTCGATGCCGCGCGTCGGTTCGTCGAGGAACACCACCTGCGGCTGGGTCATCAGCGCTTTACCCAGCACCACTTTTTGTTGATTACCGCCGCTCAGCGAGGTGATGGGCAAATTGGCGTCGCTGACCTTGATCGCCAGCTGCTGGATCATCGTTTTCACGCAGGTCTCTTCTTTTTGCGGATTCAACCAGCGCCAGGCGCGGCGAAATCCCTGCAGGCTGAAATCAGAGAGCGTCATGTTGGCCTGAATCGACATCATCTGCACCACGCCTTCGCCCTGGCGGTCCTCCGGCACCAGCGCCAGCCCCTTTTTCAGACGCTGCTGAAAGCGTGATTTGCCGATGCTTTCGCCGTTGAGATGCACCTCGCCGCGCTGGCAGGGCATCAGCCCCACCAGACCTTTAAACAGCTCGGTGCGTCCGGCCCCCAGCAGGCCGTAAATGCCGATCACTTCGCCTTTGCTAAGAGTGAAGGTAACGTCATTGAGCTTGTAGCCGCCGCTGGGATGCAGCGCGGTCAGCCCCTTGACGTCAAGCACCGCGTTGCCTTTTGGCGCCGGTTGATAATCAAAGTGTTTTTTCTTATCGCCGACCATCTGCTCAATGATCCACGGCACGCTGGCGTCGCTGACGTGACGCTCGCTGATAAAGCGACCGTCGCGGAAAATGGTGATGTTGTCGCCGATCTCCATCAGCTCTTCGAGGCGATGAGAGATATAAATAATGGTCACCCCGCGGCGCTTAAGCTGCGCGATCACCTTGAACAGCACTTTCACCTCAGACTGGCTGAGCGCCGAGGTGGGTTCGTCCATGATCAGCACCCGGGTGTCTTTCGACAGCGCGCGGGCAATCTCGACTAACTGCTGGTGGCCGATACCGAGTTCGCCCAGCGGGGTGTAGGGATCGACATCCAGCTCCAGTCGCTCCAGCAGCGATTTGGCCAGCGCGTACTGGTATTTTTCGTTGATGCGTCCTTTCTGAAAGAATTCATTTGCCATGAAGATGTTGTCCATCACATTCATATTGGGAAATAAATTCAGCTCCTGGAAAATAATGCTGATGCCGAGTTTTTCTGCCTGATGAGTCGAATGTAATGAAACCGCTTCGCCATCGAGAATAATTTGCCCGGAGGAGGGCGTTTCCACACCGGCAAGCATTTTCATCATGGTGGATTTACCCGCACCATTTTCTCCGATCAGCACGTTGACCTTATTTCGATAGACCCGGTAATTGACATTATCCAGGGCGGTCACGCCGGGATAGACGCGTGACAGGCCGCGGGTTTCGATAATCACTTCGGACTCAGCGGGCTGGGTAGCGACGAGTTCTTGCGGCGCCATATTATTGCCCCCCCGCGTGAACGATTTTCGCCGGGGTAATTTCCGGGAGAGTTGGCGGAATATCCCAGGCCGAGAAGACGCCGTAGACCTCCACGCTGTCGCCGGTTTTGAGGTTGGCGGTCTGAATCATTTTGACCGCCTGGCTGTTGATATTCTTGCTGTACTCGCCGAACAGCACCTGGTCATTAAAGTCCTGATAGCTGGCGCCGCTGTAGCCGTCGCGCAGCTGGGTGCCGCGCAGGGTGGGGCCAATCTGCACCGTCACCTTGCCGACGCTGGGGGCGGACAGGGTCATCTTGCCGCTGCGCGAGGCGGTATCGAGTTTGCTGACAGTACCTGAAACCTTGACGTAGAAGATGCAGGGGTTTTCGTCCTGCGCGCGGTAGCCGAGGGTTTTGCAGGCGCTATCAATGTCTTTTGCCGCCTTGAGCGCGCTCATCAATTCCGCCGCCGGGCGCGCTTTCGTCACCACCTGCGGTACGATGCTCTGCTGCCAGGTTTTATCCATATTTGCCATATGCGGGTTGGGCGGCGATTTCAGGTCTGCCAGCTCCTGCTGCGAGACGATGCGACAGCCCCCAAGCGCCAGCACGGCCAGCGTCAGACAGGTTTTCTTAAACATAATGCTCTCCTCTGCGCCCCCGCAGGGGCGCAACCACCCGAACTCAGGACTTAATGTTGAAATCCTGGACTTTATCGGCGTTATCCTGAGTAATCAGGATGCCGCGGAACATCACGCGCTGTTTAGCCGGCTTTTCGCCTTTTTGCAGGTAATTATCCAGATCGGTGACGCCCTGAGCGGCGATGGCCTGCGCCTGCAGCATCACGGTCGCCTGCAGGGTGCCGGCCTTCACGGCGTCGCGCTCATCGTTGCTGCCGTCGATGCCGACGACGATCACATCGCTGCGGTTGGCCGCCTTCAGCGCCGCAATCGCGCCGAGGGCCACCGGCCCGTTGCCGCAGATCACGCCTTTCACGTCCGGGTGAGCCTGCAGAATGCTGTCCATGATGCGCTTGCCGTCGATCAGGGTCCCTTTGGCATCCTGTTTGGCTACGCTGACCATATCCGGATACTGGTCAATGACCTGATGGAAAGATTTAGAACGGGTGACGCAGTTATTATCGGCGAGGTTGCAGGTCAGCTCGGCGTATTTGCCTTTCTCCGCCATCTTCTCGACGAAGACGTTGGCGACCTCGGAGCCGGCCTGGAAGTTATTGTGGGTAATTTGTTCCAGCGCCACATCATCAACCGGAATTTCACGGTTAATTAAGACCACCGGAATGCCGGCTTTTTTGGCCTTTTCAATGGCGGCGACGCTGGCGGTGGAGTCGGCGTTATCAAGAATAATACCCTGCACCTTTTTACCAATGGCGGTGTCGATAAGCTCATTCTGCTTTTTGACATCTTCGCCATGGGACAGCACGGTGGTTTTATAGCCGAGAGCTTGCGCTTTTTCACTGGCGCCTTTGGCTTCCGAGGCGTAATACGGGTTATCCAGCGAGTTGACCATGATCATTATGGTGCCTTTCTCCGCGGCGTGCGCGGCAAAGGATAAGGCGGTCAGGGTAGCAGCGGTTAAAAGGGTTTTACGTAATTTCATGACTCTGTTCCTGTATTTTTATATTCGAACAAATGAGCCCCTGAGCGGGCAGGCTTTTACGGTCTGAAATTTCCCCTGAATACATTCAGGGATAGCGATATCGTTATGGGCCGGGTTTCTCCTGTGATAAGTGAATGCATGTCGTCGCGCAGTCTGGCGGTCAGGCTGGCGAGTCCGGTTTCCATAATGTTCGGTCGACCGCATGGCGCCACTCCTGCCAGCGCGTTTGCAAGCGCTGGTGGCGGGCCATATCGGGCTGAAAGGTGCTGTGTTCGGTTAAGAAGGCCTGCAGGTCGGCGGTCGACCCCGGATGGAGCGCTTTGCGCGCCAGCAACGCCGCGCCGATGGCGGACAGCTCCGGTACGTCGCTGCGCATCACCGGGCAGCCGAGCAGATCGGCCTGGTATTGCATCAGCCAGTCATTGTTGGTCGGCCCGCCGTCCACCATCAGCGCCGTCAGAGTGAACTCTTCATGTTGCCGCATCGCCACCACCACGTCGGCAATCTGATAGGTGATGGATTCCAGCGCCGCGCGGATCAGATGCGCGCGTTTCACCCCGCGACTCAGGCCGCAGATCACGCCGCGGGCGCTGTCGTCCCACCAGGGGGCGCCGAGGCCGGTCAGCGCCGGCACGAAGTACACCCCGAGGGTCGAATCAACGGAGGCGGGAAGGGTGTTCAGCTCATGGGCCAGCTCGGCGGCAGAGAGCTCGCTCAGGCCAGTGCTGTCCGCCATCCAGGCGACGGCATCGCCGGTGTGGGGAATATTACCTTCCAGACCCCACACCAGCTGGTCGCCATCGTGCCAGGCGACAGTGGTCGCCAGCGCCTCGATATCGCACTGCGCCGATTTGACTGGCGCCATCACCGATGAACCGGTGCCGTAAGTGGCTTTCACGCAGCCCGCTTCGCCGAGCGCGTGGCCGAACAGCGCCGCGTGGGAGTCGCCGATCATCGCCATAATGGGAATACCGTCCGGAATGGCGGCCAGCCCTTTGGTATGGCCGAAGAGGCCGCTCGACGGTTTAATTTCTGGTAACGCCGCGCGCGGAATGCCGAACAGCGCCAGCATCTCGTCGTCCCACTCGCCGCGGTGCAGATTCAACAACTGGGTGCGGGCGGCATTGGAGTAGTCGCAGCAGAAGGCGTCTCCGGCGGTCAGATTCCACAGCAGCCAGCTGTCGATGGTGCCGAGGCAAATCTCGCCGCGTTCGGCGCGCAGGTGGCCATCGGCAGTCGCATCCAGCAGCCAGCGCATTTTGGAGGCCGAGAACAGCGGGGCGATCGGCAGGCCAGTGGCCTGTTTAATCCGCTGTTCCTGACGATCGTGACGCAGCGTGTCGCAGAACGCGGCGCTGCGGGTGCATTGCCAGGTGATGGCCGCGTTAATCGGTTCGCCGCTGTCGCGATACCAGCCGATGGCGGTTTCCCGCTGGTTGCTGATGGCCAGCGCGGCGACGTTTTCCGCGCCGACGTGGGCTATCGCACTGGCGATCACCGCCAGCGAGGCGGCCACCAGCGCCTCGCCCGACTGCTCCACCCAGCCGTCGCGCGGCGTTTGGATCGCCAGCGGCTGCGAGAATTTGACGATAACCTTACCCCGGCTATCCAGCACCACCGCTTTGGCGTTGGTGGTGCCTTCATCCAGGGCAATGATGTACTCTTTTGCTGTCGCCTGCATCGTGCTCTCCTCGGTCACCCGGTGTCCTGGAACAGCGGAGACGGGATCTTTTCCACCGTCTCATGCGTCTACGCAGGCCATGATGTGACATTTCGTTATCATCTTTTTAATCACTGAATATATATTCGATAGTGATTATTTATTTGATACCTTAAGCCACAAACCCGGTGACGGGCTACCGGAAAAATCATCAATTGTGCTGGCAATCACATTTCGCCGATCGGCAAAAGCGGCGGCAGGCGGCTGGGTTGGTTGACTAAATTATTGAATTTAAATGTATTAACAGAGCCAGCCCTGAGGTTAAAAAAGCACGTCAGGGCGGCAGAGAGGAAAAACAGCGCGGCAGGTTAGTCGCTGACCAGCATGCGGGCGGTAGGATAATCGGTGATTAAAACGTCAATGTAGCCGCCGGTAAGGGCGCCTTTGATGGCCGCGACTTTGTCAGTGCCACCGGCCAGCGCGACGACGTTCGGGCATTTTTTGACCTTTTCCAGCGCCATGCCGATCACCGGATCTTCATCATCGCGTAACACCGGATGGCCGTTTTTGTCGTAGTAGTGCAGGCAGATATCGCCCACCGCGCCGCGCGCCGCCAGCACCTGCAGCATATCTTCGTGATAGTAGTTCCCGGAGGTTTTCAGCAGCTGGGAGGGTTCGAGAATGCCGATGCCGACGATGGCGATATCCACCTCGTCAAAGCGCGACACCACGTCCGCGACGTCCTTGCTGGCCAGCAGCCGGTTGCGCTCCTCCATGGATCCCTCAATGCTCTGCGACGGCAGCAGCCAGGCGTCGCAGTTCAGGCGCTGGGCGAGGGTCTGGGTAAGAATCGTCGCCTGCACGTTACCGTTGGGCCCGACGCCGCCGAGCAGCTGGATCACGCCGCTGGCCTTCAGGTTCTGCGCATGAACTTCATCGACCATCGCGCGAATGGTTGAGCTCCAGGAGGAGACGCCAATCAGATCTTTTGGCCGCAGACGGGTTTCCAGATAGTGGGCGGCGGCGGAGCCAATCGCCCGCTTAATGGTGTGATCGCTGGCCTCTTCTTCGGTATCCACCACCACCGCCTGCTTAAGACCGTAGCGATCCTCAAGCCCTTTTTCGAGCTTCAGAAAAATGTTTGACGGCTGTACGACGCTGATTTTGACGACGCCCTCTTTCTGGCAGCGGGTGATGGCGCGGGAGACAAATGACTGTGAGAGCGAGAGAAGTTGGGCGATATCAGACTGCTTTCGTCCTTCCAGGTAGTAAAGCGTGGCAATCTTAACCAATAGCCGTTGTTCATCCTGCTTAGCCATATTAATCCTCGAAAATCATTTATCGCCTGTGTTCAGGCGCTTAGCGGCAGCCATTTTATTTAGGGTATAGAGGCTTCTATCATACGCGAAAAAAAATCACACTTAAGTGTGACAGGCGTCTAACTTTTGCCAATCCTCAAAATCGACTATGGACAAAAACAAAACAGCCAGGTCATAATCGAATAAAGAATCATCATTGAATATATATTCAAGGCGATTTCAAGTCAATGTGTTTCTCCGGGCTAAGTCCGGAGCGGGAGGCAGAATGTTCCTGAGTAGGGCGCTGTGGCAGAAGGCTTACCACCCGGCATAGGGATATCTGGTTTTTTTAGTCCTTGCTGGAATAAATATTCCATGCTGAAAATAAATTCAGAGGTGTGAAATGAATCCCTACAGATTTGATATTCAGACGCTGGAGCGTAAAGCCCGCGCGGTGCGGCGCCACATTGTGCGCTTAAACGCCAATAGTCCGGCCGGCGGCCACACCGGGGCCGACCTTTCGCAGGTCGAACTGTTAACCGCGCTCTATTTCCGGGTCCTCAACGTGGCGGCGGATCGGCTCGACGACCCGCAGCGCGATATCTACATCCAGTCGAAAGGCCACGCAGTGGGCTGCTACTACTGCGTCCTGGCGGAAGCCGGCTTCTTCCCGGTGGAGTGGCTGGAGACTTACCAGCATGCCAATTCCCATCTCCCTGGCCACCCGGTGCGGCAGAAAACGCCGGGTATTGAGCTGAACACCGGTGCGCTGGGCCACGGTTTGCCTGTTGCGGTGGGGCTGGCGCTGGCCGCGAAGAAAAGCAACAGCACCCGCCGCATTTTTTTGATCACCGGCGATGGCGAACTGGCGGAAGGCAGTAACTGGGAAGCCGCCCTGGCGGCGGCGCACTACGGGCTGGATAACCTGGTCATTATTAATGATAAGAACAACCTCCAGCTGGCCGGGCCGACGCGCGAAATCATGAATACCGATCCGCTGGCCGACAAATGGCGCGCCTTCGGCATGGAGGTCAGCGAATGCCAGGGTAACGATATGGCCTCGGTGGTCGCGGCCATCGAGGGGCTGCAGCAGAAGGGTAAACCAAACGTCATTATTGCCAACACCACGAAAGGCGCGGGGATCTCCTTTATCCAGGGGCGCCCGGAGTGGCACCACCGGGTGCCGAAAGGTGAAGAGATCGCTCTGGCGCTGGAGGAACTGAAAGATGAGTAATGCAGAACACCTGGCTAACGTCATGGTCGAGGCCTTTATCGCCGCCGTGGAAAGCGGTGTCGATCTGGTGCCGGTGGTGGCCGACTCCACGTCGACGGCCAAAATCGCCCCCTTTATTAAGCAATTTCCCGGCCGGCTGGTGAACGTCGGCATCGCTGAGCAGAGTATGGTCGGCACCGCCGCCGGTCTGGCGCTGGGCGGCAAAGTGGCGGTGACCTGTAACGCCGCGCCGTTTCTTATTTCGCGGGCCAATGAGCAAATCAAAGTGGATGTCTGTTACAACAACACCAACGTGAAGCTGTTTGGCCTTAACGCCGGGGCCAGCTACGGTCCGCTGGCCAGCACCCACCATGCGATTGACGATCTGGCGGTGATGCGCGGCTTCGGCAATATCCAGATCTTCGCCCCCTCCACGCCGCGCGAATGTCGGCAGATTATCGACTATGCCCTTGCTTATCAGGGGCCGGTCTATATTCGCCTCGATGGCAAGGCGCTGCCGGAGCTGCTTGACGAGTCGTATCGCTTTGTTCCCGGCGCCGTGCTGACTCTGCGCGAAGGCGAGGACGTCGCACTGGTGGCGACCGGTTCGACGGTGCATGAGGTAGTGGAGGCGGCGCAGCAGCTTGCCGACCTCGGCGTTCAGGCGAAAGTGGTCAGCGTGCCGTCGATCCGCCCCTGCGATACCGCCGCGCTGCTGGCGGCGCTGAAGCCGTGCAAAGCGGTGATCACCGTCGAAGAGCATAACGTCAACGGCGGGCTGGGCAGCCTGGTGGCCGAGGTGCTGGCGGAAGCGGGCGTGGGCATTGCCCTGCAGCGGTTGGGGATCCCGGACGGGGAGTACGCCGCCGCCGCCGATCGCGGCTGGATGCGCCAACATCACGGGTTTGATGCCGCCGCCATCGTCGCCCGGGTGCAAAACAGGGGCTGATGGTCTGAACGCCCGTCGCGTGTAGCGCGGGCGTTTACTGCTGCAATGCGCAAAGCGTGACGACCTGCTCCTCCGACGCTGTCCAGTACAGCGGATAGCGTTGCCCCGCAAACCGAAGCGCTAAGGTGCTTGCCGTTATTTCCACGATCTGAAAATCGGTGAACCCCAGCGCGCGCTGGCCTGCCGTCGGCGTCGCCTTAAACCCACTCTCTTTCGCCGAAAAGGCCAGCGTCAGCGCCAGCGGGAAGGGCAGGCCGCTGTGCAATAGCACCTTTTTTTCCGCCTCGTTGATAATGCTGCTCTCCAGCTCCGCCGCCAGCTGTGGAGTAAACCGTCGCTCGATGTCGACGCCCACCGGCCGGTCGGCGACCACCGCCAGCGCGCGCTGGCCGCAGTGGCTGATACTACCGAACCAGGGCGCGGGCCACAGCGGCTGGCGCCGATCGCCAATCGCGGGAGGCCGTTTTTCTCCCACCTCGCGCAGGGCGTACACCGCGGCGATGCGCCCGGCCAGGTGCTCCGCCTGCCGCTTGCGGCTCCAGCCGCTCAGGCTGGCGTGATAGGGCAACCACAACAGATCGGCAGCCTGAAAAGTCGCCGGGTCGAAGTCGACGTGCTGCAAGCGATAGCCGGCCAGCAGCAGGGTGGAGTGAAGAATGCGCATAAGGCAAGTATACCGCGGTTGTCCCCGCCCTTTATCCTGCAAGGGCGGGGGAGGGAGAACCCGCTATCAGAAGTGGGTGTTGACGCTCATATACCAGGTGCGGCCCGATTCGTTGTAGGTCTCGGCGCCGGCGCCGTACATCGTGCCGGTGGCGCCCCCGGTGGTCTGGGCGTTGCCCGCGCGCCAGTGGCGCTTGTCGAAGACGTTATCCACGCCGCCGGTCAGACTAACGTATTTGGTCACGTCCCAGGTCGCGCTCAGGCCGAGGATGCTGTAGGGGCTGACCTCGTTCTTCTCGCTGCCGGTGACCGGTTTACCCTTATAGTTGTACTTCTTCGGCTCCTGTTTGCCGTACCAGGTAAAGGTCGACTGCAGCGAAACGTCATCGCGTACCTGCCAGCTCAGCGTGGAGTTCAGCGTGTATTCCGGGATAATCGACAGCCGATCGCCGGTCTCTTTATTCTTACTCTGCAGCATGTAGGTGATGTTGTTGGTCCAGTTCACGGTCTCGCTCACCGGGACGTTCAGCGTACCTTCCAGGCCTTCCACCACCGCTTTCGGCACGTTTTCCCACTGGTAAAGATCGGTACCTTTACCGTTTTGATAGACCGGAGCATAGCCAGCTTCAATCTTGTTGCGGTAATCGTTGCGGAACCAGGTTACGCCCGCCAGCCAGCCGTCGCGTTTAAACTCGAGGCCAATCTCTTTGTTGATGCTGGTCTCGGCTTTTAAATCTTCATTCCCCTGCAGATAGCAGCCGTCTTTACTGGCGTAGCAGCCCTGGCCTTTGCTGTAGAGAATGTAGTTCGGGTTGGTCTGATACAGGCTCGGCGCTTTATAGGCGCGGGCGATACCCATCTTCAGCGTGAAGTCGTCCCACAGGCCCTGAGACAGATTGAGGGACGGGCTCCAGTTGTTGCCGACGATGCTGTGATGATCGAAACGCAGCGCCGGGGTCAGCATGGTGGTGTCGGTCAGCTCCATGTTGTTCTCAGCGAACAGGGAGAAGATCTCCGCCTTCGAGTAGGGGCTGCGGCCGGTGCTGTCGTAGCCCGGAATTTCTCCCCCCGACAGCGCCTGGGTGTTGGAGGCCTTATCCTTCATGCGCTGCTGGTTCCACTCGCTGCCCAGCGTCAGGTTCTGATTAACCAGATAGTCGAACGGGATACTGACTTCGCTGTGCAGCATCACATCCGCCAGATCGATATCCGTGAACTGGTTGCTGTTGAAGATCCCCTCGGTCCCCCCGGCCAGGCCTTCGCCTTTGCGTGAGTTGCGGGTACGTTCGTACTGCGCCCAGTTGCTGGTGGTCACCCCGTTGTCCCAGGCGCCGTTCCAGGTGACCGAGTAGGTGTTGCGGTACAGACGGTTGGTCTCTTTGCCGTAGTTCTCTTTTACCAGGTCGTTGGAGTTGGTGTTCTGGGTGTCGCCTGCGTAGAGGTTGCCCTGGCGGCTGTAGCCGGCCTCAAACTCCAGCGACTGCATCGGGGCGAATTCCCAGCGCACCAGACCATCGATGTTTTTATTTTTTACCCCTTCGCGCCCGGCCGGCAGGGTGTCGGCATAGATCCCGGTACGTTCGGACTGATGGCCCTGGTTGATGTCCCAGGCGTCGGCCTGGGTTTTGTCGAGGTTACCGAACAGGCGGAAGCTGAAATCGCCGCCCAGCGGGCCGCTGAGGCTGAAGTTGGTGCGCTTGGTGGAGCCTTCGTCTTTGTGCTCCGGGGCGTTCATATAGGTGTTCCAGGAGCCGTGCCACTCATCGCCGGTTTTTTTAGTGATGATATTCACCACGCCGCCGGCGGCGCCGTTGCCGTAGCGGGCGGCGGCCGGGCCGCGAATCACTTCGATGCGTTCGATCATCTCCGGCGGCACCCAGCTGGTGTCGCCGCGGGTGTCGCGCTCGCCGCGCCAGCCGAGACGCACAGAGTTGCGGCTGGTGACCGGCTTGCCGTCGATCAGGATCAGGGTGTTTTCCGGGCCCATGCCGCGGATATCAATCTGGCGGTTATTCCCGCGCTGGCCGCTGGTGGAGTTGCCGGTCAGGTTGACCCCCGGCATGGTGCGAATGATCTCCGAGACGTCGCGCGCCGGCGGACGTTTGCGGATCTCATCGGCGGTGATGGTGGAGACGCCCGGCGCCTGCAGGTTCTGCTCGGCGGCGGTGACCACCATGGTCTCTTCCGCGGCGCTGTTTTTATCGTCGGTGGCGGTTTCCGCTGCGCTTAACGGAAAAGCAACCCCGTAAATTCCCAGATTGACCAGCAAGGCCAGGGATTTGATCCTGTTATTCATTGTTATTCCTGCTTTTTTGTCGCCACGTTCCCCAAACGCCCCTTCCCACCGGGAGGGGAGGCGGCATAAATGTTGCCGGAAGAGGGCAAAGGCACTCCGTCGCTAGCTGAATAAGCTCTCTTCGACATGTGTTGTGAAAGACGCGCTTCCCACGGCGCGCTAATACGCTATTGCAAATGCAAATAGTTATCAATAATATTATCAATAAAGAATGACAATTAATTAAAAAAGTCACGCGATACATAGGGTTAATGACTGAATGTTAACGACAGGAAGCGAGGAGTGGTGGCGAACCCTGCAGGGACCGCAGTCCCGGGCGGTGGATGACGCCATCGAGGTGACGTTCTGGTGGCGGGATCCGGCGGGGGATGAAACGCGTTCTCCACGCCGTCGGGTATGGCTCTATATCACCGGCGTGACCGACCACCATCAAAATGCGCGACCGCAATCGCTGCAACGTCTGCCCGGGACCGACGCCTGGTGCTGGCGAACCACGCTGTCGCCGACCTGGCGCGGCAGCTACTGCTTTATTCCCTCCGACCGTGACGATGATTTTTCCCCTGAGGTGTTCAGCGCCGATAAGCCGGACCGCGCGCTGCTGCGCGAAGGCTGGCGCAAACTGCTGCCGCGGGCGATAGCCGATCCGCTGAACCCGCACAGCTGGCGTGGCGGACGCGGCCATGGCGTCTCCGCCCTGGAGATGCCGCAGGCGCCGGCGCAACCCGGCTGGGATCTGCTTAATGAGGCGCATCCTCCCGCCCGTTGCCTTGAGTGGCGCAGCGCGCGTCTGGGCAACCATCGCCGGGTCTGGATCTACACCCCCGGCGAGGCCGTCGACCCGCAAACGCGGCCCCTGGCGATCCTGCTTGACGGCCAGTTCTGGGCCGAAAGCATGCCGGTGTGGTCGCCGCTGGCCGCGCTGACCCGCGAGGGGAGGCTGCCGCCGGCGGTCTACCTGCTGATCGACGCGATCGACAACCAGCGCCGCGGGGTTGAGCTGCCCTGTCATCGCGATTTCTGGCTGGCGGTGCAGGAGGAGCTCCTGCCGCTGGTCCGCGGTCACGTCCCGTTCAGCGACCGCCCGGAGCGGACGGTGGTGGCCGGGCAAAGCTTCGGCGGCCTGGCGGCAATGTTCGCCGCCCTCAACTGGCCGCAGCGCTTTGGCTGCGTGCTCAGCCAGTCAGGCTCCTACTGGTGGCCGCATCGCGATGGCAGCGGGACGGGCTTTATCGGCGAACGTCTCCGCCAGGGCGAGGCGTCCGCGGCCGGGCTGCGCATCTGGCTGGAAGCGGGCCAGCGTGAACCGATTATTTTTCGCGCCAACCAGGCGCTGCTGGCGCAACTCACCACAACGCAGCAGACGATTTTCTGGCGTCAGGTTGACGGCGGGCATGATGCGCTTTGCTGGCGCGGCGGGCTGACGGCGGGGCTGATCCAGCTCTGGCAGCCTCTGCTGTCGCCCCCTTAGCACAGCGCTTTACGACAGGAGTTTGATATGCAATTCAGTAACCCCTTCGACAATCCGCAAGGGCAGTTTTACATTCTGCGCAATGACCAGCGGCAGTTCAGCCTGTGGCCGGGGCATTGCGCGCTGCCTGCCGGCTGGACGGTGGTGTGCCCTCCGCAGTCGGTCGAGGCGTGCAACGCCTGGCTGGCGGCCAACTGGCCGACACTGACCCCCGCCCATCATGCGGCATAAGGAGCTGACCATGACCACTCGTTTACCGCTGGTTGCCGCGCAGCCGGGGATCTGGATGGCCGAGCGCCTCTCCACTCTGCCTGGCGCCTGGAGCGTGGCCCACTATGTTGAACTGCGCGGCGCGCTCGACCCGGCGCTGCTGGGTAAGGCGATTGTCGCCGGGCTGCAGCAGGCGGATACCCTCAGCCTGCGCTTTGAGGAAGAGGAAGGGGAAGTCTGGCAGTGGCTGGCGGCGGAACGCACCTTTGGCGAACCGCCGATCGTTGACCTGCGTACGGCGCCGGATCCGCACAGCGCCGCCACGGAGCGGATGCAGGCGGATCTGGCGCAGGATCTGCGCGTCGATGGCGGCAACCCGCTGGTGTGCCATCAGCTGCTGCGCGTCGGCGACGACCGCTGGTACTGGTATCAGCGCTATCACCACTTGCTGGTGGATGGCTTCAGTTTCCCGGCGATTACCCGACAGATCGCCGCCATTTACCGCGCCTGGCAGCGTGGAGAAGCCACCCCGGAATCGCCTTTCACCCCCTTTGCCGAAGTGGTGGACGAGTACCAGCGCTACGCCGGCAGCGAGGCCTGGCAGAGGGATAAAGCCTTCTGGCAGGCCCAGCGCCAGGCGTTACCGGCTCCCGCCTCGCTCTCTGCCGCCCCGCTGGGCGGGCGCGCCGCCGGGAGCGATATCTGGCGGATGAAGCTGGCGATGAACGCCGACGCCTTCCGCCGCCTGGCCGGCCATGCGCCGCAGTGTCAGCCCGCTGACCTGGCGCTGGCGCTCACCACGCTGTGGCTGGGCCGCCTGTGCAACCGGATGAACTACGCGGCGGGCTTTATCTTTATGCGCCGGATGGGCTCAGCGGCGCTGACCTCGGCGGGGCCGGTGCTCAACGTCCTGCCTCTGGCGGTGCATATTGACGCCCAGGAGACGCTGGCGGACCTGGCGATGCGCCTCGCCGCGCAGCTGAAAAAGATGCGCCGCCATCAGCGCTATGACGCCGAGCAGATCGTCCGCGACAGCGGCAAAGCGGCCGGGGACGAACCGCTGTTCGGCCCGGTGCTGAACGTCAAAGTCTTTGATTACCAAGTGGATATCGACGGCGTCGAGGCGGTGACTCACACCCTCGCCACCGGCCCGGTCAACGACCTCGAGCTGGCGCTGTTCCCGGATGAGACCGGCGGGCTGTCGCTGGAGATCCTCGCTAACAAGGCCCGGTACGATGAAGCCGAGCTGCGTCGCCACATGGCGAGACTGACCGCGCTGCTGGCGCAGTTTGCCGCCGATCCGACGCTACGCTGCGGCGAAGCGGAGATGCTCTCCGCCGACGAGCAGGCCCGGCTGGCGGCGGTCAACGATACCGCTATGCCGCTGCCCGCCACCACCCTAAGCGCGCTGGTGGCCGACCAGGCGCGGAAGACCCCGGATGCTCCGGCGCTGGCGGATGCTAACTGGCAGTTCAGCTATCGTGAGATGCGTCAGCAGGTAGTGGCGCTTGCGCAGCTGCTGCGTCAGCGCGGCGTGAAGCCGGGCGACAGCGTGGCGGTGGCCCTGCCGCGCTCGGTGTTCCTGACCCTGGCGCTGCACGGCATTGTCGAAGCGGGAGCCGCCTGGCTGCCGCTGGACACTGGCTACCCGGACGACCGCCTGCGGATGATGCTGGAAGACGCCCGGCCGTCGCTGCTGATCGCCACGGAGGATCAGCTGGCCCGCTTCAGCGATATCCCCGGGCTGGAGAGCCTCTGCTACCAGCAGCCGCTGGCCGTTGCGGATGACGCGCCGCTGGCGCTGTCAAAACCGGAGCATACCGCCTATATCATCTTTACCTCTGGCTCCACCGGGCGGCCAAAAGGGGTGATGGTCGGCCAGACCGCCATCGTCAACCGCCTGCTGTGGATGCAGGATCGTTATCCGTTATCTGCCGACGACGTGGTGGCGCAGAAAACGCCGTGCAGTTTTGACGTTTCGGTGTGGGAGTTCTGGTGGCCGTTTATCGCCGGCGCGCAGCTGGTGATGGCCGAGCCGGAGGCGCACCGCGACCCGCAGGCGATGCAGCAGTTCTTCGCCCACTACGGCGTGACCACCACCCACTTTGTGCCGTCGATGCTGGCGGCGTTTGTCGCCTCGCTGGATGCCGACAGCGTGGCCGCCTGCCGCACGCTGCGGCGGGTATTCTGCAGCGGCGAAGCGCTGCCGACAGAATTGTGCCGCGAATGGGAGCGCTTGACCGGCGCGCCGCTGCATAACCTGTACGGCCCGACGGAAGCGGCGGTGGACGTCAGCTGGTATCCGGCCTGCGGGCCTGAGCTGGCGGCGGTGACCGGCAGCAGCGTGCCGATTGGCTGGCCGGTATGGAACACCGGGCTGCGCATTCTCGATGCCGCGATGCGCCCGGTGCCGCCGGGGGTGGCGGGGGATCTCTATCTCACCGGCATTCAGCTGGCGCAGGGCTATCTGGGGCGTCCGGACCTCACCGCCAGCCGCTTTATCGCCGACCCGTTTGCCCCCGGCGAGCGGATGTATCGCACCGGCGACGTGGCGCGCTGGCTGGCGAACGGCGCGGTGGAGTATCTTGGCCGCAGCGACGATCAGCTGAAGATCCGCGGGCAGCGCATCGAGCTTGGCGAGATTGACCGGGTGATGTCGGCCCTGCCGGACGTGGCGCAGGCGGTGAGTCACGCCTGCGTCTTCAACCAGGCGGCGGCGACCGGCGGCGATGCCCGGCAGCTGGTGGGCTATCTGGTCTCTGACTCCGGCCTGCCGCTGGATACCGCGGCGCTGAAAGCGCGGCTGGCGGAACAGCTGCCGCCGCATATGGTCCCGGTGGTGCTGATGCAGCTCCCCGACCTGCCGCTCAGCGCCAATGGCAAACTGGACCGCAAAGCGCTGCCGCTGCCGACCCTCGGCGGCGAGCGCAGCGACCGGCCGCCGGAGCCCGGGATGGAAACCGTTGTCGCCGCCGCCTTCAGTCAGCTTCTGGGCTGCGAGGTGAATGATATCGACGCTGATTTCTTCGCCCTCGGCGGCCATTCGCTGCTGGCGATGCGCCTGGCGGCGCAGCTCAGCCGCCAGCTGGCGCGGCAGGTGACCCCGGGGCAGGTGATGGTGGCCTCGACGGTGGGCAAACTGAGCGTGCTGCTGGCCGCCGATCTCAGCGATGAGCAGGCTCAGCGCCTGGGGCTGGATGCGCTTCTGCCGCTGCGCGAGAGCGACGGCCCAACGCTGTTCTGTTTCCATCCGGCCTCCGGCTTCGCCTGGCAGTTCAGCGTGCTCGCGCGCTATCTCAGCCCGCGCTGGTCGATTACCGGTATTCAGTCGCCGCGCCCGCAGGGGCCGATGGCCGGCGCCGCCAGCCTCGACGAGGTGTGCGAGCATCATCTGCAAACGCTGTTGGCGCAGCAGCCGCACGGTCCTTATTATCTGTTCGGTTATTCGCTCGGCGGCACCTTAGCCCAGGGCATTGCCGCCCGCTTGCGCCAGCGCGGCGAAGCGGTGGCCTTCCTCGGCCTGCTGGATACCTGGCCGCCGGAGACGCAAAACTGGGCGGAGAAAGAGGCGAACGGGCTGGATCCGGCGGTGCTGGCGGAAATTGCCCGCGAGCGCGAAGCGTTCCTCGCCGCCCAGCAAGGGCAAGCCTCCGGCGAGCTGTTCAGCGCCATCGAAGGCAACTATGCCGACGCGGTGCGGCTGTTAACCACCGCGCACAGCGCGAAGTTTGACGGCAAGGCGACGCTGTTCGTGGCGGAGAAGACGCGGCAGGCGGGGATGGATCCGCAGGTCGTATGGGGCCCGTGGGTGGGCGAGCTGGAGGTGTTCAGCCAGAACTGCGCCCACGTCGACATTATCTCCCCGCAGGCCTTTGAAGCCATCGGCCCGGTAGTCAGGGAGATTCTGGGATAACGGTTGAGTTCGGGCTACAGCAGGTAGCCCGGCTCAGCGTCGCGCAAGCCGGGGAAAGGGGAAATTACCGGCGGCCCAGCGGCACCACCAGCGGCGTATGCGCCACCGGATCCTCAATGATCGTGCAGCGCAGACCGTAAATCCGTTCAATCAGATCCGCCGTGACGATCTCCTTCGGCGCCCCCTCGGCGACGATCTTACCGTCGCGCAGGGCGATCAGGTGGGTGGCATAGCGGCAGGCCTGGTTCAGATCGTGCAGCACCGCCGCCAGGGTATAGCCCTTCTCGCGATTCAGCTCGCTCAACAGCTCCAGCAGGTCGATCTGATGGCTGATGTCCAGCCAGGTGGTCGGCTCATCCAGCAGCATAATCGCCGTCTCCTGGGCCAGCACCATCGCAATCCACGCCCGCTGCCGCTGGCCGCCGGAAAGCGTATCGACGCTCTGCAGCGCCAGGTCGCTGATCCCGGTGGCCCGCATCGCATTATTCACCGCCGCTTCATCTTCTTTGCGCCAGCGGGTGAACAGCGGCTGGTGCGGGTAGCGCCCGCGGGCCACCAGCTCCTGCACCGTAATATCGCCAGGGGTGGTGGCATTTTGCGCCAGCAAGCCGATGCGGCGGGCAACCTCTTTACTGGCGTACTGCTGGATCTGCGCGCCGTCGAGCCAGACATGGCCGCTGGCCGGCGTCATCAGACGGCTGAGGGTGCGCAGCAGTGTCGACTTGCCGCAGCCGTTGGGGCCGATAATGGCGGTGAAGTGGCCGTCAGGGATGGTCACGTTCAGCGACTCGGCGATGGTCTTGTTCCCGTAGGCCAGGGTTAACTGCTCGCCGCGCAAACGGGAGGGGACAGCACTCATTTTTTGCGGGACTCCTGAATCAACAATGCAATAAGGTAAATACCGCCGAGGCTGACGGTTAGTACGCCCACCGGCAGCTGCCAGGGCATAAACAGCCGCTGGGCGCCGTAATCGGCCAGCGCCAGCAGCAGCGCGCCGCACAGGGCCGACTGGTTCAATCCCCAGCGGGCCGTGCCGCTCAGGCGGCGGGCGATGTGCGGCGCCACCAGCGCGATAAATGAGATGGGCCCGGCCAGCGCCGTCGAGGCGGCGGTGAGCACCACCGCCACCAGCATCAGCAGCAGGCGCGAACGCTCAACCTGCACGCCCAGCGCGCAGGCGGTATCGTCGCCCATCTCCAGCAGCCGCATCCGACGAACCAGCAGGGCGCTGCCCACCAGCATCAGCAGGATCAGCGGCGCCGACGGCCAGGTTTTACCCCAGGTCAGGCCGTTAAGCGATCCGGCGTTCCACAGGCCCGCAGAAAGGGCGGTCTCCAGCGAGGCGCGCAGCAGCAGCCAGGTGTTGAAGGCCACCAGCATGGCGCGCACGCCGATGCCGATAATAATCAGGCGAAAGGTCTCGATCCCATTGCGCCAGGCCAGCAGCCAGACCACCAGCGAGGTGAGTACCCCGCCGGCCATCGCCGCCAGGGCAATCGCCGTCAGGTTCTGGCCGAAGAGAACCATCGCCACCAGCACGCCGCTCCAGGCGCCGGTGTTAAAGCCCATCACGTCCGGGCTGCCGAGCGGGTTACGGGTCAGCGACTGGAAAATGGCGCCGCTGACGCCGAGCGCGGCGCCGATGAGCAGCGCCATTAACACCCGCGGCAGCCGCCATTCGTTCACCACCATCGCGACGTTGCGCGGCGCGTCGCCGAACAGGGCGGAGAAGACCTGGTCAATCGTTAGCGGCACCGGGCCTTGCGCCAGCCCGAGCAGGGAAATCAACAGGCTGGCGGCCAACAGCAGCAGACAGCTGGCTATCAGGCGGCGGGACGGGGCAATCACAGGCCACCTCCGCGCGGCTGGCGCCGCACCAGCCAGATCAGCACCGGCGCCCCGAGAAAGGCGCTCACCACCGATACCCGCAGTTCGCCGGGCACCAGCAGGCGGCCAATCACGTCGGCAAACAGCAGCAGGGCCGGGGTGGCCAGCAGGGTGACCGGCAGCGACCAGCGATGATCGGCCCCCACCAGCCAGCGGGCCATATGCGGCATCATCAGGCCGATAAAGGCGATCGGCCCGACCACGGCGGTGGCGCTGCCGCACAGGACGGTAATCACAATCAGGCCGATCAGCTGGGTGCGGGCGACGCGGCTGCCGAGGGCGGTGGCGGTATCGTTGCCGAGGCTCAGGCTGTTAAGCGCCCGGCTCAGCAGCAGGGCGGCGATCCCCGCCATCGCCACCGGCAGCAGGACAATTTTCAGGGTTTGCAGGGTGCGGATATCCAGCGAACCGGCCTGCCAGAAGCGCAGCTGATCGTAGACGTCCGGGTTGAGCAGGGCGATGCCGTTGGACAGCCCCTCCAGTACCGCCGCGAGGGCGACCCCGGCGAGGGTGAGGCGCACCGGGCTCAGCTGGCCGCCACCCTGGCTGCCGGTGAAGGCCACCAGCAGCGAGGCGCAGAGCGCGCCGCAAAACGCCAGCAGCAGCTGTTCCTGCGGGGAGGTGATCCCGAACAGCGCCGCGCCGAGGACGATGGCGAAGCTGGCGCCGGAGTTGACCCCCAGCAGGCCGGGGTCGGCCAGCGGGTTACGGGTGAGCGTTTGCATCAGCGCGCCGGCGAGGCCGAGGGCGACGCCGGCCAGCAGACCGGCCAGGGTGCGCGGCAGGCGCGCGTCCAGCACGATGGTGCAGTCGGCGCTTTGACAGGTTCCGCTAAAGGCGGTGAATACCGTGCCGATCGGCAACGATTTGGCGCCGATAGTCAGGCTAAGCGCGGCGGCTAAGGCGAGTAACAGCAACAATCCGGGCACGGCGACAGAGCGTACCGCGGTCGTAGAAAACGACATAACTGACATCCCTGATATGATAATGATAGTAATTATCGTTATCGATTTTATTCAGCTATGGTAGCATGACCCACAGTAAAAAGGGTATTAAAAATAACGACAAGGCGCTGTAATGAATCGACAATCCTGGCTGCTCAACCTCAGCCTGCTGAAAACTCACCCGGCGTTTCGCGCCGTTTTTATCGCTCGCTTTATCTCTATTCTGTCGCTTGGCCTGCTGGGTGTGGCCATCCCGGTGCAGATCCAGATGATGACCCATTCGACCTGGCAGGTCGGGTTGTCGGTGACGCTGACCGGCGCGTCGATGTTTATTGGTCTGATGGTGGGGGGGGTACTGGCTGACCGCTATGAGCGCAAACGCCTGATCCTGCTGGCGCGCGGCACCTGCGGCGTGGGCTTTGTCGGCCTGTGTCTGAACGCCCTGCTGCCGGAGCCGTCGCTGGCGGCGATCTACCTGCTGGGGATCTGGGATGGGTTCTTCGCTTCGTTGGGGGTGACCGCGCTGCTGGCGGCGACGCCGGCGCTGGTGGGGCGGGAAAATCTGATGCAGGCCGGTGCCATCACTATGCTCACGGTGCGCCTGGGCTCGGTGATTTCGCCGATGATCGGCGGCCTGCTGCTGGCCTCCGGCGGCGTGGCCTGGAATTTCGGCCTGGCGGCGGCGGGGACCTTTATCACCACCTTAACCCTGCTGCGTCTGCCACAGCTGCCGCCGCCTCCGCAGCCGCGCGAGCATCCGCTGCGTGCCCTGCTGGCGGGGCTGACCTTCCTCTGCCAGAGTCCGCTTATCGGCGGGATTGCGCTGCTCGGCGGCCTGCTGACCATGGCCAGCGCGGTGCGGGTGCTCTATCCGGCGCTGGCCGGGAGCTGGCAGATGTCGGCCGGGCAGATTGGCCTGCTGTACGCCGCGATTCCGCTCGGCGCGGCGCTGGGGGCGTTGACCAGCGGCCAGCTGGCCCAGACCGTGCGGCCGGGCGCGCTGATGCTGGCGACGACGGTGTGCTCCTTTGTCGCCATTGCGCTGTTCAGCCTGATGCCGCACTGGGCGTTGGGCGCGCTGTGCCTGGCGCTGTTTGGCTGGCTGAGCGCTATTAGCTCGCTGCTGCAGTACACCCTGATCCAGACCCAGACGCCGGAACATATGCTCGGGCGAATTAACGGTCTGTGGACCGCGCAGAACGTTACCGGCGACGCCATCGGCGCGGCGCTGCTCGGCGGGTTAGGGGCGGTGATGACGCCGGTCGCTTCCGCCAGCGCCAGCGGCTGGGCGCTGGCCCTCGTCGGCGTGCTGCTGGTGGGGCTGCTACGCGAGCTGCGCCGTTTCCAGCGCCCGGGAATAGTCAACGAAAGCTGAGTACGGTGCGATTGCCCGGTGGCGGCTACGCCTTACCGGGCCTACGGTACTGGGGCCTCGGGCGTTGTAGGCCGGGCAAGCGCCGCGCCGCCCGGCAAGGTGTTCCGACCGCGTACCCGTCCTGATGCCCGGTGGTGGCTGCGCCTTACCGGGCCGAAGGTCTGGCCTGGAGGGCGCAAGCATTGTAGGCCGGTGCAAGCGTCGCGCCGCCCGGCAATGCGTTCCGACCGCATACTCGTCATGATGCCCGGTGGCGGCTGCGCCTTACCGGGCCTGGGGTACGGCAGGCCGGTGCAAGCTCAGTAGGCCGGGCAAGCGCAGCGCCGCCCGGCAAGGTGTTCCGACCGCGTACCCGTCCTGATGCCCGGTGGCGGCTACGCCTTACCGGGCCTGGGGTCTGGCCTGGAGGGCGCAAGCATTGTAGGCCGGTGCAAGCGTAGCGCCGCCCGGCAAAGCGTTCAGGCCGCGTACCCGTCCTGATGCCCGGTGGCGGCTGCGCCTTACCGGGCCTGGGGTACGGCAGGCCGGTGCAAGCTCAGTAGGCCGGTGCAAGCGTAGCGCCGCCCGGCAAGGTGTTCCGACCGCGTACCCGTCCTGATGCCCGGTGGCGGCTACGCCTTACCGGGCCTGGGG